>CAZUVO010000026.1:0-20439 GCA_964623955.1 uncultured Rhizobiaceae bacterium
GCTCGACCTCCGGGGCTGGTGGGCCGGCTATATTGTAAATGACGCTTTCACCGGGCGGACGAAGTCCAAGCGCCCGCCAGGAACGTTGCTCGATCTCAGTGATGAAAATTGTGTGGTCGATATTCCGCGCAATCGTCCTTGCCTGCCAACGGGAAAACGGCGTCGGCACGAGATTCGTTCTTATGTGCATCGTAAAGGGCGGCCGCGTGCGGGGACGTAGCCAGCGCGCCAACTGAAATAGCGCCTCATGATTGAAATGAACAGCATCGAACCGCTCATTGACGGCGGCGCAGAGTTCCGCGCGAAACGCCTTGGAGGCCTGGAAGCGGACGTACGCGCGAGCGAAGGCGTAGAGATTTCGCGACGGACGCGGCAAGGCACTGACATGCGGCATGCCCGGCGTCACGGCGCAAGGGATTCCGGCGTTATCATATTGCGCCTGCGCCGGCCCCGCGCGGCGGCACCAGACTTCCGGCTGAACGATGCTGTCCGGAAGTTGCGAGAGAGATTGAAACAGGCTCCGGGACGAGCCGCCATAGCCGCCTTCGATATCGAGACAGAGGACTCTCAAGATTCGAAGTGTGCCTACGGCTTACCGGTCACAAGGCGGCCGGTCTCTTCCCAGCCGAGATGGAAAGCGGCATCCACGACGGATAAGCCAGGGACGAACGGCCCGTCACCCTGGGAATATTCGGATGGCTCAAATTCCGCGTAGGTCAGGGACAAGCCCGCCGCGTCGAATTTTGCTTTGTCCTGATAGTTGGCGCCGCCACGTCCCGAAATATACGAGCCCCCTTGCGCGATCCGCCTGACAATTTGAACCAAGCGGTCGTCGCCCGTGTAATCCTTGGTGTCCAAATTGGACGAGGCCGCGAATTGACAGGACAGGCCAAGCTGTTCGGTGATTGCCTCGACCAGGAACCGATTGGTCTGCGCCAAGCTGCCGGTAGGTACGGCGTCGTAAATATCTCCTAGTGAAGTCCAAACGGGCCGAAAATGCCGCGAACTGCCATAGCTCGTGCGAAAGGTATCCAGGTGACGACGCGGCCAATCCGGCTGGGCCGGTGTGATCTGATCGATCGCTTCGCCAAACTTATGACTGACCGGCACCGAGAGCCATCGTGGCTTGCCGTTTTGCAGAATTTGCACGCGATTGCAGTATCCGTTTTTGCTGAACTGAACATCGTCCAGAAATACGAATACATCGGACCTTGAGATTTTGTGAAAGTAACCGAGCCACGGAAGGTAATTGGGTTGATGGATGCCGACCGTCGTCATTTGTCGCGCAGGTCCGAAATGTATGGGGGTAGAAACCTATGGAGCGTTGTCGGTTTGAAATCCAGCAACTGCCGCGCCTTGTCTATGTTGAGAACCGAGCAGCGTTTTCGCGCTTCGGCGGTTGCCTCAATCGCGCATTGGGAGCCGGCGATGTCACGAATTCGCTCGGCTGTTTCGAGCAGGGTGTATGAATCGGCGCTCGCGACATTGACGATATGATGCCCGGCGGAAAGTTCCGTCATCAGAGCGCGGTCGACGCATTGCAGCGCGTCATCGATGAACAACCAACGAAATCGACTGGTCGGCTCGGCAATACTGATCGCCCTATCGTGCATGGCGGCCTGGGCGAAATTGAACAGAGCGCCGCTGTTGCGTCCAATCCCATGGACTCCGGCCAAGCGTAAACTAACCGCGCTTATTTCCGGCGCCCGGGCTGTCGCCAAATCGAGTATCTCCTCAGCCGTCCGTTTGCTCCAGCCATAAAGCGTGTCCGGCGCGACAGAATTTTCGGAGAAGCCATCGTCGGGTGAATTGCCGCTGCCATAGACGCCGATACTCGACGTAAAGACGATTCGCGGGCAGCTGCCGCGACCGGCGGCTTCGACAATATATCCCACCGAACCGACGTTCGAGCCAATCAAGTGCGGCAGCGCGTCCAGCCTGTCTTCGCGGTCTATGAGCGCAGCGGTATGAACAATGGCGCCAAAATTTCCGACGCCGATCATGGCGTGCACCGAATTTCGGTCGGTTATGTCGAGAGGTTCAAAAGTCAAACCATCCAAATCGTTCTGCGGCAGCCGATCCTTACGCGCATGCCAGGTCGCAACCACGTCATGTCCGTTGCCCGCGAGATGCGCGGCGATCCGAGAGCCGATGAATCCGTTGCCGCCGGTAACGAGGATGCGCATTCAAGCAAGCTGCTCGAAGATTTCCGAAATCACGGCCGCGGCAACGCGCTCGATATCGCTGTCGCTGAGACCGGCATGCATCGGAATGCAAAGCGATCGCAGGAGCGTTTGTTCGGCCGATTGCAGGCTGCCATCGTTCAAATCCGAGAAGATTTCTTCATGCGCGATCGGGCGATAGATTCCTTTCGCCTCGATATTGTGTGTATCGCGCAATTTCTCGATCACCAATTCGCGATCGATGGCGGCATCCAGGAAAATCGGAAACTGGTACCATGCCGGTTCGCTGCCGTCCGGCAGGTTCAGCAGTTGAATGCCCGGCTGGTTGGCGAACATCGCGCAATACCGGTTTGCAATTTCGCGGCGGCGCGCCACCTGCTCGTCGAGATCTTCCGTGTGATGGTATCCGACACAGGCCCGAATCTCGTCCAAGAACCAGTCATTGCCATAATGGACGATATCGTTGGTGCCCTCTTTCTTGCCGAAGATGCGCAGTTCGCGCGCGAACGTCGCCAGGGCCTGGTCATCCGTCGTCAGCATCCCGCCGGTGCCGCTGGTGACTATTTTGGTCGGATAAAAGCTAAATGCGCTGGCGTCGCCGAACGATCCCGCGGGTTTCCCGTCGATGGCGGCACCATGGGCGTGCGCCGCATCTTCAATCAGGAAAATATTTTTGGCCCGCGCGATATCGAGCAGCGCCTGATAGTCGGACGCGATATTACCAACCAAATGCACCCAAATTATCGCCCGGGTATTGGCGGTAATCTTTCGTTTGAGGTCTGACAAATCCAACCCCAGCGTTTCCGGATTCATATCGACCAACACCGGAAGACCCCCGGCAAATCTTACCACGCTCACATCAGTGACGAAGCTGCCGGCTGGTACGAGAACTTCTTTTCCCCTTATATCGGCGTAGGTCAGAGCGATTTGCAGAGCAGTCGTGCAGGTGTTCACGCCGATCGCGAATTTCCGCCCGGTGAGGCGCGCGTAACTGTCCTCGAACTTGCTCAGCCACGGGCCCATCATCAGGCGGCCGGAAGCCAGTATCTCCGCTATGTCGCCGGCAATTTCCTTGCGGCGCACCTCGGAATAATGAGGTTTTGAAAGACTTGTTTTCTCGCCTGAGTGACTCACCGCACCGCCTGCTTCTCGAATTCCGCGCGATCATTTCCCCGAGGATTGTCAATGAGCTTGAGTTCGTCGGGGTAAAGCATGATCTGCTGGGGCCCAAGCCGTGTGAATTGTTCTAACTCCGCCTCCGGCTCGCCATTATAGAGGATCACGTCATGCGCCACCGGGCCGTCGGGCGATCCGAGCATATAGTCATGCGAGACATGCCCGGGGCCGGGGGCTGCGCGCACGAGACGGCGCGCTTGGCGATGCAGAGCTTCGGCGAGATGAATATGAAACGCTGGCGTGAAATGCCACTGATCTATGAACGCCTCCCCGGCACCGCCAACCGCATCCATTTCCGCCGTCAAATCCAAAACCTTGCCGCCATAGGCTTCAACAATCGGGCAAACGGCGTCGTTTACGGCACCGAGACATTCATGCCAATTGACGTTCGGCCGATAATCTCCGGCATGGTATGTGCTGCCGACAAAGCTTTTCGGCGGAACGGGTAGTGTCATCCATATGATATGGCGCTGCCGCCGACGGAAATAGGAAATGATTCGGCGCGACCGGTCGGCGAACTTTCGCGGAGAGATCGATAATTCGCCGGCGACAAAGAGTCGGGAGAGGGCTGCGGGATCATATTCCGGCTCAGGTTGGTCGGCGTCTTGCGGCGACCCGGTTTGTCGCCGTTGTTCGACATATTCCACAAAATGCCTTTTGCCGATCAGCGTCTCCCAAATGCCGTCCAGGATGACAACGACCGCCGGATCGGTCAGGGCGAGGCGGATGATATTGTTCTGCACGGTTCCGCCCCGGAAATGGTCGGGAATGTGTACCACATCGAAACCGCAAGGCTCATCCCTCAGCGCCATGTTTCGCCAAACATGCGGGAAGGTTTTCTCGTAGCCGTAGCGGACAGTGTAGTTCGAGTTCGTAAAATAAGTATCGAACGTTCTCGAATCTCCCAGGATGGTGAGATTGGCGGTCACCGAATTCAATCCCATCCGCCGTCACAAGCTCGCGAGAACGGTATCACAAATATGCGCCGCCGTCGCATCGTCCATATAGGGATGCATGGGAAGGCTGAGCACCTTTTGGCACAACCCTTCGGTGACCGGCAGGGAGCCCTCGCCCTCGCCGAGAGAGCGGTAAGCGGTCTGCAAATGCATGGGCAGGGGATAGTAGATCGCCGTCGGCACGCCTTTTTCGCCGAGGCGGAATTTCAGCCCATCGCGGTCGTCGGTTTGTATCGTGTATTGCGCCCAGGCGGAGCGCAGCCCCTCGGACAGAGACGGCGTTTTCACCGAGTCCTTGAGCGCGGCGTCATACGTCTTGGCCAGCTGGTCGCGGGCTTCGATTTCCCCCGCGAACACCTTGAGCTTGGCCAGAAGTATCGCCGCCTGCAACGTATCCAGACGGGAGTTCAGGCCGACCCGCACCACATCATATTTCGCCTTGCCGGTGCCATGGCCGCGCAGCGAGCGCCATAATTCCGCGCGCGCGGCATCGTCGGTCAACAGCGCGCCGCCATCGCCATAACAGCCGAGCGGTTTGGCGGGGAAAAAGCTGGTCGCCGTCGCCGGCGCCAAGCCACCGACGGCGCGACCCTGCGCGGCGCCGCCTAAACTCTGCGCCGCATCGGCGAGAAGAAATAGATCATGAGCTGTGGCGATTTTCTCCAAACTGGCGTAATCCGCCGGCAGGCCGAACAGATCGACGGGGATAATGGCGCGCGGCGTTAAGTTGCCCGCTTTCTTGACCGCCGCGATGCGCTGCTCCAAATCATCGCAATCGATGAGGAAGTTGTCCTCGTCGACATCGACGAAGACCGGCGTCGCGCCGAGCAACAGCACCGTCTCGGCGGTCGCGGTAAAGGTGAAGGAGGGCACGAACACCGCGTCGCCCGGGCCGATATTCTCGGCCATCAGCGCCAGGATGAGCGCGTCGGTGCCGTTGGCGCAGCTCACCACATGCGCCACGCCGACATGCTCCGCCAACGCCGTCTCGAATTCCTGAACCTCGGGGCCCAGAATAAACCGCCCATGATCGAGGACGCGCTGAATGCCGGCATCGATCTCACCCTTGAGATCGTCGTATTGCGCCTTCAGGTCGACAAAGGGAATGCTCAAGAGGGGGATCCTTTTGCAAAAAGCTGGTCGTCTTTTTCTTCATAGGTTTCGCCGCTGCGCGAACAGACGAGATCGGGACCGAGCACGTCGCCCGTGCGCGACACCCATCCCTTGCGGCGTGCCGGACTGCCGAGCATCAGCGCATGGGGCGACACATCCCGGGTGACCACCGCGCCCGCGCCGATCATCGCATAGGCGCCGATGGTCACGCCGCAAATGATGACCGCATTGGCGCCGATGGTGGCGCCCTTGCCCACCCGGGTCGGCAGGAATTCGTCCTTTCTCTCGACGAAAGCGCGCGGCGTTAGAACATTGGTGAAAACGCAGGAGGGGCCGCAGAAGACATCATCCTCGAGCGTCACGCCCCTATAAATCGAAACATTGTTCTGAATTTTGCAGCCCGAACCGATGACGACATCCGGACCGGCCATGACATTCTGGCCGAAGATACAATTCTCGCCGATACGGCTGCCGGCGAGCAGATGGGAAAAATGCCAGACCTTGCAGCCGGCACCAAGTTCGACACCGTCATCGACGATGGCGGAGGAGTGAATAAAGGGTTCTTGCGTCATGGGGAATCGAACTCCATCGCCCTGCCTTGCAAAATCGATTGCTGGCAGGCATCCAGCACCTTGAGAACGCGAATGCCTTCCGCTGCATCGGATGGCGGGCGCGACGTGCCGCTGATGGCGCCGAGAAACGCCTCGCACTCGTTGCGCAGCGGCTCGCTCTCGACGAATGCCACGGGCTCGGGCGCGGCCTTGGAAACAACCGGAATATCACCCTCCCAGCCGACCTCATGCGGAAACAGCAAGATCTTTTCCGCCGCCGGTTTTGTGTCGTCGAAGACGATCATCGACTTGTCGCCGACCACGACGAGTTTCTGCTCCTTGAAGGGGTGGAGCCAGGAAACATAGATATGCGCCTGGAGATTGTCGTTGAATACGAGATGCGACAGCGTGGTGTCGGCCACGCCGTCGGTCAGATAATGGGCGCCGCTCGCCACCACGCGGCGCGGCATGTCGCCGGCCAGTTGCAAGATCATGGAAATGTCATGCGGCGCAAACGACCAGAGGGCGTTTTCCTCGCGGCGAATTTTGCCCAGGCTCAACCGGTTGGAATAGATGTAGCGCAGCTTGCCGAGCTGCCCTTCCTTGACGATCTCCATCAGCGCCCTGAAGGCCGGGTGGTAAAGCAGTAAATGCCCGACCATCAGGACCAGCCCCTTTTCATCCGCCAGATGCTCGAGCTGCACGGCCTCGGCAACGTCGAGGCAGAGCGGCTTTTCGACAAAGACATGCTTACCCGCCTCCAGGGCCTGGCGCGTCAGGGTGCCATGCATCTCGGCCGGCGTTGCGATGACCACGCCATCGATTCCGGAATCGCCGAACACCGTACCGGGGTGGTCATGAACCACCACATCGGGATAGGTCTCGCGCACCATCGCGCGCGCCTCTTCCTCCGGTTCGCAAACGCCGGCGAGCACGCCGAGCGCCGAGATGTTCCGCGCCAGGTTGCGGCCCCAATAGCCGACGCCGATGACTGCGATGCGTGTCATATTCTATTCGTCCTTATCCCGCGAAATCTTGATGTGGGCGTCAAGGCCACGCGGCGGCGCAATCATGGCCATCATGAATACCTAATATCGAAATCGGTTTTGTCATCTACTCGTCGTTTGCCGACAGCGGGCCCGGATTGTCCCCCCGGGCCTCGCGGTAGGGCAGGCAATTGGCCGAGAGGGCGACGGCAAGCGCCTTGTCCCGCTCGATGCGGAAACGGTCGAGCACCTGCACCGGATCGGCCGCATCGTCGCGGTTCCACCAGATCGGGTGAGTCAACAATTGCAGCGCTCGGCCTTCGGCGAGGGCGGGATGATCGAAGGGGTGGCCGTGGCGCCATTCGCCCCGGCTATCGGAGCAATAACCCATCTCGCTGAAATATCTCGGCTGATAGGTATGGCGGCGACCGGCGATCGCCGCGTCGCGCCCGAGCAACTTTTCCGCCGGGCGGTGGAAGCTTACCGTCTCGATCGCTGTACCGGCTACCGCCTCCAATGCATCGCACTCCTGCGCCGCCGCGCGGTCGAACGCCGCGGGGTCTTTCGAATAGAGAGAGGCATCGAGATGGAGTCCGATTTCATGGCCGAGATCGAGAATCTGCCGAAGTTTATCGCCCGCCGCCGCCGTCCACGGGTTGTAGGTCTCGCCGCGCAAGAGAACGAAATAACTTGCCTTGACGCCAAGCGCCGTTTCGATGCGGGCGAGCGGCAACGCCGCGTCGATCGACATGTCGAGATCGTGACGCAAGATGAGATGACGCGCGGCGGGATCGGCGTCGCCATACCCGGCCACCTTGTAGCCTCGGCCGAGCAATCCCTCGACCAAGGCGTGGTAGCCCGCCAACGTGAAATCAGCCGTCATGAACCACCTCCGAATAGGGATGGCCCGCCAGCCAACTGGATAGGGTCAACAGTTCCAGCAACAGCTTGCGGTGGCTGGTACGCCCGGATAGATGATCCGCGACGACGCGCTCCAGGCCCTGGGCGTCGAACAAGCCGCTGTCCAGTAAAGCGGGATTTTCGGCCAGGCCTTCGAGGCGCGCGACCAACAACGGATCGCGGCGCAGCAATTCGTGAAAATTGCTCCAGCTGCCATGGCTCCAGGTCGCATTCGCCAGGCGCGGCGGACGCGCCATCAAACCGACGCGGCGCGCCGATGCGCGCGCAAACAAAAGAAAGCTCTGGGTACCGAAGCCGTGCTTCGCGGACAGGCCGCTATTGGCATCGGGCAGAGTCATCAGATCGGGGCCGAGCTTTTTCATCGCGGCATGGGCCATACGCCCGCTCGCGCGCCAGGCCGGCTTCATGGAAAAATAGAGGTCGAGAATATCGGGATCGAATGTCATCGCCCGATGGGCGACAACCGCGCTCATCGCGACAAAATCGCTATAGGCGTAATGGCGGCCAAGGGAATGCAAGATAAATGCATCCCAGGCATTGTAAGGATCCTCGATATCAGCGGTGGACAGCGCCAGGGCCATGGCGCCGACGCGCCGTTCGTCCCATCCGGAGCGAGCCTTGGGAGAAAGCACGGATTGTAGCGCGTCCATATCCACGCCGATGCGCAGACTGTCGGACACCGTTTTGGGGCTGCCGTCGGCTATGGCGCGAAGCTTCGGCAGGCGGGTCGTCGAGCCGGCAATGCGCACCATGGAGCAGGGCAAATAATAGCCCCTGAGTGTGTAATCCAGACCATGGCCGGAAAGCAGTACATCATGCGTCCGGACAATGTCGGGAAGCGCGCCGAACAAATTAAGCGGCGCCGTAAACAGGCCGTCACTCGCCCGCGTCGCGTCGTCGAAATGGGCCGATAGCGCATCGGGTTTATTCTCAATAAAGCGGAACGGCATGTTCACCGTTTGCGCACTGCGCCGCGCGATTTCGACCTCCAAATTGTCATGGCTGGCGAGGGTGAGGCAGGAGATATCTCGCCCGGCTTTGTTGACGCCCGCCAAAACCCACCGCGCATCGAGCCCGCCCGACAGCAACAGACCGTGGCGGACATCGTCCGCGGTACGCCGTTTGACGGCCTTCAGCATGGCTTCGGCCAAGCGCTCCGCGCCCTCCGCCTGATCGAAATCGGGCGCCTGCCAAACCAGCCGGCGGCTCTCACGCTCGCGCCAATCATCTCCCTCGGCGGACCAAATTTGCGCCGACGGCATGGACCGAACATCGGCATATTGGGTGTGATCGAGGACGGTTCTTTGATAGGACAGCAGCTCGGTAACACCCTGGACGCTTAAGCGCCTCGGAACACGCGTATCGGCAAGCAGCGCATCGAGTCGGGACGCAACGGCGAGCTGCCGCCCCTGCCGCCAAACGAACAACGTGCGGCTGCCGACCCGGTCCGTGGCAAGAATGATCCGGTTTTTCTCGGGATCGACGACAATCGCCGAGAAGCTGCCGTTCAACCAGGCCAATCGTTCCAGTGTGTCGGCCCGGTAGTGCGCCGCGATCGCAGCGGCGGGGTCATCGAGCGGCCCGTGATCGTCAAATATTTCTCCGTCCACCGCGACGGCCAATCCGCTGTCACGCGCCGTTAGCGGCTTGTCGCCCGGCAGCCGAGCATGGCGCGCCGCGCCGAGCGCGATGCCGGGGCCGGGCTCAAGGAACTCCTCTTTCTGACCGGCCAAGGCCATGCCAGCGAGCATGGCAGCCACAGAGCCGCCCGAATCCTGCACACCGGCGCAGAGGCAGATGCCGCTCAACCCGGCTCTCCCATGAGAAGCGCGCGAAATTCCTCCGGATCCGCATGATCGGCGCCTTCGCACAGTGCCGCCTTGAGTTCGTCCGGATCCACTTGAGGTCTGTTGCGCGCATCGAAACCGGCTCGGATAACCCGGCAACGACGGTCAATCATTGCTTTCACCGATTCGCTGAAAGTCGGATTTCCCATATCGATGAAGATGATGGGACGGTCCGTACAAAGCGCCTCCGCGAAGGTCGTCGATTGGCCGTAATCGAACAGAAACCGATCCGCCCAAGCGATGTGCGACTCGAATGGCTGCACGCTGGTCGGCGCGATGTCCGCCAGCGGATGGCGCTGCCCGCGCAACAGGCCTTCGGGATGCGGCTTGCAGAGGAGATCGACGGGCATGTTCTGCACCGCTTCGACGAGACGGAATTGCCAATCGAGGTAGATCACGTCGGGCAAGATCGGGGGGAAAAACTGCCGCTGGCCACGCAAGATGGTCGACGCATATATCACGTGGGGCTGCATGTTGGAGCGGGATGGCCGATCGAGCGCCAGTTCGTCGAGGGCGGATTTGCCCCTGTGGCCGATTATTTCAACTCGCGAGTTTTTCGCCATGGCGCCGAGCCCGTGCGCGCTTTTTAAATTTTCAGCGCCGATCGGAGTCTCCACCACAAAACGGTCGCTCACCGCCAGTTCGGCGAACTCGATGCCTTCCGTCACGCCGGCCATGCCCGCGAACCAGCCATGGGCAAAGCGCGTCACATGCCCGCCCCGGCGGCGCACCTCCATACCGACGGCCCGGGCGGGATAGTATCCGCCCGAACCCGACCAGATATTTTGCGGCAATTTCTTAAGCCGTCGCATGGCTTGCACATCAGCGACCGCCTTCAACAATGCCAGTCTAACCAAGGGCTCGATTAAGCCGGCGAGCCGTTCGCGATAAGCCGGCGCCAAACCTTCGATTTCGGCAAGTCGTGCCGCCAATGCCGCGGCAAATTCGTTCGATTCGGCCGTTGGCGATTTTGACGTCACCGTGTTTTGCCGCCGCGCCGTGTGGAGAAGAGACTCGGCATGAAAAAATTTTACCGCCGCCCCGTTGCGGCGCGCGGCGTCTCGCAACATCTCATTATGGCTGACGGCGACAATTTCCGGCGACACCATCGCTAAAGGCAAGCGCCAGTATGGGGTCCAGCTTGCGGTGCGCACCAGCCGGCGCATCGCGATCCCGCGCGGCGCCGCCATCGGCTTGAACAGCGCGGGGTCATTGAGGTCGAGAGACCGCTCGATGCGCTCTTCGCCGCCGAGCGCCGCCAATTCGGGTGGACCGCCCCGAAGCTGCGCACCTGTCTCGGCCGCCGCCTGCAGGACGAAGCTGTTCTCAATCAGGCTGATGGACAGCGCAAGAACCTTGCCGAGGCCAAGCAAGGCGGCCGATCGCAGGGGTTCTTCGTCGAGCCGGTCGATAAATCCGAGCGCCGCACGTGTTGCCGCTTGGGTAACGCGAAACGTTTCTCTATGGGAGAGCGGCCAGGCCACCGTATCGCGCCAACCGGGGGTTTCGCACGCGGCTTTATAATCGAACGGCGTAAAGTATGGAGACATCGCGGCGGATTGGAGAGAAGCCATAGGAAATTTTTACTCGGCTAGATCCGACCAATGGAGCGGCGTGCCGCGCGGTAGGTCCCGGCCCGCGCGGCGGCGGAGCAAATCGGGCAAATGCTTCGGCGGCAAGCCGTGGCCCGGGCGGATAGATCGGATATTTTCCTGCGTGAGCGCCTCGCCGGCCTTGATGTCCGCGACCACGTAAAGCGACCGGCGCAGCACAACATTTTCGGCCTCGCTCGGCGCGAGCCCATATTGCGGCCGGCCCACCGCTTTCGAAGCGATTACACACGCCTCGACCATTTCAGCCAGTTCTTCCGGCTCAAGAGAAAAGGCGGAATCGAGGCCGCCGTCGGCACGGCGCAGCGTCATATGTTTTTCGATAATGGCGGCGCCGAGCGCCACCGCGCCGATCGGCACCGCAATGCCCAAGGTATGATCCGAAAGGCCCGTCACCACATCATGGCGCGCGAGTTCGCCGAGCGCCGCCAGATTGGAATCTTCGGGCGGGGTGGGATAGCCGCTGGTGCAATGGAGCAGCGCGATCTCCTCGCAGCCGGCGCCGCGCGCCGCCAGCACGGCCTCTTCAATCTCCCCGGCGGTGGCCATGCCGGTCGACATGATGATCGGCTTTCCGGTCGCGGCGATTCGTTCGATCAGCGGCAGATCGACGATCTCGAAGGAAGCGACTTTGTAAGCCGGTGATCCAAGCGCCTCCAGGAAGTCCACGGCCAATGGGTCAAACGGGCTCGAAAAGATCGTGAGGTCCAACTCCCGCGCCTTGGCGAACAAATCGGCGTGCCATTCCCACGGCGTGCTGGCCTCTTGATATAATTCGTAGAGCGTGCGGCCGCGCCACAATCCGCTTTCTATTTTAAAGCCCGGCCCGTCATGATCGATGGTGATCGTGTCCGCGGTGTAAGTTTGAATCTTGACCGCGTCGGCGCCGGCACGTTTGGCGGCCACAATCAATGACAATGCATGTTCGATATCGCCCTGATGATTGGCGGACAGTTCGGCGACGATATATGGCGGTGCGCCAGCACCTATTTTCCGGCCGTCGATCGTCAGGGTCTTCGCCGTTCTCATGAGCGCGCGCCACCTTCCCCGCAACCCCTCTGAACGAGCCAACCGCTTAGTTCCGTCTCGCAATAGCCGGCGCGCCGGAACAATGCCTGGCTCGCCAGGTTCTCGGCTTGCACATGCGCCCAGAGATCCGCTTCCGACACCAGGCCATGAAGCAAGGTGAGCGCGATACCGCCCAGTCCCAGACGAAAGCGCCCTGGATCCATGGCAATCGACACTTCGTAGCCCTCCGGCATGCGGTCGAGCCGCGCCACGCCGGCGGGAACCTCGCCATGCAAGATGATGTTCATCAGGCAGCCGGGATCGTCGAGTTTTTCGGCCATCCACCGCATATGCTCGGAGCGTTCCGGAATTTGCGGGTTGCGGGCGAAGCGGCGCGTTTCGGGTTGGCGTTGCCAGGCGAGCAGGGTGTCGGCGTCCGCCATACGCGCCGGCCGCAACCGAACCGCCCGGCCGTCCCGCGCCTCGGGCTGGGCGACCGCTGCTTGGCTTACGCGAATGGCGCCAAGGCCGTCCGCCAGGCGTGCCGCGGCCGCCGACATATTTTCGAGCGCGGATGAGTCACCGGCCAGCGATTCGATGGCGCCAACCAAGTAGTCGGTTTCGGGTGCGACGACTTGCACCGCGCCCACCCCATCCAGTGCCTTGGCATTGATCCGCTGGTTCTCGGCAATCACCAACAGCAGCGTCGGTAGGCCGAGAGTGCACCGCTCCCAGGCACTGTTCCCGCCAGCACCGATCGCGAGATCTGCAGCAACCATGAGCTCGGCCATATTTTTAACATCGACATGCACCCGCCCACCGGCGCGCTCGGCGCGCGCCGCAAGCCGATCAATGTCGGGCATGTTCCACGCCAAGACGAGATCGGGGGCAAGGGCGACCGACGCTTGATCAACCGCATCCAATATCTTATCCAATAGATCTTCTGGGTTTGTCGCGCCCAATGCCACCAACACCTGCTTGGCGGCACCCTTATAGCTTCGTGGTAACACGTGCCGGCGGGCGGCGGCATACTCAGGCATCAGCAGCGCATAGTCGGGACCAAGCAGGAGCTGCGCCTCCTCGGGCACACGCCGGCGATAATCCTGTTCGCTGTGGCCAGGCGCTGTGTCCAACAAGAGATCGCAATCGTGCGCCCTTTCGGGGAGGTCATCGATGACCAAGATCCTATCTGCCCAACTGCGGCAAGCAGCCCCGAAACAGGCGCCTCGCTCATAATGATCGATCACCAGCAGATGGCAGCCCCCTCGCCAGCGGTTACGCATTGCCTCCGGCTCATCTTGACCCGGCGACAATTCGACAATTTCATCGAACCGAGCCGACAGGCGCGCCGTCATGGCGGACTCTCCGGACGCTGTGGCCCAAACGCAGCGCCAACCGGCGGCGCGCAAACTATAGGCGAGTGCGGAGCAGCGCATCACATGGCCCCAGCCGATTGTCGATCCGGCATCGGCGCGAAATACCGCCAGCCGAGATTTATCCGTCATCCGGGTCTTCGCCTTTGACGCAATATGCCGTCGGCGTCGGGCTTGCCGAGAGAAGCTTGAGGCGGGGCGGCCGCGAGAGCGTCGCGAACACCTCGTCCACCGCATCCGATTCTCCCCATCGCCCCACGGCATACTCATCGAATACGGCGATGCCGCCGTTGACCAACCGCGGCCAGGCGAGGGTGAGCAATTTTGCGGTCGGCAAATAGACATCAAGGTCGCAGTGCAAGAGATTAATGCGAAATCCGGGATTTTCGGCCAGATAACGCGGGAACTCCGCCACGATATCGCCCTTGATCAACTCCACCCGATGGCTGAGGCCGAGGCGATCCAGCGCCGCGACGAGATTGTCGTATGCGCCGGCGTCATAGCTTGTCTGGTGCAGCTCGACCGCGTCGCTTTCATCCGCCCGGGCGTGGTCGAACGCCTTTTCAAACGTATCGAACGCCACGATTTTCGAGCGCGAATGTGGCTGGTAGGTTTCCAGAAGATGCGCCCAGAGAATGGTGCTCGTTCCTTTATAAACACCGGCATCGACGATATCGCCCGGCATGTCCATGACCATGCGGAACAGGTCGTAGCGTGCAAACATCTTCTGAAAGCGATGTTTGTCGCAATGGAAATAAAAGTTGTGGTACACCTGCCACATGTCCATGTCGAAGGGGTTGGATTCCTTTCTCATCTGATATCTTTCATGCATTCTCGCGATGATATGACCGGCAAATTCAACGTGCCGCCGCACGCCCCATGCCCAACATAATTCTGCTCGTCATCGACACTCTGCGGTATGACCGCATGGGTCTCTCGGGCTATCGGCCGGCGGTGACGCCCAATCTCGACGAGCTGGCGACCGGCGGAATCAGTTGTCCCAATTATTTTTCCAACGGCTGCGTCACAAGCTTCGCCTTTCCCGGGATGTTCACCTCGTCTCTGCCGTTCGACTTCGGCGGTTATGACGACGGCATTCGACACCGCCCGGTATCTTTTCCGGAACTTCTGCAACAGGACGGCTTCGAGACCTACGGCCTGATAACCGGCCATCCCTGCTCGTCCCATTTCGGATATGACCGGGGGTTCGATTATTTTCTCGATCTGATCGATCTCTATCAATGGTTCCGCTCGATTTATGTCGCCGCCCTCAGCGAGCTCATCGCGTCGTGGCAGGCCGGCGATGTCAGTGAAACCGAATTGATGGCCATCTTCGTGCCCAAATTCCGACGCGTGCTTGACGATACGGAGAGCTTTATCGCAGCGCTCGAAGCCTCCAGCGCGCCGCGCAGCGGCCGCCCCCGCAAGCCGTTGCTGGCGGCCGTCCGCGCCGAGCGCAAATTGCTCGACCGCGATCCCCGCGTCTGCCTCGAGAAAATCGCTCTGTTGCAGTCCGACTATCAGTTCGCGCTTGGTGAAGACGGGCTCAGCCGCCGCACGCGACGGCGAATCGAACGGCGTAAGCGCCTCTTCGCCCGCTTCAACAAGCGTATCCACCTGCTCTCCAACCGGCGCGCTTTTGATGCCGGTGAAGTCAACAGACAGTTCAAAGGCTTTCTCGCGCGCCGCTCGGACCGGCCGTTTTTCGCGCTGCTGCATTATTTCGATCTGCATGAAGCCAAGCTGCAGATCTCCAAATTGCTGGCCCAACCCACCCCGGGGCGCATCAGCGACGGCATTCGCGCCTACCGCCGAATTACGAAAGACCGCGCGCCCGGGCAGCGTGGCATTCTCTACGATATGGGGCTTGCTCTGGTGGATGAGCGCCTCGGCGAACTGCGCCGAATTCTCGCGCGCGCGGACGTCGCCGAAGATACCGTCATTGTCATTACCGGCGATCACGGCACGGAGGCCGGTGCGCCGCATCGCGGGCTCGGCAGCAACCTGCCGCGTCTCTTCTATGACGAGCATTTGCACGTTCCGCTCATCGTCAATGGCCCCGATATTTCGCCGGAAACGATCGATGCCCTTTCCAGCCATCTCGACCTTGCGCCGACAATTCTCGATCTCGCCGGCATCACACCGCCCGACGTTTTTCAGGGCCTTCCCATCCGGGCGCGGCGGGCGCAACCGGAAGCGCTGGTGTGGAGCGAAAATGCCGGCCTCGGGCGCTGCAATATCGCCGCGAAGCCGCTTTATATGAGCGTTCGTTCCGCCCGCCACCGGAGCATTGTGTGCGCCGAGAACTTTGTCCCGGAACTGCGCGAATTCTATGACCTCGTGCAGGACCCGTTCGCGCAAAACAATCTCGCCGGCGACGGCCAATTCGATGAAATCCGCGAGTCTCACCTGTCCGCAATCCAGAATCGGTTGGACAAATTACGCCTTCGAATCGAAGGGCAGGACGTGGCATAGCCGGCTTCGCCGGCGCCCGGCATGTGAGCAATATCGTCGGCGCGCAAATTCATTATTCTGAGAAAATCGCCTGTCCGGAGCGGAGCTCGGCGCGAAGCATGTCTTGGATGGCGTCGCGCATGAACCATTCGGGAAGCGCCTCCCCCGCACGGAGCGCGGTGCGCATGTCCGAACCGCTAATCGGCTCCAGCGCTTTTGCCGCGCCGCGCGCGACATAATCATTGCGCTCCGGGTCATAACCGATGGCATCGAAAAAGACCGGCGTCAGGCCGATATCACCCAGGGAATCGAACAGGGCGGGGATTTCCTCCGGCCGATAAAAATCGCCGACACCCGTATGGTCGCGCCCGACAATGAAGTGTGAGCATCCCATATTCTTGCGACAAAGCGCGGTGAATACCGCCTCGCGCGGTCCGGCATAACGCGAATAGGTGGCGAAGCTGCCGAGCACCACCTTGCCCTCGGGATAGAGCCCCAAATCCAGCATCAGCTGATAGCTGCGCATGATCGGCTCGGGCAGGAAATCGCCGGTCTTCTTGGGCCCGATTACCGGGCTGACATAAAGGCCGTCCGCGCCGCTCTGTTCCAGCGCACTCAATTGAATATGTTCGTGCACCCGGTGAATGACGTTGCGGGTATGAAATCCGACCACCCGGCTCCAGCCTTTGTGACCAAAAACGAACCGGGTCTGCGCCGGGCTGAGCTCAAACTGGCGATAGGGCGAGGGTATCGGCGCGATCAAGGTGACATCGCCGGCGATGAAATGGCCGCCAGCTTTGGCAAGGCGCGCCACGCCGGGATGATCGGTCGACGCCGTCGCGAACCAGCGCTCAACGACGGCATCAAAATCCACCGGAAAGACCTCGCTGACATCCAGCAAGGCATGCGCGGTGCCCGCTTCGCTCTTTAGTAGGATGCGCTCCCCGGGATGAATGTCCCCGGCCCGCACCGAGTCGACCTGAAGCATGATCGGCAAGGTCCAGGCGGTGCCCTCGGGCAAGAGATTTTCGCTCAAAACCGACTCCAGGGCTTGCTTGGTCATGAACCCGGTGAGCGGCGAATAGGTGCCTTGGGCGATTTGCTGACAATCCATCAGCACGTTTTGATCGACGGTGAGGCTGGTGAATCGGTCCAATTCAGCCGCCTCGGGAGCCTCCTGCTCACGGTGAATGAGCTGGCCGCCATGGGGCTCCACCAGAAGCGACGAGGCTTCGAGATCGTAGGTGCCCGCGACGGCTTCGGGACCGGCCTCGAACTCACGGATCAGCTTGACGATCATGCTGGCGCAGGCGATGGGGTTTGCACCGATCGCCGTTTCCGCCGCCAACACAAGACCGTCGACGCCGTCGAGCAGCGTGTTGTAGACGTCGTTGACCTCGGCGCGGGTCGGGCCGGGCGCGGTGATCATCGATTCGAGCAGATTGGTCGCGACATACACCTTGCGCCCGGCGACTTTGGCCACGCGCACGATATGCTTTTGCAGCGCGGGAATGCGTTCTACGGGAAATTCGCGCGACAGATCGCCGCGATCGATTAGCAAGCCATCGGATTTCGCCGCGATTCCGGACAGGTTGCGGAGCCCGTTCTTGCATTCGATTTTCGATATCACGAAGGTGTCGTCGCCGACGATCTCGCGAATAACATCAACATCGGATTCTCTGTTGGCGAAGGAGAGCGCAGCGTATGTCAGGCCCTTTTCGCGGCCGATGCGCAGCGCGGCGCGATCTTTCTCGGTGAGCGGCGGCATGTCGATGGGCCGCTCGACGGTCACCGCCTTGTTTTGGCCGAACTTCCCGCCGGTCAGCACGCGCATCGTCGCGCCGTCGGGCGTAACATCGGTGACCTGCACAAGCACCGAATTGAAATCGATGCTGACGAAATCACCGACTTCGAGGGAATCGACAATCCCACTGGGATAAAAACTGAGAGTTTGGGCGTCTCCCGCCACCGCCTCGCGCCGGGCGAACATCACCGCGCTTTCAGGCACCGTGACGCTGTCCTCGGTGAGGCTCCCGGTGCGGATCTGCGCGCCTTCGCTGTCGAGACAAACCGGTACCGAGCTGTGCGCCTGAATAAAATCGATCACCTCGGCGACGTCTTCGAGTCTGATGTGGGACAGATTGATGCGAAACAGGGTCGCGCCCAATTCCTCGAGCCGGGCGAGAACCCGCTTGTTCATGGAGGCCGGTCCGATGGTGCAATAGATATCTTTAGGCATGTCGCTCGTTTCTCACTTTGGCTCGGTCACGGAGCGGACCGAAAGGGGCACTTTTGGTGGCGCCGTGATGCGCCGAGTTGATTTCCGCGATCTCGGGATGAAGGGCGAGTACATCGAGTACCGCGGCCATGGCATATCCCTTCGGACCGCTCGGGAGGTAGGAAAACAAGGCTTCGAAGAAGGCATAGTCTTCGGCATAGTCCAGGGTCCATCGCGTTGCGCCGGGAAGGCCGGGCGGTGCTTCCAGATTAACCCGCTGCAAGCCCTCTCGCGCGCGCATCCAGGGCGAGACATGTTCACGCTCAAAGGCGTGGGACGCATTGGCATCGGCGGCTTCAAGCGCATCGCGGGTGAAGGCTTCGCAGTCCAACCCGTGCGGCCAGGAGCCGGGCATATTATTGGCCGCATAATCCGCGCCCGACTGGGCGCGGAGATCGAGAACGGCGCCGCACACCGCCGGATCGATGGCCGGGCAATCGCTCGTCACGCGGAGCACGATATCCGCGTCCGTTTGCCGCGCTGCGCCGGCATAGCGCGCCAGAACGTCCTCGGCGGAGCCGCGATAGATCAAGGCGTCACACCGCGCCGCTTCGTCAACCACCGCATCGTCTTCGGCTGAATCCGTCGTGGCGCAACAAACGCGATCGATCCCCGGCACGGCGGCGCAGCGCGTGAGCACATGGGACAGCACGGAATGCGACGCCAGCGGCAGCAGGATCTTCCCGGGGAGGCGGGTCGAGCCCAGGCGCGCCTGAACGATCGCGATTGTGCGTGCCATCAGTCGACGCAGGCGAATACCGCTTCGATGACACGCTCACAATCCCGATCCGCCATCGCCGGGAACAGTGGGATGGTCAGCGCCGCATCGTAATAGGCTTCCGACTCCGGGAAATCGCCCCGTTTGTAGCCGAACCGCTCGCGGTAATAGGGCAGGAGGTGGAGCGGAATATAATGCACATGCACGCCGATCTTGCGGGCGCGAAGCTCCTCGAATATCTGGCGCCGGCTCTTGCCCAGCCGGTCGAGGCGCAAGCGCAGCATATAGAGATGCCAGGCGCTTTCCCGGTCCGCTTCCTGATGCGGCGCGATCAGCAGATCGGATTTCGAGAAGGCCGCGCTGTAGCGCGCCGCGATCTCGCGCCGCCGCGAGAGAAATCCGTCCAGCTTGGACAATTGGCTCAGCCCGAGGGCGCACTGAATATCGGTGATGCGGTAATTGAAACCCAATTCCTGCATCTCGTAGTACCAGGGGGCGCGATCCTCGGCATTGGCCGCGCCATGCCCGCTGTTCTCCCGGTCGGCGGCCTGCGCCGGCAGGCGCATGGCGGCGCCGTCATTGGTGATGCCATGGGTGCGGAACAAGCGAAGCGCCGCCGCCAAATCGTCATCGTCGGTGGCAATGAGGCCGCCTTCGCCCATCGCCACATGCTTGACCGGATGAAACGAGAATATACTCATCGCCGCCAGGGAGCCGACCGGCCGGTCCTTATAGGTCGCGCCCAAGGCGTGCGCGGAATCGGCGATGACTGGGATGCCGTGATGCGCGGCGATTTCGTTGATCTCGTCCATATCGGCGGGCTGACCGGTATAGTCGACCGGGATAATGGCTTTGGTCTTGGGTGTGATGGCGGCTTCGAGCTTGGCCGGATCGAGGCAGTAGGTATCCGGGCGGATGTCGACGAATTTGACGCCGGCGCCGAGATAGAGCGCGCAATTGCCGCTCGCCGCGAACGTGATCGGCGCGGTGATGATTTCGTCTCCGGGGCCGACACCGGCCGCATAACAGGCGCAATGCAGCGCCGCCGTGCCGGTCGCCACCGCGACGCCATGTTTGGCGCCGACCCGTGCCGCCACCGCTGCCTCGAAAGCGGCGATGTTCGGCCCCTGGGTGAGCCAGTCGCCGCGCAGCACCTCCACCACCGCCGCGATATCGTCGTCATCGAGGCTTTGGCGGCCATAGGGAATAAAACTGTCGTTCATATCTCTCTCTTGCGCCGATCGGCTATTCGAAGGCCAATTCCT
>CAZUVO010000026.1:20449-28443 GCA_964623955.1 uncultured Rhizobiaceae bacterium
GCACCCTCTGCAGATTGCTGTATTCGGATTGGTCGAGATCGCCGAGGTCGCCGGACTCCAGCGCCGCCTTGAGTTCGCGCACGCCGTCCGCCACCGTGGTTTCGATTTCAAAACCAAGGCTGTCATGCAGTTTGGCACAGTCCACCCGGTAGTTTCTTGGATCGACCGCGGTATTTATCCGGTTGACGGTCACATCGGGGAACGCCGCGGCAACAAGATCGCCGAGCGCGTTGATGGTGTAGTTCTGATCGGAATCGCCGACATTGAATATCTCGGTGCGCACCGAATCGAGCGGCGCATCGAGCACGGTTACTATGGCGCGCGCCACATCACCGACATGAACATGGGGCCGCCATTGCTCGCCGCCGAAGAGATCGATGGCGCCGCGCGATGCGGCGTGCTTGACCAAGGTATTGACCACCAGGTCGAAACGCGCCCGGGGCGAACATCCATAGACCGTGCCAAGCCGGAGAATGGTCGGCGCAAAGAACTGGTCGGAGCCTTTGGCTATGGAGAGTACCGCATCCTCCACCATCAGCTTGATCTTGCCGTAAAGGCTCACCGGCTCGGTCGCCGATATTTCGGTCAGGAATTCGTCGGGATTGGCGCTGGCGCCATAGACGCTACAGGAGGAGGTGTAAACGAAGCGGTTGATATTGAGATATCCGCACAGCTGAGCGAGGGCGGTAACGGCAAGATAGTTGGTCTTGAGGGCGGTTTGCGGCGCCTGGGCCACCGCCGGATCACCGACCAGTTCGGCCAAATATACCACCGCATCGACATCCGCCACGGCCTCGACCAAGGTGTCGATATTCTTGGCATCGCCCTCGACAATATCGATGTCTCCCTCAAGACCGGCCAGAGACCGGCGGCCATATAGAAAGAGATCGAGCACCCGCACCGCCCAACCCTCCGCGCGCAGTTTTCGCACCAGCACGGAGCCGATATAGCCGGCGCCGCCAACCACCAAAACGGTGCGCCGGCGCGGCGCCAAACCATCCCCCGGCGCGCGCGTCAGCAAGGTCTGCAAGTCGATCATGCCAAGCGGGCGGCGCTCGCTGTCGACAACTGGAATCATCACCTGCAGATGATCTTTAGGATAGAGCGCCCGGAGACCGGCCAGCGCGGTGTTGATGCTGTCCTCGTTTTCCAACTCGGCCTGATGGATGGTCACGGGGTCCCGGTTCATCACCTCGCTCACCGGGGTCGAACCCATCCGGCCATTCAGAATGGCGCGGCGCAAATCGCCGGCGGAAACGATACCGGTCACACAGCCATCCGCATCGACCACGGCAACGATGGCGCCGTAACGATCCCCCACACGTTCCAGAGCCGCCGAAATGGGATCCGTCGGGTCAAGTGCCGGTAGGGGCGCAAGGCGTGAATCTGTGGGAGCTTCAACCATTTGTGTTACCGGGTGATTGCATTCGTTCGCCTAGCGCGGAACCACGGTCCATGGATTCCAATAATCGAACGGGTAACGCACATCGTCATCAAGGCTTTCATCAAGGGTGGCCGTGGAAAAGAAGAACAACCGCGTATCGGGCCGCAAGGTCATGAAGCCATGGGCATATCCGCCCGGCACATAAAGGACGCCTGGCTTGTCTTCCGCCAGCACGAATTTGCTGATCTCCAACCCCGGGTCGGGCGAAGACCAATTGTCGACCTTGACGGCGGCGAGCATCGCCGCGCCGCTTGCGACATAAACGAATTTCGCTTCTCGTTTGTGGGCGTGCCAGGCGCGGACGAATTGCGCCTGGTGATTGGAAACAACATAAAACCGGCGCACCGCCGCCATATCGAAGTCATTGCAGAATTGCAGCTTGCCGCGGTCATCGACCGCAACACCGCCGCTGATGAGATTGAGTTCGCCATTTTCGGTATTACCCACGGGCTGTCTTCTCCCCTTGAATCAATGGCACCGCTTGTTGTTTGGCATGCGCATCAGCGTACCATCCGCCGCGTACCAGCAATTCGTTATGCGTTCCCATTTCAATTATTTGACCTTCCTCGAGCACCACGACCTGATCGGCCATGGCGACGGTCGACAAGCGGTGGCCGACCACGATCATGGTGATGTCGGTCTCCCGGCGTATGCGTTGAAGCGCATCGCGGAAGGCCAGTTCGGCATTGGCGTCGAGATTGCTCGTCGGCTCGTCGAGAATGAGGACCGGGTTGCCGGCAAAGAGCGAGCGGGCGAGATCAAGCCGCTGGCGCTCACCACCCGACAGGCGCACGCCGTCTTCGCCGACGGGCGATTCATAACCTTCCGGCAATGCGGTGATGAAATCATGAGCGCCGGCAAGCTTCGCGGCGGCGACGATACGCTCCCGCGACGGATCCTGCTGGCCATAACCGATATGTTGCGCCGCACTGGTATTGAACACCTGCGGCTGCTGGGGGGCGTAAGAAAATGCCGCGCGCAGGCTCTTCAATTCGAACTCGGATATCGAAACTCCGTCAAAATAAATATCGCCCGATTCGTGCGATCGCAACCGGGGCAGCAGGTCGATGA
Source organism: uncultured Rhizobiaceae bacterium (assembly GCA_964623955.1). GTDB lineage: Bacteria > Pseudomonadota > Alphaproteobacteria > UBA828 > UBA828 > PTKB01. The sequence goes on from CAZUVO010000026.1 coordinate 22,965, forward strand.
GCGTCGATTTTCCGGCGCCCGAGGGACCGACAAGCGCCGTCATCTTGCCGGCCGGAATCGTCAGGTCGATATGGCGAAGCACCGGCAGGCCCGCCGCCTCGTAGGAAAAGCTCACATCCCGAAGCTCGATATCTTGCGCGAGACTCTCGAAGGTGCGCGGCCCGCCCACGTCCTCGCGTGCTGACTTCATCGCTTCAATGCGGCGCTCGAGAGCGGCAAGGCTCCCCAGGAACGACATAAGAGACTGGCGAATTCTCAGAAGCTCCTTGACCCGCGGCATCAGGCGCAGCATGACCGCGAGGAACAATCCGATCTGGCCGAACGACAGATCGAAAACCGAAAAGCCGAGATAGAGGAAACCGAGAATGGTGCCGACCGCAAGAATTTCGACGATCGCCGCGACCTGCGCCGCAAGAACCTGCAGGAGGATATAGCGGCCTTTTTGAATTTCGGTAAGACGATTCATGCCACGAATTTCGGCATCCTCGGCACCCGACAAACGGATAAAGCGGAGCATCTTTAGCCGTTCGCCGAGAAATTCGCCGACGGCCTGATTTGAAGCCGTCGCCTCGTCGCTGATCTGACGAGAACGCCGGATAATTCCGTGAACGCTCAGCACCGCGAGAAGCACAACGGGGATCGTCGCCAATGTCATAGGCGCCGATACCGTCATCGCCAAGGCGAAATAGATCACGATCACGATCATCGCCCCGACAACGGAAAGCACTTGAAACAATGACCCGGCCGCCCGCCCGGCTTCCGTAATAAAATCGTTGATCGCCGATCCGACGGAATCCGACTCGCTATAGGAGAGTTCGACCTTGAGATATGTCGAGAACAGCCGGTTTCGAGCCTCGCGAATGAGGCCGACGCTGGCATGGGCCGCAAATACGGTTCGGCCGTAGGTAAAAGCGACGCTCGCCCCGAGGAAAACGAGCGACGTGGCGAGCAGAGTCGGCAGCGTGACCGCAAGGCCGAGCACATCATAAATCTCGACCAGTGCCGCCCACAGCCCGGAACCCGCCGAGAGTGCGGTGACGTCGCCGTCACGTCCAATGAAATCCACGATCGGCAGAATCATGCCGATACCAATGCCTTCGAACACCGTGCTGACAAGGTAGAGAATCAGCATGGTGATCGCGACCTCGCGCTTCAGCCCGAGCAAACGACAAGCAAATATGAATCTTCGGAGGTTCATCTATTACGGATAGCGGGCAGGTCGTAACCCTGACACCTGCTACATGCGGCGGCCCAACTGGATGTCAAAGCGGCGGCTGAGAAAATTTCCAACCGAAGATCGGCACCATTGAAAAAGCGGCATATGGGTAGGTTCGCCACGAAACGGATCAAGGTGCTCGTGATCGCTAATCGTTCGAATATCGGAGAGAGCGTGCTTGACGTCGAAAGTGATCAATCGATTGTTTGCGGTCAATTGAATTTCGCCGGCCCAGGCACTCTCCTTGTCCTCCAATAGGTTCGCAAGATGTAGGTATCGTGCCGACAGTGCCGGTACCCGCAAACGCGGAAGGTGGCGGCCGTCCATGGTCACCACCGCGCAGAGTATCGCTTTGCTGTAGGGATTGATGAGCACCAGAGATTCGCCATAGTCCCGCTCCCGGTCGAGCCGCACCACGGAATAGGTATCGACGAACCGCCCATACGCGGCGATTTGCGCGATGACCGGCGGCGACGAGAATTTATAGGCATTGTCCGACAGGAAACCCTTTTTCCCGGCTGCCGAATAGAACGAGTAGGCCAATAGCGGCCGATTGCTGACAAACCGAACATCGCCCTCTTCAACGCGAAAATCATTATCGAGAAATCCCGGATTGTCGCGCCATTCACTGCTGCTGCCCGGCCACACGAACGGCTGCGGCCGAGAGCTGACAATCTTTCCTCCGCGAATATCGATTTGACGGACCTCTTCGGCGGCGACCTGACCGTCGTGAAACACCCTGAAGCGATGCTTGATGCGGCCGTCATATCCGGTCAGGCGTTTCTCCACCGCGGCGACGGGGACCGGAATTGTGCAGTCATACCCGATGAGCAAGGAAGAAATGGTGGGGATCACATACTGGAACACGCGATGCTCACAAATGATCGATCGATATGCGGCCGAGGTCGGGTGCCGTGTACAATACATGCATTTTATGGCCCGGATTGTTCATCACGGCGCGCACGCCCATTGGTTTGCCGATAAAATGGCTCGCCGTCTCGTCATCCAAAACGATTTCATGAATTGAGGCGCCATTTGCCGCCACCCGAACCTGGTGAGTCTGAGGCGCGGCGCCTGCACCATCTTCATCGAGAACGGGATATTGGAAATATCCGTTTGTCACGCGCCCCGTGGGGTTGACGATCGTCAAAAATAGCCGCTGAGCGGTGGGGCGCGAGATTAGCGTTACCTGCCGATCTAATGCACCGCCGGCGCGCTGAGTATGCACGGCGCAACTTCCCGATTGTGCGTTGATCTCGATCTGCGGCCGTGCATTGCCGCGCATTCCGGGCGCACAAAAACGCCACTTTACCTTCATCAGGCCGACCGCCAGGGCATCGCTTGCGCGCGCCGCCTCGGGAAAAGCGTCGGTCAGATTTAGCCTCCAGCTCTCGCCCGTTTTTATGCGGTTTCGTTGTCGGCCGCGAAGCTTGCCCTCGGCGTCGTAAATGGTAACAGAATAGATTGTCGGTGGTGCGGCGATTTCCCCTTCGAAATTGAGAGAGTGATTGGCAACCGTAAGCCTTTGCTCGATGCCCGCGCCGATCAGAATCGGCGCCACGCCTTCAAGTGGATAGGGGACCTGAGGGCCGAGCCCATCAAGAATATCGTAGACGCGTTGTTTGAGGGTTCGTTTGGGCTCGGGCCCCCGGCGGGACAGCGCTTTTGTGCCGGTGCCACTATCATGCGCCGGCGTCGAGGTGTAGAGATATTCGAGATCAAGCAGGCAGGCCGTGCAGGATTTACCGGCGCCGATTCGAGCGAGAAGTCCGTCGAAACTCTCCTCCGGGTGCGACACGCGTTCCATCCTAAACTGCCCGACCGAAAGATCGATGCAGCCACAGACGATGTCGTCTGCTTGAATTGGCGAATCGTCCGCCGCGCGCGTGCTCATCTTATCGGCCGCCCGCAGTCTTGCCGGCAAGAACCAGCCGCACCGCTCGGTCGCTCCGGCCGAGTTGCTCCCAGCCATCCGCAAATTCGAAATGATAGCCTTCGTTCTCGCAAATTTCCCTCATGACGTCGACGGGATAGTAGAAATCCTTGATCCGTAGGCGTTCGAATCGTCCTTGCTCCGCCGGTGTGAAGGTAAAGAAAAACTGACTGCTGCCGTCGATCAAACGCTTCAAATGACGCAAGAATACCCGGATGTCGTGCTCCGGCATGTGATGAATAACTGAGCCAGCCCAGATAAAATCGAAGTGGCGGCCGTCCAACTCGTCGAGACGGCAATTCGAAACCTCGAACAATTCGAAGGAATCGTCCGGTAGATTGCGTGCCCGGGCAAGCTGAGCCGCCGACTTCAACCGTTGGCCCGAAATGTCTACACCGACATAATGTCGGTCGTCCAGATAGGGGACGAGAAACACACCGGTCCGCATGAAACCGCAGCCGTAATCCAACACGCGATGGTGTGGAAGAAGTCCTTTGGATTTCAGAAATTCAAAATGCCCCTGTGCATCATCGACGTATTTATCCGGCACCGGCTTGTGACTGCCCTGCCTCGCGGACTTGTTCATACGCCAGGCATAGAACTCAACCCAGCTCCGCCCAATCAAGCGAAAGCAGAACAGATAAATCAGCCATTCACGCGGCAAAATATAAAACCGATAACGCACTGAATTGTGGCGGCCTCGAAGCAATTCGACAATGTGTGTTTTAAGGCCCGTCATTCGTTGAAGCCTTTCTCATCGTTCTCCAAAGGCGCTTGAGGCGGGTTGGTCAGAATCGCTTGTGCAAGACGCCAATCCGCCTCCGTATCTATGTCAATTGAAGAGATTGAACCCATTTCAAACGGCAATGTCGTCGGCGGGAAAAGGGTATCGTACTCCCGCAAGGCGGCGGTGCGAATCAAATAAAGCGTGCCGTTCGGAACGAAGAGCGGCGATCGGGTGTCGCATGACGATAGCGGCGCGAGACAGCCGTCTTCGTCGCGGTGAAACACCCGGTTCGGACCGAAGCCGAGACGTTGAACGCCGACGACAGCGTGGACCTCGTCATGCTCGGCCAGAAGCTCAATGGCATCGCGCAAGGCCGCCCCGGTGCGCAGCGGCGACGTGGTTTGCAGCAAGAGTACGGAGCCGGGGTCGGCGCCGCTATCTTGGCGATACCAGTCGAGCGCATGCTGCAAGACAGGCAAAGTCGGAACGTCATCACCGGCAAGCTCCGCCGGGCGTAAGAAAGGTGCCTGCCAACCCAGCGCGCGGCCCTCGGCGGCAATTTCCGCATCGTCGGTGGTCAACAGAACGGGCGCCCCGAGCGCCGCCTGATCGATCGCCCGCTGAGTATGTTGCAACAGATTTCGCCCGGCCAAAAGACGCGTATGCTTTCCGGGCAAACGCTTCGAGCCGCCCCGCGCGGGAATGACGATCAGCAGATCCGTCATGACACCTTGTGCCTAAGCTTCCAGCCTTCATTGGTTTTCTTCCACAGATGCGGCGATCGAAAGCGATCCGCGATTTCGAAGAATTGTTCTTCCTCCAGGCTGAGATAGTCGAGAAATTCCTGAAAATATTTGCGCGGAAATTCCTCGTCATAGCGGTGGACCAGAGCGACCGCCTCGTCCCGTTCGATATGATGATTGCGAATTTCCTGGCTGGCGTCATAGGTCGCGCGGCCAATGCCGAACTTAATCAGCGTCGTCCAATAATGGTACGGGTCGGTCTTGTCGTCGATCGAGTTGTATTTTGAGTAGGTTCCCTCGGTGCGCTCCGTGTTCGCCACAAAATTCGTATGCTCCACCGCGTAGTAATAATTTTGCTGCGGCGTCCAGTGCAGATAGTAGCCGAGATAGTGGACTTCGATCTTGGCGGCCTCGAGGGCGTCGGCATCGGCCGGCAGATAAGGTGTAATTTGAGCCGGCGCCACCCCATGGTCCGGCAGCGCCGATACCGGCACACCGCCGAGATACATCTCTTCGTCCTGGCCCTGCGCGAAATAGCGCTCGCGCCGGCGCGCGCCTTCATTCTCATCTATGGGGTTGCCGTACTCCGCTTCGTTCTCGCCATAAAAAACGAGCGGCAGATTCATTTTGAGTGCCATGGTGGGCGCAAAGTTTTTCTGCCCAAGAATAAATGGCTGGAAGGGATGCAGCAGATTTTCATAGGCGAGACGGGTAAGCGTACGATGCACCTGACCGTCCGGCGTGAAGAGATAATTGTCGAACCCGCCGATATGCAGCCAATTCTGGAAATTACGCCAGCCGACATCGGTATAGAGATGCGGCGCCCAGGTGACGGTCAGCGGATGCATGCCATATTTGGT
>CAZUVO010000027.1:0-14206 GCA_964623955.1 uncultured Rhizobiaceae bacterium
CACCTGACCAATGCCGCGCGGCAAACCCAACTCTTCCTGGCGCTCGGCTGGCAGCCCCCCAGCTATGCCCATATCCCGCTTATTCATGGCTCCGACGGCGCCAAGCTTTCGAAACGCCACGGTGCGCTCGCGGTCGGCGCCTATGCCGATATGGGCATTCTCCCGGAAGCGATGAGCAATTATCTGCTGCGGCTCGGCTGGAGCCATGGCAACGATGAAATAATTTCGCGCGAACAGGCCACCGAATGGTTTGAGGTCAAATCGATCGGCCGCTCGCCGGCACGCTTCGATATGGAGCGGCTCACCAGTCTAAACGGTCACTACATCCGCGAAGCCGAGGACGAAAGGCTTGTTTCGCTCATCCGGCCGTATTTGGGAGATTTGCTGCAAATTGACCCGGACGACACGCTGATTCCGCGCCTGGAAAGGCTACTTCCCAACTTGAAGTCAAGAGCCAACAACCTCGTAGAATTAGCTGAAAATGCTATATTTTTATTTCTTCAACGCCCCCTTTACATGGACAAGAAAGCGGCGAAACTGATGTCTCCCGAATGCCGCGAAATGATGGCGGAACTGGCCGCTGAACTTGATGAATTGCCCGATTGGAGCTCTGATGGTCTCGAATCCCTAATTCGAGGCTTTGCCGACAGCAATGACATGAAAATGGGAAAGGTAGCTCAGCCATTGCGCGCAGTTCTAACCGGTACGACAGTATCTCCTGGTATTTTTGACGTTATGACTGCACTTGGAAGAGAAGAATCTCTCGGCCGCATGCGAGATATTGCCGCAAACGCGTGAGCCTGCGTCCCGCGATATTTGATAAATTGCGCCGTCACGATTATCATTAAGGCTCTTGGGCAAAAGCGTTTTTCGCCGTGGCGCCCAGGCTGAGAGTTTAGTTAACGGCATCATCTACGATAGGGATTTTTCATGACCGCCAATGCTCAGAAAGGCTCGTCCTCTCAACAGACGACCTTCTCTTTGACGGACAACGCGACAGGTCAATCGATGGAGCTTCCGGTAATCGGCGGCACCTTGGGGCCGTCCGTTATCGATGTCCGCGCTCTTTACGGCGGCACCGGAAATTTCACCTACGATCCGGGCTTCACCTCGACCGGTTCTTGCGAGTCCAAGATCACCTATATCGATGGCGACGAGGGCACGCTCCTGCACCGCGGCTATCCCATAGACGAACTAGCAGAGAACAGTGACTTTCTCGAAGTGTCCTACCTGCTGCTCTATGGCGAGTTGCCGAATGGCGCGCAGAAGAAGAAATTCGACCAGACCATCACCCAGCACACCATGGTGCAGGAGCAGATCAACTATCTGTTCCGCGGCTTCAGGCGCGATTCTCATCCCATGGCGGTCATGATCGGGGTGGTCGGCGCCCTGGCGGCGTTTTATCACGACACCACCGATATTCAGGACCCGCACCAGCGGATGATCGCCTCGCATCGCCTCATCGCGAAGATGCCGACGATTGCGGCTATGGCGCACAAATATGCGATCGGCCAGCCTTTCGTGTATCCGCGCAACGATCTGAACTATTCGGAAAATTTTCTTCACATGCTGTTCGCGGTGCCGTGCCAAGATTATGAGATCAACCCGGTCCAGGCGAACGCCATGGACCGCATTTTGATTCTGCATGCGGATCACGAGCAAAACGCCTCGACCTCCACGGTGCGTCTTGCCGGATCGTCGGGCGCCAATCCCTATGCCTGTATCGCCGCCGGCATTGCGACCCTGTGGGGCCCGGCCCATGGCGGTGCCAACGAGGCCGTGGTCCGGATGCTCGAGGAAATCGGCAGTGTCGAGCGAATTCCGGAATGCATCACCCGGGCCAAGGACAAGGACGATCCCTTCCGCCTGATGGGGTTTGGCCACCGGGTCTATAAAAATTACGACCCGCGCGCCAAAGTCCTGCACAAGACCTGCCACGAAGTGCTCGACGATTTGGGGCTCGACAACGAAATGCTCAATATCGCCCGCGAGTTGGAGCGCATCGCACTCGAAGACGAATATTTCATCGAGCGCAAACTATATCCCAATGTCGACTTCTATTCCGGCATCATCCTGCAGGCCCTGGGTATCCCGGCGCACCTCTTTACCGTCATCTTCGCTTTGGCGCGGACGGTGGGCTGGATCGCGCAGTGGAATGAGATGATCGAGGACCCACACCAGAAAATCGGCCGGCCGCGCCAACTCTATACCGGAGAAGCGCGCCGCAGCTACGTCCCGGTCGACCAGCGGTAAGTAACATGCACGGACGCGCACGCGGACATTCACGGAACAGCGCAACATCGAGCGCATCTCGGGCGCGCCAGCGCGACGCCTTTGCGGGAAAGCCGTCGCGCTTTCCCTGGCATGCCTGGCCGGCAAACGATAACAAGCCGCCGATGTGGCGCGGCGCCCTCGGCTGGGCGCTCGTGGGTATGGGGATCGGCTGTTTCGCCTTTGTCGCGGTGAGCTTGCTTCTTTAGCTTCCGGGAGGCGTGCGAACGCGCCTGCTAACTCGACTTTTCAATCAGTTCAACTTTGTAACCGTCCGGATCTTCGACGAAGGCGATAACCGTGGTGCCATGCATCATCGGGCCCGGCGGCCGCGGAATATTGGCGCCCGCCGCCTCGAGCTTTTCGCAGGTGCCGTAGATATCGGGCACGCCAATCGCCACATGGCCGAACCCGTTGCCGAGATCATAGGCCTCTTCCTGGTCCCAGTTGTGGGTGAGTTCGATAACCGCATGTGAACTTTCGTCGCCATAGCCGACAAAGGCCAAGGTAAATTTACCGCCCGGATAATCGTCGCGGCGCAGCAAGTTCATGCCCAAGAAATCGGTGTAGAACTCGATCGATTTGTCGAGATCCTTCACCCGGATCATGGTGTGAAGCATTCTCGCGCCTGAGCTGTTGTCGCTCATGATGACCTCTCTTTGTTAATTCGTGCGTTTTGGGCAACTTCCAGCACCGCTTGCGCCGCTATTTCGCTGGGTACCGCCCCGCCAACCCCTAACCGCTCCGCCACCTGGCGGAAGCATTCGATTTGATCATCGCGCACTGCGGCGTCAAGCAATATGCTCTCAAGGGCTGGCACGAGGCGTTTCGCGGTACAGTCCTGCTGTAAGAATTCAGGTGCCGCGCGGCGCCCCGCGACGATGTTGGCGAGTGCAATATGCTCGACCTGTACGACGCGGCGGGCGATGGCGACGGTCACCGGATTAGCGCGATAGGCGACCACCATGGGCACCCCGGCTATCGCCAGCTCCAAAGTCGCCGTGCCCGACGAGGTGAGCGCTGCGTCGCATGCCGCCAGCGCGGCATATTTCTCCTCCCGGTTGCTGCCATTGACGATGACGGCTTCGACATTCCAATTTTGCGCGGCAGCGGCAATTTCTTCGCGAAGCGCAGGCATTGCCGGAATTACCACATGACCCAGGACCTGGCGCGCCGCCAAGGCATTGACCGTTTCGCTGAATATAGGCAAATGGCGCGAAACCTCCGAGTGCCGGCTGCCGGGCAGAATGGCGAGCAGCTTTTCGTTCGCCGCAATGCCATGGCTGCGCCGGAACGCCGTGCCATCCGAGCCGCCTATATTGGCCTCCGCCAGATGATGGCCGACAAACACCGTGTCGAGCCCGGTGCCGGCGAAATATTTGCTCTCGAAATCGAACAACAACAGGAGACGGTCGAGAAATTCGGCGATCTTACGGGCCCGGCCCGAACGCCAGGCCCAGACTTGCGGCGCGACATAATGCACCACCGGTATACCGCTCCCCTTCAGCCGCTTGGCGACACGGAAGCAAAATTCGGGTGAATCAATCGTAACCAGCGTATCGCAAGAGAGGCGCCGCGCGGCCCGTTCGGTTTGCCGAATACGGCGCAACAGTTTTGGTACATGCGGGATGATTTCAAACAGGCCCATGACAGACAATTCGCGCATGGGGAAAAGACTATCGAGCCCCGCGCGCACCATATGCTCGCCGCCGATGCCGGCAAATCTGATTTGCCCGCCGGTCCGCGCCTTCAGAGCCTCCATCAGACGCCCGCCGATCGCGTCGCCTGACGCCTCGCCGGCGATGAGAAAAATAAGCGGTGGGTCTTCGGAAGTTTGGCTCACGCCTTGATTCCGGTAACGAACAGGTCGAGCCGATTTGCCTCAGCGATGACCTCGCCACGGTCCAGGATCAGGGATTGCCCTTCCTCAACGGCAATTCCGTTTAGCCCGGTTTCGGCGGCCTGGCGGACAGTATCGGCGCCGATGGCCGGCAGGTCGGCGCGGCGCTCCTGTTGCGGCTTTTTCAGCTTGACCAAAACCCCGCCCTGCCCCTCCCGCTTCACCCCGGCACATCGTTTCAGCAGCGCTTCCGTTCCCTCGATAGCCTCGACCCCGAGCACCACGCCTTGCTGGACGACAACCGCCTGGCCGACATCAAGGGCGCCCAGCGCCTGCGCAACCCGCACGCCGAGTTCGATATCCTTTTCATCGCTTTCGTCGGGTGCTCGTTCGGTCAAGTCGCCTTTGGGGGCGGCAACGTCGCTCAACAATTCATCCGCACCGACGACCCGAAAGTCTTCGCTTTCCAACTCTTCGACGAGTATCGAGAGGATTGCGTCGTCACCCTGTCCCGCCGCCTTGCGAATTTTACCGAGCAGTTTGATCGCGCGCATGTCGGGCTTGAGTTTGGAGAATGACGGCCGGCGCACGGGACCAGCGAACACGACTTCTACACAGCCTTCCGATTTCAGCCGATCGATCGTCGTGCCGACTTTGCCAAGCGGCACCCAAAGATGCGGAACACCCTCGCAGGTTTTCGGATCCGTATCATGCTCGAAGGCGATGACGAACACGTCCCGCCCGGACGCCAGACAGGCCTCAACAATGCGGGCCGGAAGCGGGCCGCCGCCGGCAAGAATACCGAGCTTATTAGGCACCGTCTCCCTTCGGCTGACAGATCGGCCGGGAACTATCCGTTTGAATGAAATCGACGATATCCATGACCGGCTCGATCGCGTTGAAGAGATCGGAGACGTCGGCCAGGCGCTCTGTCATGGTGCCTTCTTGCGCGAAGAGAAGACGGAAGGCCCGGCGCATATCATGTATCGCATCCCGGCCGAAGCCGCGCCGTTTCAGCCCGACCAAGTTCAGACCCGCGAGGCGCGCTCGGTCTCCCATCACGGAACCATAGGGGATGACATCATGCTCCACGCCGCTCATGCCGCCAACGATGGCATGACGGCCGATCCGAACATATTGGTGAACCGCCGAGAGGCCGCCCAATATCGCCCAGTCGCCCACGGATACATGGCCGCCAAGCGCGGCATTGTTCGCCATGATTACGTGGTCGCCGATTTGGCAGTCATGCGCGACGTGGGACGCGACCATGAACAGGCATTCATCACCGATGCGAGTCAGCATGCCGCCCCCTTCCGTGCCCGGATTCATAGTGACATGTTCGCGAATAACATTCTTGGCGCCGATCTCCAGTACCGAAGACTCGCCGGCATATTTCATATCCTGGGGTGGCAGCCCGATTGACGCGAAGGGATAGATAATGCTTCCTTCGCCGACCTTGGTATGGCCGTCGACCACAACATGGGACATGAGGCGGACGCCGGCGGCGAGCTCGACATTCTCGCCAACGATCGTATAGGGGCCAATCGCAACGTCGTCGGCCAGCTTCGCCCCGGGCGCGACGATGGCGGTGGGGTGAACTTCGCTCATGTGTCTTCCAGAATCATGGCGGCGTAGGTCGCCTGCGCCGCGATCTCGCCATCGACCTTCGCCGCGGCCTCAAATTTCCAGACATTGCGCCGCCGGTGTTTCTTCGTCACATGGACAAACAACTGATCGCCGGGAAAGACCGGCCGGCGAAAACGGCAGGAATCAACCGACATAAAATAAACAAGCTTTCCCGCCATTTCCGGCCCCAGCGTTTTCACAACCAACACCGCGGCGGTCTGCGCCATGGCCTCGATTATCAATACGCCCGGCATAACGGCCCGTCGTGGAAAATGGCCCTGGAAGTAATTTTCGTTGATCGACACGTTTTTTAACCCGAGCGCGCTCACATCAGGTATGACATCCAGCACCCTGTCGATCATTAAAAAAGGATATCTGTGCGGAATTGCTTCGATAATCTCTTGAATATCGAGGCTCTCCACGACGTCCTTCTCGCTCGCTTCGCTCATCAGCCTATTTATCTCCGTGTATCAGCTTGGACAACAAGATGGCTTGCCGGTGCCAATCCCGGACCGGCACGGCCGGCGTGCCGCCCATTGTCGCACCGGGGGGAACATCTTTCGTGACTCCGGTCTGTCCGGCCATCTTGGCACCCGCACCGATTGTTATATGACCCGACGTGCCTGCTTGCCCGCCGAAAAAGACAAAATCCTCGATAGTTGTGCTGCCGGCAATACCGACCAGGCCGGCAACGACACACCCTCTGCCCATTGTCACGTTGTGCCCGATTTGAACGAGATTGTCGATCCAGCACCCTTGCCCGATGACCGTATCCGGTCCGCTGCCGCGGTCGATTGCCGAATTGGCGCCGACTTCGACATCCGCACCGATGATCGCGCGGCCCAATTGCGGCACTTTGGTATGGCCATCCGGGGCCGGTGAAAATCCAAATCCTTCTTGCCCGATCCGCACACCGGGATAGAGCCGCGAGCGGTCGCCAATCTCGCAATGGCTAAGCGTCGCGCACGCACCGATAGTTACATCATCGCCGATTCTTACAGCGGGACCGATTACGGTGTTGGCGGCAATCCAGCATCGCTTTCCTACGACGGCGCGCTCGCCGATGACAACCCCGTGCTCAATACGTGCAGAGGGGTCCACCTGCGCGCCGTCCTCGATGATCGCCGTTTCCGAGATATGAGGCACCGGCACGGGCTGAGGGTAAAATGCTTGTGCCGCCAAGGCATAGGCTTTGTAAGGCGCATTCGATATCAACAGGGCCATCCCGTCCGGCGCTCGCGGCGAGAGATCGGGCGCAGCGATACAGGCTGCGGCCTTACTTTGCTCGAAGGCGGCGATGTATTTTCGATTGTCCAGGAAACTCAGCTGTTGGTGCCCGGCAGTATCCAGTGGCGCAACATCGAGCAGTTGCAATGTAGGATCCGAATCCCGGCCAATCTCAGAATCCGTCAAAGCAGCAAGCTCGGCCAATGTGAACGGCCCGGCGCGGGAGAAAAACCTCGGATCCGCCATCGTCTCGAATCAGTTCGGTCCGAATTGCAACGCCAAATCCGGCATTCTTTCATCTAAGCGATTGAGGACTTCACGAGAAATTCGCAAGCTGTTATCGACGAACAAGGTCTGCGCTTCGGGAAGTACGACGGTGATACCCCGCTCCCCCGCAATTTCTGCAATAATTTTCGATATTTCGACTTGCAGCTGGCGCACTCCGGCACCGTAAGCCTGGTCCAATTCGCGCCTGCGATCCACGACAATTCGCTGCACGGCAGCGACATCGCCTTCGAACTCACGGCGGCGCTTTGCATAGGCTTCGGGCGAAAGCACGGACCGCTGCCGAGCCAACTCCTGCTCCAGGTCACGCAGCCGCCCCTCCTCTGCCGAGATCTCCGCCTGATACTGGCTGCGTTTGGCTTCCACCTGAGCCTGGATAGACTGAGCTGCTTTCGCTTCCCGCATGACAGCCTGAATTTCCACGATCGCGATGACCGCAGGCTCGGTGCTTTGCGCGTTGGCCGTCGGCGACTGAGCCAACAGAAAAATTAGTGCGATGACCGACAATGGCATCACGATCAAATATCGAGCTACTCTCAAAATCTCGCTCCAAAACTAAATCGAAAGTTTTCCGTTTGGTCGAAATCCTGTTTTACCACGGCCTTCGCAAAGTCGATCCGAATGGGACCGAAGGGCGACAGATAGGCCAAGCCGACACCAACTGAAGCCCGGGTATCGCTTACATCTTGCACCTCGGCGCCCGTGTCATCCACATCGGTCAACGTTCCGACATCGGTGAAAACAGCCAAATCTACATCGAGATCCTTGGTCAGGTTAAGAGGAACGGTGACCTCAGCGGTAGCCGCATAGAACACATTTCCACCCAGCGAATCATCGGTAACTCGGTCGCGCGGGCCGACGCCACCCGGTTCGAAACCGCGAAGACTGGATCCGCCGAGGAAAAAGCGATCGTTAATACGGACATCTTCTCCCAAGCCTGCAATGTGCCCCTCGCGAACATTGACGCTGGCAACCCAATCGGACCATAGCGGCCAATAATAGCCGTAATTAAATGTGTGCTTCAGGTAATGGACATCGCCGCCGAGACCAGCCACTTCTTGCCCAAACTGAATTATGTAGCCCTCTGTCGGTTTCAGGCGGCTGTCGCGCTTGTCATGTGTGAGGGTATGCCCGACAGAAGAAGCGACGGAGGTACCCTCTTGTTCGCGAATCAGCCGGGATGCGTCATCGTCCACATCGCTGATCTTGTCTTGGCGCAATGTATATTTCACACCATGGCGAAGGTCTTCGGCGATTGTGTAATTCGCCCGCAAGCTGGTTCCCACCGTGTCCTGATCGAATGAACTCTCATCCTGAAAATCGGCGGTTGTCCGGAATATGTCGAACCCGGCGGCGATATCGCGATCGAGAAAGTAGGGTTCGGTAAAGCTGAGATCAATTTCCTGGCGCCGCGACGAGATTGTGAGACCGAGGCGCAGATCCTGCCCCCGCCCCATGAGGTTGCGCTCACGGATACTGATGTCTCCAAGGAATCCATCCAGGGTGGAAATGCCGGCGCCAAAGCTGAGCTCGCCGGTCGATTTCTCGGCCAAAGCCACCGTCAATACCGATTGGTCGGGTTGATCCCCCTGTTCGGTTTCCACCTCCACCCTTTCGAAGAGACCTAGATTTCTAATTTGTTGACGCGAACGCCTGAGTTTCGCCGCGTTGAACGCATCGCCTTCGACAAGGCGGAACTCGCGCCGTATCACTTTATCCAGGGTGCGAACATTGCCGACAATATTAATCCTCTGCACGTAAACGCGCGGCCCCTCCTCGATCTCGTAGGTCACATCGATGAGACGCTCCTCGCGGTCGCGTTTGATCTTGGGACGGATATCGACAAACGCGTAGCCTAAATTGCCCACGGCATCCGTGAGGGCCTGAATAGTTTCTTCGACCTCATCCGCGTCATACCATTCTTCGGATACGGTGGTCAGAAACGGAAAGAGAGAAGCTGCCTGCAGGTCTCGCAATTTGGCGTTCACGCGGAGCTCGCCGAAGCGATAACGTTCACCCTCTTCGATCGTAAATGTGACGTAGAAATCTTTTCGGTCGCGCGTGAGCTCGGCAACCGCCGATATGACACGAAAATCAGCGTAGCCTTTGCCGAGATAGAATTTGCGCAAAAGCTCCCGGTCGAAGGTTAGGCGATCAGGGTCATAGGTATCGTCCGACGTCAGAATTCGCCACCACGCTGTCTCGCGGGTTTGAATTTCATCGCGTAAATCACCATCGCTGAAGCGTTTGTTTCCAACGAAACTAATGCGGCGAATTCCGGTCAGCGGTCCCTCGTCGATTTCGAACACCAAATCGACACGGTTTTGCGCCAACTGAATCACTTTGGGTTCGATCTGCGCGGCGAACCTCCCGCTGCGTCGGTAAATCTCGATCAGGCGCTGAACGTCACTCTGTACCCGCGTTCGCGTATAGACAACGCGCGCGCGGAGCTGTGTTTCGGCTTCCAGGTCGTCGTCGTCGATCCGTTTGTTGCCCTCGAAGGCAACGCGGTTGATGATCGGGTTCTCGACCACGCGCACAATGAGGGCACGTCCCTCCCGGCGGATCGTCACATCGGCAAAGAGTCCGGTCGCGAAAAGTCGCTTGAGCGATTCATTGATATCACGGGCATCGAACGAATCTCCCGTCGAAATCGACAGGTAGGAACGAACCGTTTCCGCCTCGATGCGCTCATTACCCTCCACCAATACTTCCTCGACGGTTGTTTGCGCCGTCGCAGGGGCCGCGGCGGCCCATATCAACAGCGACAATGCGACAAGGGCAAAGAAACCCGCCATGAAGAGCGTTCTACGCGGCACTCTAGACGCGCCGACGGATGAAGATTGGGCGCCGATTGGGTTCACGAAGCCAATCCGAGAATATCTTTACCCGTTACCCAAACCATGAGTGCAATGATCAGGACAAGGCCAACGGTTTGGCCGATTTGCTGTATCTGCGGTTTGAGCGGCCGCCCAAGTAAAGCTTCGAAAAAATTAAACAAGAGGTGGCCGCCATCCAACACCGGTATTGGTACCAGGTTAATCAGCCCGAGACTGATGGAGATGACCGCAAGGAAAAAGGCCAGCCCTGCAATTCCGCCGGCCGCGACCTGGCTCGACATAACTGCGATGCGAATGGGACCGCCCAGGTCCTCCGTCGAACGCGATCCGGCAATCATTTGCCCAACGGCTTTGCCGGACGCGGTGATGACATAGGCGGTCTGCTTGAGGGCCTGCCATATGGCGGTTCCCGGATCGTGCTGCTCAAAAGCGACTCCCGGCACGCTAATACCGAGCTGCGGCCGCGTGGTTTCGTTCCCGAATGTGTCTCGGGCGGCCACCATTCGCGGCTCCGCATGCATGGCTATCTGCTGGCCGTCGCGCAATATGATGATTTCCAACGGCTCGCCCAAATTGAGCAGCACCGTCGTTTGAATATCTTCGAAGCGGGTTACTTCCCGCCCGTTAATTTCGATAAACTCGTCGCCGGGTTGAAGCCCGGCATCCTGGGCGGCGCTGTCTTCCAACACGGCGCCGACAATCGCCGGCGTAAATTGCTGCCCGACGGTGGCAAACAAAATTGCAAATATCACGATCGCCAGAATGAAATTCGCAATCGGCCCCGCCACCGCGACAGCGGAGCGCTGCGCCACGCTCTTGTTGTGAAAGCACCTCGCTTGATCTTCCGGCGACATGACATCGGCGTCCTCTGCCGGCGTTGTGCTGGCGGCGTTCGCATCGCCAAGAAATTTCACATAGCCACCTAGAGGCAACAGGCTGAGTTTCCAGCGCGTACCGTGACGATCGTTGAAGCCAAATATTTCCGGGCCAAAACCAATGGAAAAAACATCCACACCGATCCGGTTCGCCCGCGCGATCAAATAATGGCCAAGTTCATGGAAGAAGACCACGGGCGTGATGACCGCCAGGAACGGCCAAATATAGTTCAGCGTTTCGACAATACTTTCCATTTCGACCTATCGGTATTAGCGCGACGTCGATATTCGAGATATTTAGCACTTCCAACTCGGCGAATTCTGCGCCGCAATCGCGATCCGTTCACAACCCGCCCCGCCTCAATGCGGCCAAATTCGTGCGACTCCGGACACGCTTGCCTTGGACCTGAGTCTAGGTTCCGACCCGGCGCTTTTCAAGACCGCTGCACAGCCGCTAAAGGGTTGATTTAAGGTACAGATACCCCAAGAGCATCGAGTGTATCCCGGCGCCCCATTTCGGCGCAGCGCCACAGCCTGTCGCGCGACCTTGTGGTGCGGCGAACCAGTTTCGAATCATCGCTCGGAGAGATGACGGTGACGCGAACGTCACTTCCAGATTTCGCCGGCCCATGCAGCAGTTCCATCGTCCTATTGAACAACTTGTCTTCGTTCAGCATTTTACGCCGAAGGTCCCCGGGATGTCCCGCCAATAGGAAGTAGCCTAAAGACCGTTTAAGCCCGGTAATTCGCCTACGTCTAAAATGGGCATTGCGGGTCGTAATGACAATAATGTCGGTGCAACCGGCTTCAATGGCCCGGAGGAGGGGAATCGCGTCGATAATGCCGCCATCGACATAGCCATGCCCATCGATGGCGATAACCCGGTTGTAAAAGACAGGCAGCGCGGAGGTGGCGCGAAACACCTCAAACATCAGATTGCCGCCCGGATCGCGCGCGGCAATTTCTTTGCTCGTAATGACGCAGGGCCGCGCCGTTTCGAACTCGGTCAAAACAGTGTGCAAAACAGTCTGCGATTCGACCACTGCTTTGACGTCGAGGGGATATTGCGAGTGTCGGAGAATGTTGTCGATGAGATAGTCGATATCCACCATTTTGCGAAATCGCCAGTAGCGAATAAAGGGCGATTCACTGTTCAGATAGTCGGCATAACCGGCGGAAACCAAATCGGTTTGATGCGCCATGAGGTAAGCCGCGTTAATGGCGCCCGATGAAGAAGCGAATATGTGCTGAAAGCTATCGCTCAACCCCGCCTGCGCCAGCCCCTGGACGGCGCCCGCAGAATAAATGCCGCGCATGCCGCCCCCTTGCACGACGAGGCCACGAACTTGATCGCTCAAACCCTAACCCCCGCCCCACATAAAACCGGCCGAACCGCCCGCGAGCCAAACGGCCAACGCCAATAGGGGAGTCACGAAAATTAGACTGTCAAGTCGGTCGAGTGCACCGCCATGTCCGGGAAGCCACGAACCGCTGTCCTTCACGGCAAAATGACGTTTAGCAGCCGATTCCGCGAAGTCGCCGATTTGTGCCAACAGAGAAAGTATCAGGCTAGCGATAGCTATCGTCGCCAAAGAGGGCGAGCTCTCAAGCACTCCTGTGCTCACGAGAATGATCGTTAAAATCACACCGATAAGAACTCCGAAAACGAGCCCGCCAAATCCCCCGGCCCATGTCTTTTTCGGACTGATCCGTGGGGCAATTTTGGCGCCGCCGATAAGAGTCCCGACCAGGTAGGCACCGGAATCGGTTGCCCAGACGACCGCGAACAGCCAATAGATCGTAGCCATGCCGGTGACGTTTTCTTGCCGTAACCAGCAGGTCGATATCAGTGATATTATGAAAAGCGCCAATCCGGATGCAACGAGAAACGGATTGTTCCGCTCCATCCGCGCCGCCGCGCCAACAAGAACGACACCGACGACACCCGCAATAAGCGCGCCTTCCGCGCCCCAAAGGGCGAACGCGGCCGCGCTTGCGGCAACCGCGGCGACGGATAGGATCAACACCCCATCGGAGCGCTTGCGGCAGCTCATTCGTATCCACTCGAAGGCAACAATCGCCGTCAGTGCGCTGACAATGGCCAAAAATGCCAGCCCCCCCGCACCCACCGCGGCGACCGCGCAAATTGCCAGAATGACGCCGGTAATGAGACGCGGGCCGAGCGAGGCTGCGGTTCCTTTAGTGGCCGCTTCCACCGTAACGTCGTTCGCGGCGCTGATATTCTTGAACGGCTTGTTCAAGATGCTCTCGCTTAAAGTCGGGCCACAATGTCGATGTAAAGACGAATTCGGTATAGGCCGACTGCCACAGCAAGAAATTGCTAAGCCGTTGTTCGCCGCTGGTACGAATGAGCAGGTCCGGATCCGGTAATTTCTCGCTCTCCAGATAACTTTCGAAGAGCTGCTCGCTGATGTCTTCCGGATTGAGCTTACCGTCACGAACATGTTGCGCGAAGCTGCGTGCGGCCTCGAGAATTTCCTGCCGCCCGCCATAATTAATGGCCACCGTAAAGGTCAGCCCGGTATTATTTTTTGTGTTCTCCTCGGAATCGGCAATCAAGTGATTGATGTCGGCGGCCAGGCGGCTGCGATCCCCGATGAATCGAATGCGCACGCCCTCGCGCCCCAGTTCAGCAAGTTCCCGTCGAATATAGAGTCTGAGAAGCCCCATCAGGTCGTCAACTTCGCTGGCCGGGCGCTTCCAATTTTCGGAGGAAAACGCGTATATCGTTAAATAGGAAATGCCTAAGTCGGAGCAGGCCCGAACAGTCGATCGGACCGCCTCGACACCCTGCCTGTGCCCGGCAATGCGCGGCAATCTACGCGCCCTGGCCCAGCGGCCATTGCCATCCATGATGATGGCAATATGAGCCGGAACAGGAGCCGGGTCGTCGAAGGCCGGCGCAACTGCCATGGCCTTAGACCTGGAGTATTTCGCTTTCCTTAGCTTCATGCGTCTCAACGATTTTCTTTACCACGTCGTCGGTCATTTGTTGAATTTCATCCGACCAAATTTCCGCGTCGTCCTCGCTTAAATTTCCCGCCCGCTCCATTTTCTTCAGCTTATCCATACCGTCGCGCCGTACATTGCGCACCGAGACCTTTGCCTGCTCGGCATATTTTCCGGCGATCTTCGCAAGCTCGACACGGCGCTCCTCGTTCAATTCGGGAATAGGTATGCGTAAGTTCTGACCGTCAATGATGGGGTTAAGGCCGAGGCCG
>CAZUVO010000027.1:14216-25995 GCA_964623955.1 uncultured Rhizobiaceae bacterium
AGGATTGAGACCCAAGCCAGAATTTTGAATAGCCTTCTCAACCGCCTTGACCTGCGACTTGTCCCAAACCTGGATGCTGATCATGCGGGGCTCGGGCACATTGATCGTGGCGACTTGGTTGAGTGGCATCTCCGTATCATATGCCGAGACCATGATGGGCTCGACCAAGCTCGCGGATGCCCGGCCGGTCCTGAGCCCGCCATATTCTTTGCGCAGCACCTCCAGGGCGCCATTCATACGTCGTTGCAAATCATCGATATCCGGTTCTTCTGCCATCGGATCACTCCCGTTCGCCAATGATCGTATGCGCTCCGCCTCCTTCGATGACAGAGCTAAGACCGCCCGGCTGGCGGATCGAAAAAACGACAATCGGAATTTTATTCTCTCTTGCCAGCGAGATCGCCGAGGCGTCCATCACCTTGAGGTCGCGCGAAAGTACCTCCAGATAACTCAAACTATCATATCGCTCGGCATCGCTCTCCATTTCAGGGTCGGCCGAGTAAACGCCATCGACCTTGGTTCCCTTGAACAGCGCGTCGCAGCCCATTTCAGCCGCCCGCAGAGCCGCCGCCGTATCAGTCGTAAAAAACGGATTACCAGTGCCGGCGGCAAATATGACCAGCCGCCCTTTACCCATGTGTCGAATGGCCCGCCGGCGGACATAGGGTTCGCACACGGTCGCCATCGGGATGGCGGACAGTACCCGTGTCGCGACATCGATTTTTTCCAACGCATGCTGCATGGTCAGCGCATTCATGACCGTCGCCAGCATGCCGACATAATCGGCACTCGCACGTTCCATTCCCGCCGCCGCGCCGGATATGCCGCGAAAAATATTTCCGCCGCCCACCACCACGCAAATTTGTACGCCTTGGCTGTGAACGTCCCGTATATCGGATGCGATACGATTTACCGTTTCGCTATCGATGCCGTATGGTTCGTCTCCCATCAATGCCTCTCCGGAAATCTTGAGGAGAATGCGATGGAACTTCCTGCCAGGACTCATGTCCGCTCCCAAGAGTCGCCGCCGGAACCGGCATTAATTTTGTTGTTCGCGCCCGATACTGTTGGTTCGAACGCGCGGAGAAGGCGTTCCGCCTGATTCCGGACTCGAAACGCCCGGGCCGGAATCTTACATCAAACGAGCCGCCGCCTCCACGATTCCGGCGGTCTGCTCGGCAAATTCGTCCCTATTTGAGCTGCGCCGCCACTTCCGCCGCGAAGTCGCTTTCCTCGCGTTCAATGCCTTCACCGAGAGCAAATCTGCGAATGCCGGCGATCTCGACGGTACTGCCAAGATCTTTCGCCGCCTGCTCGATGACCTTGGAGACCTTGGTTTCACCATCGATGATAAAGGTCTGATTTAGCAGGACAACCTCTTCATAAAATTTACGCAGTCGGCCCTCGACCATCTTGTCGATAATTTCAGCGGGCTTGCCTGAAGATTCCGCTTGCTCGCGCAGCACGGCGCGCTCGCGATCAACATCCTTGCTGTCGAGATCCTCGACGGAAACCGCCTGCGGACTGGCGGCAGCGACATGCATCGCGAGCTGATGCCCAAGTTGCGCCAACGCCTCCGGGTCTCCCTCGGAACGAACTGCGACCAGCGCACCGATACGGCCCAGTCCGGGCGCAGTCGCGGCGTGCATATAACTGCCGACGACGCCGTGATCGACCGACAGCCCGGTCGCGCGCCGAATATTGATGTTTTCACCGATGGTCGCGACGAGTTGGGTAACCTCGTCCGCGACGGTGCGCCCGGTTCCGGGAAATTCCGCCGCTAGCAATTTTTCGAAATCGCCACCGCAACCTAGCGCCAAGCTCGCGGCCTCGCGCACCACGGCCTGAAAATCCTCATTGCGCGAGACGAAGTCGGTCTCGGAGTTGACCTCGACGATCGCCGCCGATTTGTCGCCGGCGGCGAGACCGACCAGCCCCTCCGACGCGACTCGTCCGGCTTTCTTTTGCGCGGCGGCAAGGCCCTGTTTACGCAACCAGTCGACGGCCGCTTCAATATCGCCCGACGTCTCATTCAGCGCCTTTTTGCAATCCATCATGCCGACGCCGGTTTTCTCTCGTAGTTCTTTGACCAGTGCTGCCGTGATTTCGGCCATGGTTCCCTTCTCCTCGGCTATCGCGCCGAACCCGGTTGGCGCGTCCGCTATTGGTGATTATGTGCTATGCGTCCGCCGCCGGTTTCTCTTCTGCGGCGTCAACCGCCGGCGCCGCTTCGGCAGCGGCGGCCTGGCTTTCCGACCCGCCTTCGCTCTCCGCTTTAGCCTCGGTAGCTTGTTCTTCGGGTGCGTCCTCAGCGGGAGCCTCTTCCGCCGGCGCAACTTCCGTTGGGGCCTCCTCCGCCGCGGCCTCGCCATCGCCGGCTTCGGCCAGACCTTCCTCAACTGGGCCTTCCGCCGATTCGCCGATATCCGCACCGGTCGCCGCCATCTCCTGCTGCAAGCCGTCGATCACCGCCCGGGAAAACAGGTCGCAATAAAAGTTCACCGCCCGGATGGCATCGTCATTGCCCGGTATCGGATAAGTGATCAATTCCGGGTCGCAATTGCTGTCCACCACCGCGACGACAGGAATGCCCAGCTTGCGCGCCTCCATCACTGCGATATCCTCTTTGTTGGTGTCGATTACCACGAGAATATCGGGCACGCCGCCCATATCCTTGATACCGCCCAGAGCCCGGTCCAGTTTGTCGCGCCGGCGGGTGAGTTGGAGCACTTCCTTCTTGGTCAGGCCAAGATTCTCGTCGCCCAACTGTTCCTCAAGACTGATCAAGGTTTTGATTGATCCCGAAACCGCCTTCCAGTTCGTCATCATACCGCCGAGCCAGCGGTGATTGACGAAATATTGCCCGCTTCGCCGCGCCGCATCCGCGACCGGCTCCGACGCCTGGCGCTTGGTGCCGACGAACAGCACCCGGCCGCCACCGGCGGCGGTGTCGCGCAGAGCCGAAAGCGCCTGATGGAACATCGGCACCGTCTGCTGCAAATCTAGGATATGAACGCCGTTGCGCACGCCAAAAATGTACGGTGACATTTTCGGGTTCCAGCGGCGGGTTTGATGTCCGAAATGAACGCCGGCTTCCAATAGCTGACGCATCGTGAACTCTGGCAGAGCCATGAATAATCCTTTTCCGGTTAGCCTCCGCAGATTTGGCCCGGCCCATCTCGGCCCGGACACCGGAGCGGCAAACGCCCTATGACGGCGCGCACCGCATATCCGCGTGCGAATTTCCCGCACACCAGCGCGCGGGTGCGAGACAAATACTCCCGCTGCGCCAGCCATGCAAGCCAAATAATGGGTAATTAGAGGTCGCGAACCGCCAAAATGCCAGGAAGTGCGCCGATTTCCGCGCGTACCGCCGGTGTCAGCGCATAATGCTCTTTTAGGCCGATTTCGATGTCGCCGCGCCGCGGGGTTTCGACGACAAAGCGAATTCGCCCCGCGCCATCTCCCTGGCGGTCCAATATGCCCTTGAGGGGCGCGAGCGGGGTGCTTTCGGAGAAGTGAATTTCCAATCCTTTCATACGGGCGACCGCGCGCCGTTCGAGATCTTCCGCACCTTGGGCGGTGAGCTTGACCATTTCGCCATCCGCCCGGACATTGGCGTGCACCAGGAGAAAACGGCCGGGTTCCAGAAGTTCGCGCGCCGCGGCAAAGGCTTCATGAAAGAACGCGACTTCGTAGCTCCCGCTCGGATCCGAAAGCTGAACAAATGCGAAGCGGCGCCCGTTCGAATCTCGCTCTTGCACATTGAGAACGACACCAGCAACGGCCATACCGCTCTGCCCTTCATTGGCGCGTTCAGTGAATTGCGCGCAGGGGGTTGTTCTCAGCGCCTCCAACACATCGCCATAAGTCTCGAGCGGATGCGCTGAAAGGTAGAAGCCGATCGCTTCCTGCTCGTAATTCAAGCGTTCAAGAGGCGGCCAATCGGTGAGCGCCGGCAATTCCGGCTCGGGCATGCCCATATTCGGCCCGTCGCCGAACAAAGAGTCCTGCCCGCTGTTCCGCGCCGCGCTCTCCGCATGGCGCAGCAGCATTTCAACTGCTTCGAACAATTTCCGCCGGTTCGGCTCCAGCGTATCGAAGGCGCCGGCGCGGACGAGGTTTTCGAGTTGGCGTTTATTGACAATGCCGGAGCCCAGCCGGGTCGCGAAATCGAACACGCTCGAAAAAGCGCCATTCGCCTCGCGCTCGGCAACCACGGCTCGCATCGCCGCGTCGCCAACATTCTTGATCGCCGCCAGGGCGTAGCGGATCGCTTTGCCGTCGCCCTCCGGCAGGCTCTCGACCGTGAAATTGGCCCCCGAGGCGTTGATATCGGGCGGCAATAGCTGGGTATCGAGACGCTCCAATTCCTGGCGAAACGCAGCGAGCTTATCGGTGTCGCGCAGCTCGAAGGACATCGACGCCGCCATGAACTCCACCGCATAGTTCGTCTTGAAATAAGCGGTCTGATAGGCGACCAGCGCGTAGGCCGCCGCGTGGGACTTATTGAAACCGTAGCCGGCGAACTTTGCGACCTGATCGAAGATCTGGCTCGCCCGCCGCTTGGCAACGTCTCTCTCGACGGCGCCCTCGACGAAAGTCTCGCGCTGCGCGTCCATTTCCGCCTTGATCTTCTTGCCCATGGCGCGGCGCAAGAGATCGGCGCCGCCAAGGCTATAGCCGGCCAGCACCTGGGCGATCTGCATGACCTGCTCCTGATAGACGATCACGCCATAGGTCTCGCGCAGGATCTCCTCCAGACTGTCATGCATATAGTCCGGCTCTTCTTCGCCATGCTTGCAGGCGATGAATTTGGGGATGTTGTCCATCGGCCCCGGGCGGTAAAGAGCGACCAGGGCGATAATGTCTTCGATGGTGTCGGGGCGCATGCTGCGCAGCACATCGCGCATACCCGAACTTTCCAGCTGGAACACGCCCATCGAAGCGCCGCGGCCGAGCATTTCATAGGTCGCCCCGTCGTCGAGCGGCAGCGTATCCAACTCGATTTCGACACCACCCTCGCGTACCAGCCGGCAAGCCAGTTCCAGCACGCTCAGGGTTTTGAGGCCGAGAAAGTCGAACTTCACCAAGCCCGCGCGCTCGACATATTTCATCGAATATTGCGTGACCGGCATCTCCGAGCGCGGATCGCGGTAAAGCGGCACGAGCTCCTGCAGGGCGCGGTCGCCGATCACTACTCCGGCGGCATGGGTCGAGGCGTGGCGGTAGAGACCTTCGAGCTGAAGCGCGATATCGAGCAATGTGGTGACCGCAGAATCTTCGTCCTTCATCACCTGGAACAATGGTTCGCCGTCTATCGCCTGCTGCAGGCCGACCGGATTGGCCGGGTTGTAGGGAACCAGTTTGGACAGGCGGTCGACCTGCCCGTAAGGCATGCCCATAACCCGCCCAACATCTCGGATAACGGCGCGCGCCTGCAGCTTACCGAAGGTGATGATCTGCGCCACCCGGTCGCGGCCATATTTGTCGCACACATGTTCGATAACGAGATCGCGCTTTTCCTGGCAGAAATCGATGTCGAAATCCGGCATCGAGACTCGTTCGGGATTAAGGAATCTTTCGAACAGCAAGCCGAAGCGCAAGGGGTCAAGGTCCGTGATGGTGAGCGCCCAGGCCACCACGGAACCGGCGCCGGAGCCGCGGCCCGGGCCGACCGGGATGTTCTCCGATTTCGCCCAGCGGATGAATTCGGCGACGATGAGGAAATAGCCGGGATACTTCATATCGACGATGACGTTGAGCTCGAAATTCAGCCGCTCGCGATATGGTTTCGCAGCCGCTTCCCGCTCTTCGTCAGTCATGCCCTCGGCGAAAACACCGCGCTCCAGCCGTCGGTTGAGCCCCTCTTCCGCCAAGGCGCGCAGCTCCGCCGCTTCCGAACGCCCCGCCTCCGCCAAAGGATAGGCCGGCAGGATCGGCGCATGCTCCGGCGCCATGAAAGCGCAGCGCCGCGCCACCGTGAGCGTGTTGTCGACCGCTTCAGGAATGTCTGCGAACAGCTCGCGCATTTCCTCGGCGGTGCGGAAGCAGTGATCCGGCGTCAGACGCGCGCGCTCCCGGTCATCGATATGCGCCCCCTGGGCGATGCACATCAGCGCATCATGGGCTTCATATTTCTCACGCGGCCCGAAATAGACATCGTTCGTCGCCACCAAGGGAAGGTCGAGCCCGAAGGCGAGATCTATCATCGCCGCCTCGATGCGCGATTCCTCCTCCATGCCATGGCGCATCAGCTCGATATAGAACCGGCCCGGAAACATATCCCGGAAGCGCGCGGCCATCTCCCGCGCGGCCTCTGTTTGGCCGTCCAACAGCAGCCGACCCAGCGGCCCTCGCGGCCCGCCCGATAGCACCAGCAGCCC
Organism: uncultured Rhizobiaceae bacterium; assembly: GCA_964623955.1. Taxonomy (GTDB): domain Bacteria; phylum Pseudomonadota; class Alphaproteobacteria; order UBA828; family UBA828; genus PTKB01. The sequence continues at coordinate 20,603 of CAZUVO010000027.1, forward strand.
GTCCGAATGTTCGGCCAGGCAGGCAAGGTCGATCTGCGGCGTCTCCCCGCTCGGCGTTTCCATATGGGCAATGCTGGCGAGGGCCATGAGGTTGCGCCAACCTGCTTCATTTTGCACGAGATAGGCCGGCCAATAGGGCTCCTCGGCACGCGTCTGGCGGATGCTCGCCTCGCCGGCGTCGCGTCGGAGCGCCAATTCGCAGCCCAGAATGGGCTGTACGCCCGCATGGCGGCAGGCCTCGGAGAACTCGAGCGCGCCGAAAAGATTGTTAGTATCGGTAACGGCAACTGCCGGCATGTGCTCTGCCTGGCAGAGCTCCGCAAGTTCGCCGATCTTGATCGCGCCGGCCGAGAGCGAATAGGCCGAATGAACGCGAAGGTGAATGAAATCGGCGTGGCTCATGGACCCGACTCGCTGAAAGAACTCCCTACCACTAGATTCCACAATGCGTGGGTTATTGCCACCAGCAAATTGTGGCCATACCCACATTGTCGGCATCGCGCCGGCGCTGATATGATAGTCCGGCGTCAGACAAGCGAGGTACAGGATGGCCGATCAGGAACCCAGAACGGAAATCGGAAGCGAATCCGAGTTGAGAGACAATTTTGGCGAGCCTATGGATATCGCCCTTCTCAAACAGCTCGGCAAACTCGACGATCATTGTAAGGAGTTTATCTCCCGCTCGCCGTTTCTCTGCATCGGCACCAGCGCTGAGGACGGCAAGGCGGATGTATCGCCGCGCGGCGATCCCCCGGGTTTCGTCCAAGTGCTTGACGACAATACCATTTTTATCCCCGACCGACCGGGCAACAACCGCCTCGATACGATGAGCAATATCGTCGCCAATCCGAATGTGGGGCTGATCTTTCTAATTCCCGGCTTCGAGGACGCGTTGCGCGTGAACGGCAAAGCCACAATCGTCAAGGACCCGGAAATCCTCGAACGCTGCGCGGTCAATCGCAAAGTTCCCGCCATGGGAATCATGGTCGACGTCAACGAGGCGTTTCTCCACTGCGCCAAAGCGGTTCGTCGCTCCAAGCTTTGGGACTCCGAGAGCCAGCAGGAACGCAAGGAAATGCCGACGCTCGCGCAAATGATCCTCGAGCAGGTCGCGGAGCCTGACAACCCGCCGAGCAAGGAAGAGATCAAGGACGCCGACGACTTCGTCGAGGACAATTACAAGACCGGCCTCTACTAGGAAATAAAGCGGCGGCCGGTTCCTTACCGCTGTTCGGTCAGTATTCCATTGTCCAACGCAATATGGCAGTCCATGCGCGCCGCGAGGTCGAGATTGTGCGTCGCGACGAGGGCCGCGAGGCCGGTATCGCGCACGGCCGATAAAAGCGCATCGAATACCGATTGGGCGTTTTCCTGATCGAGATTGCCGGTTGGCTCGTCCGCCAGGAGCAGGATGGGCCGGTTGGCGAGCGCCCGGGCAATCGCCACCCGCTGCTGTTCGCCGCCGGACATTTGCGCCGGGCGGTGATTCTTACGCGGCCCGACACCGAGACGGTCTAAGAGTTCATCCGCATAGTGCCGCGCTTTCGATCTGCCGCCGCCACCCAGCATTTGCGGCAGCATGACATTTTCTCTGGCGGAAAATTCCGGCAGCAGGTGATGGAACTGATAGACGAAGCCGAGCTTCTCGCGCCGGGCGCGGGTGCGCTGGCTGTCGGACATCGCGGCACAGGATTGCCCGTCCAATCTGACATCGCCGCCATCGGGCTGCTCCAACAACCCGGCCAATTGCAGCAGGGTCGACTTGCCGGCACCGGACGGGCCGGTAAGGGCGACCACTTCGCCGGCGGCGATAACAGACGAGGCGCCGCGCAGCACCTGAATGGCGCTGCCGCCCTGCATAAAGGTCCGCTGCAGGTCGGCAAGTTCGAGAACCGGCGCACTCCGCTCATTCATGGCGCAGCGCCTCCACCGGATCGATCCGCGCCGCGCGCCAAGCCGGATATAGCGTCGCCAGAAAGGAGAGCGCGAGCGCGACGATCGCCACGACCGCCACCTCGCCGCCATCGATCCGCGTCGGCAATTGCGAAAGGAAATAGAATTCATGCGGGAAGAGCCGCGTGCCGAACAGGCTTTCGACCGCTTGGCGAATAGGCTCGATATAGATCGCGAAGAGAATGCCGGCGACGACGCCGATGACGGTGCCGACAATGCCGATCAGGGCGCCGTTCATAAAGAAGATGCGCATGATCTGCCCCCGCGTGGCGCCTACAGTGCGCAGGATGGCGATCTGCCGGCCTTTGCTTTTCACCAGCATGATCATGCTCGAAATGATGTTGAACGCAGCGACCAGGACGATCAGCAGAAGAATGACGAACATCACCCGCTGCTCGACTTCGAGCACACTGAAATAGGTGGCGTTGATTTGCTGCCAATCGGTCAGCCGGTATCCCTTGCCGAAACTGTTACGGAGCGCCGAGCGCGTCTCGCGTATTCGGCCCGGATTGTCGACCGTCATTTCGATCGACGATACGGATTCTCGAAACTTGAAATGAATCTGTGCCAGCTTGAGCGGCATGAAGATAAAACCACTGTCATATTCCGACATATCGACATTGAAGGTGCCGACGATTTCGTAGGCGCGGGCGCGAGGAACGCTGCCGAACGCAGTGGCGGTTACGGCGGGCGCGATGAGCCGGATGGAATCGCCGATCTCCAGACGCAGCTTGTTGGCCAGGCGGTGGCCGACGATAACGCCCTCCCCCGCCGCATACGGCTCAAGTGGCAACTGACCGCGCAATCCGGCCACAACGCGCTTCTTGCGGGCGAGATCTTCCGCCGAGATGCCGTAGACCAGCGCGCCGGTCACGCCGCGCGCGCCGCGCGCGAGAACTTCCGCGCGGATTACCGGTGCCGCGGTTTTAACCCCTGGAATAGCGCGCGCCTCAACTGCGAGCGGGCCGTAATCAAAGATCGCGCCGTCGAAGGAACGGGCGACGACATGGGGCTGTAGCCCAAGCACGCGGGTCAAAAGCTCCTCGCGAAAGCCGCCCATCACCGACATGACGACGATCAGCGTAAAGACGCCGAAAGCGATACCCAGCAGGGAGAACATCGCGACGAGAAAGGTGAAGGTCTCTCTCCGACCAGGCCAGAGATAGCGCAGTGCGACCATTCTCTCGAAAGTGGAAAGCATGCGGCTGTTCCGACGAACCCCTTATGATGTGAGCCGGGCGAGCGCCGCCTCGGCGGAGACTTCTTCACGCTCGCTGCCACGGCGTTTGATCTCAACGGTGCCCGATTTCACGCCGCGCGGGCCGATGGCGATCTGCCACGGCAGACCGATCAAATCCAGTTCGGCGAATTTCACACCGGCGCGCTCGTCGCGTTCGTCATAGAGCGTCTCGACGCCGGCGGCGCTCAAGTCGCCATAGAGTTTTTCGCAGACCGCGTCGCACCCGGCGTCGCCGCTCCTGAGATTGATCAGGCCGACCTGGAACGGCGCCACGCTTTCCGGCCAGATAATGCCGTCATCATCATGGCTGGCTTCGATAATGGCGCCGACAAGGCGCGAGACACCGATGCCGTAGGAGCCCATTTCCACCGAAATTTCCTGGCCCTGATCGTTACTGACGGTGGCCCCCATGGCATCGGAATATTTGGTGCCGAAATAGAAGATATGGCCAACCTCAATGCCGCGCCCGGTGTAGAGCTGCGCCTCGTCGACCGGGCAATGCTCTGGATCATGCTTGTCGTCGGTTGCGGCGTAGAGCTCGGTCCAACGATCGACAATGGGTTGCAAGTCGGCGTCGAAGTCGATCTCGAGGGACAGCGGGTCGGTCTCCAGCCAAGCGGAATCGCAATAAACCGCGCTCTCGCCGGTATCGGCGAGGACGATAAACTCGTGGCTCATATCGCCGCCGATCGCGCCGCTGTCGGCCTGCATTGGAATGGGCGTCAAACCCATGCGCGCGAAAGTACGCAAGTAAGAGACGAACATTTTGTTGTAGGAGATGCGCGACGCTTCCGCATCGATATCGAAAGAGTAGTTATCCTTCATGAAGAATTCCCGCCCGCGCATAACGCCGAAACGCGGGCGCACCTCGTCGCGGAACTTCCAATGGATCTGATAGAGGTTTTGCGGCAGGTCGCGGTAGCTTTTTACGCTGTTGCGGAAGATGTCGGTGACGATTTCCTCATGGGTCGGGCCATAAAGCAGGCCGCGCTCGTGACGGTCGGTAATGCGCAGCATTTCCTTGCCGTAATCGTCATAGCGTCCGCTTTCCTGCCACAGCTCCGCCGGCTGGATCGTCGGCATGAGAATTTCCTGCGCCCCGGTGGCATCCATTTCCTCGCGTACGATCTGTTCGATCTTGCGCAATACGCGGTAGCCCATGGGCAGCCAACTATAGATGCCCGCCGCCGTCTGCCGCACCATGCCGGCGCGCAGCATGAGCCGGTGCGAAGGAATTTGCGCCTCGGCGGGCGTTTCTTTCATCGTCGGCATGAATAATTTGGATCGCCGCATTATGTTCTCGCTTGGCAGGGATTAGCTCGTGCCGGACTATATGCCCAATGGTGCATCAAAGCGCAACGCCAGGGCCCAACCGTATCGGAAGAGCGGCGACACGAATCTAACGAACTATTGGGACGCGGCGGCCTGCTGTTCGGCGCACGCCTTGGCGATAGCGTGAGACCCGGCATCCCCGAGAGGTTCACCGTTGAAATAGGCTTGGCCGTTTTTCACGGTCACGGTGCCAGCGCCGATATTGGAATTGCGTATCGCGTTCATCGAATCCGTCGCGGCGATGGTCACGACATCCTCAAGCGGCACTTCGATCGGCAGCCAGAATTCGTGATCAGGCCCGAAATTGACCGTTCCGGCGGAATTGAGATCCGCCGGCGCAACGTCATTGCCATGAACATCGACTCCCGGTTGGTAGGCAACATCGTCAGTCGGTCTATGGGAAATCAGAGCCTGACAGGCGTCCGGGCCGACCGTGATGGTTTGCGCCTGAGGGGTGAGCGCCATGAATCCGGCCAGTAGAAACGCCGAAACTGCAAAAAGCGATTTCATGCCGCCAAGGCTAGGAAGAAATGCTTAAGCTTTTGTTATTGCGCCTGCATCCAGGGCGGCTTGAGCGCCGCGATTTCGGCATAGACAGGGCAATCCGGCTGATGGGCGCCCGGCAAATAACCGGTGCTGACGAGAAATTCGCGTACGATTTCGCCGCCGACAAACTTGAACGTTGCGCGAAAGAGCTTCACCCAGGCGTCGAGCTCCATGGGGTGATGCTTGTCGAGCCAATCCCTGAAGGAGCCCTCCGCAGCCTGGATATCCAGGATACAGCCGGCATTGTGGATAGTCGCATTGACCTTGAGGCGGTTGCGGATGATGCCGGCATCATCCAGCAATCTGGCTCGCTCGCCCTCAT
>CAZUVO010000027.1:26056-28313 GCA_964623955.1 uncultured Rhizobiaceae bacterium
GGTGGCGATATCGAAATTGTCATAGGCGGCCATGAAGTTGCTTTTCTTTTTCAAAATGGTCGCCCAGGAGAGGCCGGCCTGGTTGATTTCCAGCACGAGGCGGGCGAAGAGCGCATTGTCGTCCACGATGGGAAAGCCATATTCCCGGTCGTGATAAGGCCCGTGCAACGGGTCACCGAGCGCGGCCTCGCAATAACGCTGCGCCATGCCCCTACTCCTCCAAGTTCACCCAGCCAGACATGATAATTGCGACCACGATGCCGGTCAGCACGCAGGCGATTACCGTCGCGATCCCCGCCTTGATGAGAAGGCGCGGTTTTTCTGGCGCGCTCGACGCGTGGCCTTCCTCGACCTTGTCCGGCGCTTTGATACCGAAGGGCAGCGTCAGGAACCAGCCGAGCCACCAGGCGATCAAAAAGACGAGGGCAATGTTGAAAAAACTCATGGCGCGGCCCTAGGCCTCCTCGAGCTCGACCAAGGTGCCGCAAAAATCCTTGGGATGGAGGAAGAGCACAGGCTTGCCATGGGCGCCGGTGCGCGGCTTGCCATCGCCGAGGATACGCGCACCTTCGGCGACCAGGCGGTCGCGCGCCGCGGCGATATCGTCGACTTCATAGCAGAGATGATGCACACCGCCGGCGGGGTTCTTATCGAGAAAGGCCTGTATCGGGCTTTGCTCGCCGAGCGGGTGCAGCAGTTCGATCTTGGTATTGGGCAGTTCGACGAAGACCGTCGTCACACCATGTTCCGGCAGATCCTCTTCATCGGAGACTTCCGCTCCCATCATGCCACGATAAAGTTCGCGCGCCGCCGACAGGTCCGGCACGGCAATGGCCACATGGTTCAGCCGTCCAATCATGATCCCTACCCTATTCTAAACGCGGACAAGCTGCACATCGATCACCGGCCGCTTGTCGTAAAGTGCGGATAGGGTGCGGCGCACGGCCAGGCGCCCCGCTTCGCGCAGTTTTCCGTCTTCATTTTCGAGTTTCTCCGACTCGAGCGCCTGTTGAACCGCTTCGACCAGACCCTTGACCACGACATCCTCCTCTGCGCCATCGACGATGCCATGACCGCGTATGGCGGGCGGCGCGATCAGCCAGCCTTCCTTGTCGACAACCAGGGATACGAACACCGCGCCATTGTGCATCAGCCTCCGGCGCGCGCCGAACGCGGCGTGATCCGGCGCGATAAGGCGCGATCCATCGACGGCGAGACTACCGGTATTGACCGTGCCGATGATTTCAGCGTCACCCGGGCTGAGGCGCAGCATCTCCCCATCACGAATGACCCAGCTTTCCGGCGTGCCGAGGGAGCGGGCCAATTCGGCATGGGCGTTGAGGTGACGCGCCTCGCCATGAACGGGCACCGAGATTTTTGGCCTGACCCAACCATACATGCGCTTGAGCTCCTCCCGTTTGGGGTGGCCGGAGACATGGATGTCCTGATGGGTCTCCTCGCCAATAACCTCGATACCGCGCGCCGACAATTGCGCGTAAAGGCGGCCGATCGGCGCTTCGTTGCCGGGGATGATCTTGGAGCTGAATATCGCACGGTCCCCGGCGGAGAGATGAACCCGGGGATGTGTCTGGCCGGCGACCTTGGCCATCGCCGCCCGCGGCTCGCCCTGGCACCCAGTACACAGATAGAGAACCTGAGACGGGTGCAATTCGGCACCATCCCGGTCGGAAAGAAGGCGCATGTCCGGATCGAGATGCCCTGTCGTCCGCGCCGCCTCGGCGTAACGCCAGAGCGAGCGCCCGACGAGGACCGTCTCCCGCCCGCATTCTTCCGCCGCGCGGACGACGCTTTGCATACGAGCGATGTTGGACGCGAATTGGGTAACGGCAACGCCTTGTTGGCACTCCGAAATAAGCTCGGTCAGTTTCTTTCTGACCATTCCTTCGGAACCGCTCTCGCCTTCGGACGTCGCATTCGTCGAATCGCAAATCATGGCGAGAACGCCGTCATCGCCGACTTGGCGCAAGGCGCGCTCATTGGTGAGCTCGCCGACCAGGGGCTCCGGATCCAGCTTCCAATCGCCGGTATGCAGCACGGTGCCGTCGGGGGTGCGTAGGATGTGAGAATTGGCTTCCGGTATGGAATGGGTCACGGAGACATATTCCACGGAGAACGGACCAAGCTCGAAACTGGCGGAGAGCGGAATCTCCTTGAGCGGGACTTTTTTTATCAGTCCAGCCTCGCGCAGCTTCTCCCGCAGGATGGCCGCGGCGAAGGGGGTCGCATAAACCGGGCA
>CAZUVO010000028.1:0-27235 GCA_964623955.1 uncultured Rhizobiaceae bacterium
ACATATTCTTAGAATATCGAAAAATCCGTGGACCAGTTATAGGGGGGCTGGACACAGGCGCAGCATGAATTTACCCGTCAGTTCGCCCAGGCCGTGTCGGAAAATGGTTTGCTGAGCCCGCGCGCAGCGGAAGTGACTTTGAAATCCGGCGAGAAGCTTGCCCTGGGCGGTTTCCGCATCATCGATGAGGGCAAGTTCAACGCGCTGCCCAGCGATACGTTCCTCGAGTGGCGCCAGCGCGGCTGGTTGCACCTGGTGTATTCCCACCTTATGTCGCTCAGCAATTGGGCGGGATTGGTCGACAGAACAGCGGCGAGAGAAGGCGATGCAAATTAAAACTGTAAGATTTTTGATCGCGGCGATATTCGCCGCGATTCTTATCTATGCCGCGCAGCCGGCCGCCGCCGCGTCTTCGGACGGCGAAGGCGAAGCGGCGCGCATCGAAGGATTCCGCACGGCGCATTTCGGCATGTCCGAGGATGAAGTGTTGAGTTTGGTGCGCGACGAGTTTGGTCTCGACAAAGACTCGGTGTCGCATGAGGAGAACAGCCTCGAGAAGACGACCAGTATTGTCGTTGAGGTCAACAATTTGATTCCGGATTCCGGCCCTTCGCGGATCGCCTATATATTCGGCTTCAGCTCGAAGAAGCTTATTCAGGTCAACATTCTGTGGGGCGATCCGGTCGATAACACGACCACCGCGCAGAAGCTCGTCGCGACGGCGCGGATCTTGAGCAATTACTTCAAGGCCTCCGGATATAATAATGTGATCGTCAATCAGCCGGTCGAAGTGGGCGCCACCGTGGTGTTCCGCGGCTCCGATGATGATGGGCGTATGGTGCTACTCCTGTTGAATGCCCAGCGCGCGTCAGACGATCAAGGCGAAGAAGGCGGCGAGGCGGCACAACGCGTTTCCTTGCGCCTCTCTTATATGCAAAACCCGGCCAACCCGGATATCTATCGGATCGAAGAGGGGCAGTTCTAGCACCCGTCTCCTTCCGGTAACCATTAGAACGGCGCGACGCCACTTGACTGTGGCTCTCCGCGCCGTTTTTTTTATTATGGAGCGGTAACAATCCTGCCGTTCCGGCCGCCACTGTCCGGCGGCGGTTCTGTGGAGATAAATATGAACATTGCGGCATTGCTGGCCAAGGCGGCCCTTTCATATCCCGACCGGCCGGCCATCAGTTGGGGAAGCGACCTGTGGTCGGATTATTCCGCGTTACACCATAGCGCCTGCGCGATCGGCCGCGCGCTCCGAGAGGATTATGGCCTCGAGCCCGGCGACCGGGTGGCGATCGCCATGCCCAACCGGCCGGAATTTCTCGAGGCCCAATTCGGTATTTGGTATGCCGGCTTGGTAGCGGTCCTCGTCAATTCCAAGCTTCATCCGTCCGAGTTCGACTATATTTTCGAAAATTCCGGCGCCCGGGTCTGTTTTACCGGGCCGGAATTGGCGCCGGAACTCGAGAAATTGGCGAAAAGCTCGTCCACCCTCGACACCGTAATCGCCGCGGGCGGCGCGCCGTACAAGGCGCTTACCGAGGGCGCGGAAATGGCCTATGAAAGCCGCGCGCCGGAGGATCCCGCCTGGCTGTTCTACACCAGCGGCACCACTGGGCGCCCCAAGGGCGCAATGCTCAGCCACCGCAACCTGCTGGTGATGACCCTGAGCTATTTTGCCGATATGGACCCCATCAGCCATGAGGATGGCGTTCTTCATGCGGCGCCGCTCTCCCACGCGTCGGGATTTTACGGCCTGCCCCACATCGCCAAGGCGGCCAACAACATCATCCCCCGCAGCGGCGGATTCGATCCGGAAGAAATATTCGACCTCATTCCACGCTATTCCGGCGTGACGCTGTTCGGCGCGCCGACCATGATCGTCCGTCTCATGAATCATCCGGCAATTTCGTCGGCGGATCTCGGCAATCTGAAAATGATCTATTACGGCGGCGCACCGATGCTCGTAGCTGATGTCGAAAAGGCGCTAGATATTTTCGGCTCCAAGCTGGTGCAGATCTATGGCCAGGGAGAGGCGCCGATGACTATCAGCTATCTGCCGCGCCATTTCTATGCCGACCGCGACCACCCGCGCTTCGCCGAGCGCATCGCCTCCGCCGGGATCGCCCGTACGGATGTGGAGTTTTGCGTGGTCGACGAAAACGACAATTCCCTGCCGCCGGGAGAAGCCGGTGAAATCCTGGTGCGCGGCGATGTCGTCATGCTGGGTTATTGGAACAATCCCGAGGCAACGGCGGCGGCGCTCAAGGACGGTTGGCTGCACACCGGCGATGTCGGCAGCATCGACGAGGAAGGTTTCCTCACCCTGATGGACCGCTCCAAAGACATGATCATATCCGGCGGCACCAATATCTATCCGCGCGAGATAGAAGAGGTGTTGCTGCGTCATGATGGGGTGCATGAAGTGTCCGTCGTCGGGCGGCCGCATGCGGATTGGGGTGAAGAGGTGGTGGCATTTGTCGTGCGGATCGATGGCTCGGATGTTACGGCCGAAGCCCTGGATAAGCTCTGCCTCGACAATATCGCGCGCTTCAAGCGGCCCAAGGAATATTTCTTCGAGGCGGCTCTGCCGAAAAATAATTACGGCAAGATCATGAAGCGCGACCTGCGCGACAGGCTCGCCGCCGAAGCCGAGCGGGCGGGCGGAAGCTAAATCTCCGCGAATTTCAGGTTGAGGACGGCGCTGGGAGCCGGCGGTGGATTCAGCCGGAGCGCGCCTGTAACTGCAAACGCCTGCGTTCCACTTGAATGGCGCGCCGCTCCCGGCGGATCCGCTCGTCGACAACACGGCGGTCCTCATAGGCGACGCGGCGCGCGGAACCCCAGGCATCTTTGACCTTGTTGTGGTAGATGCGCGAGAGCTTCGGCGTCCAGGAATGATAGCGCGAGATGGCGACGCTCCAAGAGCGCGCATCGTGATACAGTTTTTTCAGCAGCAGAGCGGCGTAGGCCACATTGTTCGCCGGGTCGAGCATTTCTTCGAAGTTTTTGAAGGCATGGCTGTGATAGTGCAGATTGACCTGCATGCATCCGATATCGATATTTCGCACGCCCTGATCATAGAGCCGTTCGATTTCGGCCAACGCGTCGGCCTTGCTGGCGAAGCGGCGGCCGCGTTTTTTGGCATAGATCGTCCACGGCCAGGGAACGCTGCGCGCGCGCTCCTCGTTCCAGGTTCCTGATTCCACCAGCCCGATTGCGTGCAGCAGCTGGCTCGGAATATCGAGCGCCGTCTCTGCCTCGGCAATGTGGCGCTCGCAAACCTCGTCTGTCGGCATGCCGGCCGGCTCCGCCCTCGCCGATGAAAGCGCGAGCACGAGCATGGCGATGGCGAATGCGGCGGCGAGAGCAGCCTGTAGCGGGGCGGAATTTCGCATATCGTTGAATTACACAGCAAAAGCCGTGCCAAACCGACGATCGATTCTCGGACGGATAGTTCGATGTAACTTATTGTAATATATTGACTAATATTGGAAACGCGCCGGCGAGCCAAATTCTCATACAAGAATCGAGATGGCGCTATAGGCCTTACCCGGCAGAATTTGCCGTCTAGGCGCCGTTGTGGCGGTGCTTCAGCGGGGCCTGCTCGATTGCCGCCATACCGCGTACGAATTCGCCGAGGCGCTCGGTCAGTTCGCCGTGCCCGTGGGAGCGGGCGAATCGCGCCTCTTCCATATATAGCGCCCGGTTGATTTCGATTTGCAGGGCATGGACGCTGTCCGCCGGCTTGCCGTAATGAGAGGTCGTGTGCGCACCGGCATAGGGCTCGTTGCGGGCGACGCGAAATCCCAAATCCAGCAGGGTTCGCTCTGCGTGATCGGTTACTTCCGCCGCGCAGGCGGCGCCGAATCGGTCGCCGAGGACGATGTCGGCGCGCCGCAGGCCTGCGTCGCGGTCGCTCGGCCCGCCGACCGAGGGCATGGAATGGCAGTCAAGCAGAATGGCAAAGTTAAACCGCTCGCGGGTTTCTTCGATCAGACCGCGAAGGGTGGCGTGATAGGGTTCGTAAAATCGCTCGATGCGCGCCGCGGCATCGGCGAAGTGCAGCTTCTCGCGGTATATCTCCGCGCCATTGGCGACGACCCGGGCGATGGTGCCGAAGCCCGCGCGAACCCGGTCGGAGCGGGTTTTCACATAGGCGGGCAGGGTGCCCTGGAACATGTTCGGATCGAGCTCGTAGGGCTCGCGGTTGGGGTCGACATAGGCGCGCGGGAAAAGCGCGTGCATCAGGGGCGCGCCGTGATGCGGCGCGAGAGAAAAGAGTTCGTCGACGAAACTGTCCTCGGAGCGCCTGAGGTCGAACGCATCGAGCCTGGAGGCGCCGAGGAAATCGGCCGAGTACTCACTGCCGCTATGCGGCGAGGAAAACACCAGCGGCGCGATTTGCTGCCGGGGCGCCAATATCTCTACCGCGTCGCCGACGCAGTGGCGCACGATATCCTCGCCATTCGGCGAATCGAGGAGTCCTTCCCTTGCCCTCATGAATTGGGTGTAGACCAAAAATTCGGCGCTGTCACGGTGATAGGGCTTCGCTCTGGCGGCGGCGGCGGGATTGCGGCACTATGCCGTCGGAATAATCCAAAACCGGGCATGTCTTCCGGCCTATTAACATCATCTTAAGGGCTCTCGCGCACGGTGTAGTTGGCCGTGGCCTAGGCGAAATGGAGCGACAGTGGCGAAAATTCTCTTAGCGGAAGACGATGAATCGATGCGCGCATTCTTGACGCGCTCGCTAACCCGGGTCGGCCATGAGGTTCTTTCCGTGAGCGATGGTTTCGAGGCGCTGCCCTTCATCGTCGATGGCGAGTTCGACTTGCTGGTGACCGATATTGTCATGCCGGGCATGGATGGTTTGGAACTTGCGCGCCGCTCCAGTCTGGAAATACCCGATATGAAGGTTATCTTCATCACCGGATTTGCCGCCGTCTCACTCAACAGCCAGGCGTCTCAGCAGGCCGATGCCAAGGTGCTGTCCAAACCGTTTCATCTGCGGACACTGGTTGACGAGATCGACCGGGTTCTTGCTGCGTAGAGGACTTGCCTCCCGCCTCTTTGGGTGATAATCGAATTGCCCAAGGGCGCGTAGCTCAGCGGGAGAGCACTACGTTGACATCGTAGGGGTCGCTGGTTCAATCCCAGCCGCGCCCACCATCTTTTCACCGATATTTCGATCTTCACGCCGATCCGGTCGGCGCGCGGCGCGAGCGTGTAGTGAGGGTCTGGAAACGCTATCCTGAGTTCCTATAATGTCACTCTAATTAAGTGATTAGAGACGGGGAGCGGGCGATGGAATTCTCATTAATTCTGGTACCGGCGGTTCGTGACGGCCAGCCGGAGCCGTTCGATAAATTGATCGAGCAGATCGAACTGGCCGAGGAATTGGGCTATGACCAGGTTTGGCTGACCGAGCATCATTTTAGCCAATATGGCCGGGCTGCCGTTCCCGCCTTGGCCGCCCAGGCCATCGCCCGCACATCGCGCATTCGCGTCGGCGCCGCGATCGTCGTACTGCCGTTCCACCATCCGGTGCGCGTCGCCGAGGATTGGGCCACGCTTGACCATATGTCGCGCGGGCGGGTCGATGTCGGAATCGGGCGCGGCAATCAGCCTGCCGAGTTCAAGGGCTTCGGCGTGCCGATGGACGAGGCCGAGGAGCGTTTCAGCGAAGCGCTTGAGATCATTCGCCTGGCCTGGTCGGAAGAACGCTTTTCCTATGATGGCCGGTTTTGGCAGATCCCGGAGATCGAAGTGCTGCCGAAGCCCTATACCCAGCCGCATCCGCCGCTATGGCAGGCGGCGCTCAGCGATTACACCGTCCAGAAGATAATCGACCGTGGAATCAATGGGATGATCGGCCCCTATCTCTGCCCCTACGAGACCCTGAAATCGAACTATTTCGATGTCTGGCATCGCCTGCGCGGCGAATCGAGCCGCCCGGATCTTCGTATGACCCATAATGAATTCGTTTATGTCGGCGAAAGCGATGCGGAAGTGAAGGCCGACATGAAGGACAAGATCATGTGGCATATCCGCACGGCCGCGAAGATTTGGGGCGAGCGCGACCGTAGCCAGGTCGCGGCGCAATATGCCAATTACACCGACATCCTCGAATGGCTCGAAGTCGTGCCCTTCGATGAGGTCTATGAAAGTCTCGGCATGTTCGGCACGCCCGACAGGGTGGCCGAAAAAGTGGCCTGGATGCGCGATGAAGGCGGCGTCGAGCAATTGATGAACTTCATGTGGTTCGGCGGACTTGAGCAAGACAAGGTGGTGCGCAACATGACGCTCTTCGCCGAGGAAGTGATGCCGAGGTTCAAGAACTTGAATTAGGTGAGGCCCGAGGCGGCGCTCCGGCCAAGTTCAACCGCTGCCAACTAGCGATCGATTTTGCAGGTGATGTTCCAGCGCACGGCGCCGGCCGCATCGCGCTTGTCGAAATTGATACGCCGGCGTTTGATCTTGCGCTTGGCCTCGTCGCTCAGCGCCGAGCGCAACTCTTCGGGCAGCTCGCCGATATCCAACTCGAGCGTGACCGGCTGTTTGATGGCAGCTTTTTTCTTCTTGCGGGCGGGTTGCGCATCGCCATTTTGCCCGGCTTTCGAGCCGCCCGATTTCTTCTTTTTGCCGAATATATCGTCCCAGCCCTTGCGGTAGGCGGGCGTGCGTACGCTGGAAAAATATCCGTAATGGACGTCCGAGGAGGAAATCGTTTCCTTTTGCGACTTCCCTTTTTCGGATTTTTTCGGGCTCGCCTTGTCGGACTCCTTGGCGCTGCTACCGCTATCGGCGCTTTTGGTCGACTCCTTGCTCGGCGCCGCCGGTTTGGATTTCGCGGAATCGCTTGATTTCGACGCCGCCGCGTTGCCGCTCTTCTTGCTCACCTTGCCCTTCCTTTGGTCGTGGATTTCAAACCGGGGAGTTATACAATCAGCGAGGTGTTTTTACCGCAAAAAAATGACCGGTTTGGGGGCGCGCGGGTGACTTTGGTAAATTGTTTCTGGCAGCGCACAAAGCTGTTGGCGGTCATGGCGGGTCTGATTTTCGCTGTCGGCGCCTGCGATTCAGAAATGGTTCTCATCAAGCCTTATGAAGGCGAATATGCCGAACTCAAAGGTAAGACGATTCTGGTCTATTTTGCCAACGATTCGGAGGAGTTGCGCAACCTCTGCGAAAAGGTCGTCGATTCACCTTGGCGTATGGGCGGCTGCGCCGGCATTGGCATAAACCGGGAAGAAACGTTGCGCATGCGAGAAAATTTTAGCGCCGCGGCCGAAACCGGTGGTACGGGCATCGATTGCATCTTAATTGTCCCGACCAACCGAGCCGTTCTCGTACACGAATTGAGCCTGTGCGCCACCCTGGGAAGAGAATATTGGAACAAGAATGTCAAAAATGGCGACGGCCAATGACCGAAGCACCCGGGGCGGCATGATCCGCCCATGCCCATGACGGCGGCGGGATGCGCACCGGCGACACTCGCCGAAGCGATGATCGCAACGCTTAAATCCGCGGGCGTGAAGTATATTTTCGGCGTGCCGGGCGGCGGCTCCAGTCTCGACTTGATTGCTGCCGCGGATAAGGCCGGCATCGAATTCATATTGTTCCGGGGCGAAACTTCGGCGGCATTGGCCGCTTCCGTCGCGGCTGAATTGACCGGTGCGCCCGGCGTTGTGCTGACCGCGATCGGCCCGGGCGCGGCGAGTGCGGTCAACGGCGTGGCCTACGCCCATCTTGAACGCGCGCCGCTTCTCCTCATTTGCGATGCGCGGGAAGCCGGGCAACACCTGCCACCGCATCAAGAGTTCGATCTTCAGGCGATGTTTCGCCCGGTCGCCAAGGCGTGCATGCGCCTGACGCCGCCAGCCGGCGCTGCGCAATTCGCGGAGCTCGTAACACTAATTCGGCAATCTCCCGAAGGTCCCGCGCTGGTCGAGCTTTCCGCCGGAGACGCGGCAGGGAACCCCGGCCCGGTCGCGGCCGAGGCGGAGACGCGGCGGACCACCGATAGTATTCGCGGCGCTACGGCGAAGGCGTGCGATATGCTGGCCGCGAGCCGGCAACCGATATTGCTGATCGGCTTGCAGGCGGCGCGGTCGGGAAGCGGCGCCCAATTGCTGCGCCTCGCTGAGCGCCTGGGCTGCCCGATTATGACCAGCTACAAAGCCAAGGGCACCGTCGCCGATTCGCATCCGCAGGTGATCGGCCATCTAACCGGCGCCGACGGCGAGATGGCGGCGATCCGGCGCGCCGATTTGGTGCTTTGGGCCGGCGTCGAGCCGGTCGAGCTCATCCCGGCGCCCTGGCGGCCCGAAGTGCCGCTCCTCGCTCTGAGCGATCGCACCGGCCTGCAATACCCGGCGGAGCCGGCGGCCGAACTGGTTGGGCCCTTGGCCGAGAGCATCGACCTGATCGCCGAATCCGGCCGCGCATCGGTGTGGCGGACCGAGGAGATCGCCGGCCTCAAGGAGGAGCTGGCGCAGCGCCTGCGGCTGCCCGGCGGCGAGGGTCACACGGCGGAAAGTGCCGCCGATGCGGTAATCGCCGCATCCCCCGGCGATACCCGCTACACCGTGGATGCCGGCGCGCACATGATCTCCATCATGGCCCGCATTCAAGCCGGCGAGGCGCTGCAGGTGCTCAAATCCACCGGTCTCTCGACCATGGGGTTTGCCCTGCCGGCGGCGATCGGCTCCGCCCTGGTCGATCCCAGCCGGCGTGTCGTCGCCTTTACCGGCGATGGCGGCCTGCTCATGTGCCTGGCGGAGCTTTCGACCGCGGCTCGCCTGGGATGCCGCCTGACCGTTATAGTTGTGAACGACGCGGCATTGTCGCTTATCGACATAAAACAGCAGCGCCGCCAGCATAGTCCGATCGGCGTACGCTATCCCGCGGTTGATTTTGCCGCAGCCGCCCTCGGCCAGGGTTGCCGCGCCTGGAAGGTGGGGCGCGACGAACCTCTGGAGCCCGCTATCACCGGGGCTTTCGCCCATGACGGTCCGTCTCTCATCGATATCAGGGTGGATCCGTCGCCCTATGGGGCGCAATTGGCGGCGCTTCGCGGTTAACGCCCTGATATGGACCGCAATTGGCCCCATTCGCGCCCGCCGCTTAACGATCGGTTAGGCGTTATTCCGTAGTCTGGAGCCGATATCAAACGCCGTCAGTCAGGTAGCCGCGGACCGGGCACGCCGCAGCTATCTGCTTATGGCAATTGTGGCCACGAAGAGTTCGGAACCAATAGCTTGCAAACGTCTCGCAATCAGCTTGCGCACGGCGCCGCGGATCCATCGAAATCGCGGCTGATGGAGCTCGAAGCCGAGCTTAGTCAGTCGCACGACAATCTCGGTCGGCTGGCGACCCAACTCGACCAGGTCAATCAGGATCTGGAACGCCTCACGAGCTATGATTCCCTAACGGGCTTGGCGAACCGCTCGCTGTTTTACGATCAGCTCAGCAGCTATATCGCTCTGGCGCGGCGCGAAAAGCGCAAACTTCCGCTGCTCATTCTCGATGTGAATGCGTTCAAGGACGTCAATGACAGTCTCGGCCACCAGGCTGGAGACAGAGTCCTTAAAGAAGTCGCCAGCAGAATTACCCATGTGGTGCGCGATTCCGACACCACCGCTCGCCTGGGCGGCGACGAATTCGGCATCGTCCTGCCGACGGCAGCCACCGTCGACGGCGCCATGGTGGTCGCGCAAAAAATAACCAACGCCGTGGAAGCGCCGATACAGGTTGACGGGCATCGCCTGGTGCTCGGCGTCAGTATCGGGATATCCCTCTATCCGGACAATGGCATGGATGAAAAAGGCGTCGTCAGCCTGGCACAGCTTGCGATGGACGAAGCCAAGCGCTCGGGCGGCGGCTACGTTGCCTGCGCGCCGGACCAGACCAAATCGCCCTCCGGTCAGGTCATTCTCGCAGGCGATATTCGTGACGCGATCGACCGCAACGAGCTCGTTCTCCATTACCAGCCCAAGGTATCGATGGCCGATGGCCGGGTCGTCGGCGCCGAGGCCTTGGTTCGCTGGAACCACCCAAGCGAGGGGTTGATTTACCCGGACAATTTCGTCCCCCTGGTGGAGCGCACGGGTCTCATCAACAGTTTGACTCTATTCGTCCTGGATGCCGCCCTCGCCCAGGCCCGTGTTTGGCGCGAAGCCGGCAGTCCGATGAGCGTCGCGGTCAATTTATCGCCCCGTTCGCTGCATGATTCACACCTGCCGCAGCATATTTCGGAACGCCTGCGCCACCATGACCTTCCGGCCGATAGTCTGGTGCTGGAAATAACCGAGACCGCCATCATGATCGATGCGGAGAAGGCGATGGAGGTGGTCACCAGCCTGACCGAACTCGGCGTCGGAATCGCGATCGACGATTTCGGCACCGGATATTCATCCCTGGCTTATCTCCGCAGGCTGCCGGCCAATGAACTTAAAATCGACCGTTCCTTCGTGCTCAACATGCACAAGGACGAGGACGATAAGACCATTGCGCGATCGGTCATCGATTTGGCGAACAATCTGGGCATGAAGGTGGTCGCCGAGGGTGTGGAGTGCCGCGAAATTTATGACCTGCTACGGGACATGAATTGTTTCTGCGCCCAGGGCTACTACATTAGCCGCCCCATCAAGGATGAAAATTTCCAGAGCTGGCTGAACAACCCGGCTTGGGGTGACGACTAGGCAGGTGCGGCGCGAGCGCCGCTTACTGCAGAAGGCGAGAAAATTTAATATCGCCGGCGCTTACCGCGCCCGAGGGTAGATCCCTTCCACCATCGGCGATCCAGGCCGCGACATCCCGCCATACGATCTCGGCGTTCAAATCGCGCAACAGCATGTGCCAGCCATTCTCGTATACCGCGATGGGAATATCGGCGGTCAGGCGCGATACCATTTCCGACGTTGGACCCGGCGCTATCAGTTCATCCTTGGCGCCGTAGAGAATCAATGCCGGCGCTTTCAACGCTTTGCTCGCCGCCAACGCCGAATCCATCAAATTGACCAAGCCCCACATGGAATCGATCCGGGTGCTTTTGATTACCAGCGGATCCGCCTGAAGGCCAAGAATCATCTCTCTATTGTCGGAGGCCACCACGCCGAGACCCCGACCCGTGAGTTCGGTGGAAGGCATGAGGTGGGCGCCGAGCCAGAGCAGGGCGCGATAGAACGGGTTCATGGTGGAACGCGCCCAAACCGCCGGCGCGACGAGAATAAGGCCATCGGCGTCCGGCTGTTCTTCGCCGACGGCGCTGAGAATGATGGCGCCGCCCATGCTCGTTCCCAGCAGATAGACCGGGAGGCCCGGATAGGTCCCGCGCAAGACGCCGAGCGCCGCACGCATATCGCCGATCAGAGCGTTTTGCGGCGGCCACACTCCGGCATATTTCGTCGCGCCGAAGCCACGCTGATCATAGGCGAATGTCGCGATGCCATGAGCGCTCCAATAACGCCCGGGCGCATCGAACGCGTTGGCATAATCATTGAAACCGTGCAGCGCCAAGATAATCGCTTGCGGCGGGCCGGCCGGCAGCCAGCGGCGCAGCGGCAGCTCTGCCCCGTCGGCCGCGACAAGCATGGCGTCAGTGAAATGGGGCGTATGGTTAGACGGTCCGGTCGATTGCTGATGCGGCGATGCGCAGGCGCCGGCGGCAAGGATCACAATGAAGGCAAGACCAAGCCAGCGAAACGCGATCAAGCGAATACGCATCCTTCCCATGCCGATCATGCATCGCTCTGCGCCGAAAAACCCGGCGCGCCAATCATCGCCAAGCCTCGAGCCTAGGGCCCGCCGACTGTTTCCGTGGAATTTTCGCCCGCGTCTTTCCGCCCTTTGATGGCTTGCTGGCGCTCCAGCCGGGTGCGCACGGCGGCGAGCAGTTCTTCGACCGTGTAGGGCTTGGTGATGTAATCGTCGGCGCCCAATTCCATGCCCTTGCGCATATCCGCCCGGCTTGCCGCCGCGGTGAGGAATATGACCGGGATAACCGAGGTATCCGGGTCGTCGCGCAACGCCGCCAAAGCGCCATAGCCGTTCATATCCGGCATCAACACATCGCAGATAATCAGGTCCGGCTTGTTCTCCCGCGCGGACACCACGCCCTCGCGACCGTTCGGCGCGTCGATTACTTCATAATTTTCATATTTGAGGACGGTGACAATCTTGTCCCGAATCGGTGCTTCGTCTTCGATTACCAGAATTTTGGTCATAGGCCGGGCCAATGTTGACGAGGGAGCAGTCAATAACGGGATATTACGCCCGATCAGTGTTCAACTGCAACAGAACCGCCATTTTGCCCGCAATAAGTTTATCTCAAGTGAACGGGATGAAGGGTTTGCGCGATTTCACGGCGCGAAATAGTGCCTTCCCGTAGCAACCGTGGTTCATTTGCCGAAACATCGACAAGCGTCGATTCGTTTCCCGGGCAGGGGCCGCCGTCCAGCACGGCATCGATTTCTTGCCCCAAACCACGCAGCACCGCTTCGGCGGTCGTCGGCGGCGTAGCGCCGCTGGGGTTGGCGCTCGGTGCCGTCAGCGGGCCGGCAAAGGCGCGCAGCAGGCTGAGAGCGATGTCGCTGCCGGGCGCCCGCAGCGCGATTGTCGCGCCGCCGGAATTGATTTCCGCGCTCAACCCAGACGCCTCGCGCCGTTTGACGATGAGGGTTAGCGCGCCCGGCCAAAAGGCCTCGGCGAGGCGGCGCGCCTGGTCGTTGAGCTCGCCATATCGCGCGGCTTCATCGAGATCCTGCACGAGAACGATCAAGGCTTTGTCGGAGGGCCGCGCCTTGGCGGCGAACACGTTGCGTACAGCCGCGTCGTTGCGTGCATCCGCGCCCAGGCCATAGAGCGTTTCGGTCGGAAAGGCGACGAGCCCGCCCGCGCGCAGAATATCCGCTGCGATCATGATGTTGCTATCGCTCGCAGGCAGGTGTTTGGCAGCCATTGCCGGCATGGTCAGGACAAGCCGCGCGCGACGAAGGCAGGATTGTCGAGACCGGGCTTGCCGTAGCGGAGCGCCGTGCCATCGACGCGCGTCACACTGCCGCCGGCCGCGGCGAGGACGGCATGGCCGGCGGCGGTGTCCCATTCCATGGTGCGGCCGAAGCGGGGATAGAGATCCGCCTCGCCCCTGGCCAGCAAACCGAATTTAAGCGAGCTGCCCGCGCTGGTAATGCTCGACGTGCGATGGCGCGCGATGAACGCATCGGTCTCCGCGTCGCGGTGGTTGCGGCTTGCCACCACCACGGCGCCCTCCGGCGGAACGCTGCGCGCGCGAATCGGCTCTCTGTGGCCATCTTTGCCGACGAAAAACGCGCCCTTGCCATCGGCCAAATAGCACGCGCCCAAGGCCGGCGCATGGAGCGCGCCAAGCACCGGGCTGCCATTTTCTATAAGCGCGATATTAACGGTGAACTCGTCGGTGCCGGCGATGAATTCCTTGGTTCCGTCGAGCGGATCGACCAGCCAAAACCGGCCGCCGCTGATATCGGGCAGATGGTCCTGGGATACGCTTTCTTCCGAGATTATGGCGATCCCGGGCGCGCCCTGGGCCAGCCCGGCGACAATCAACGCATCCGCCGCCTCGTCGGCCTCGGTGACTGGCGAGGCGTCCGCCTTGTGCTTCACAGCGATGTTCCGGTGATAGAGACGCAATATCACCACGCCGGCCTCGAGGGCGAGTTGGTGCGCCAGATTCGAGAGGGCGGCGTGCTCGTTTTGCGTCATGGATTTGCGTTTTTCGGTTAGTTACAGGGCAGTAACACGCCTTCAACTTATCGCGATACCGGCGCGAGACCCTTTTTCCGGAGGTCTGTTTCTACCATTATCTCTCACTGTCCAGGTTTCGAATACCCGGTTCTCGGGGGTTCGAGAACTCCGGTCGAATCAAAAGTGAACTCAGAGGAGATGTTGATCCAATGTTGAAAGAAACCATTGTAGCGGTGACCGTTGTGACCATGACGGCTGGCGCCTCTCTGCTCCCCACCGCCGTTTCGGCCGGTGAGAAGCCGATCGTCCTGGCGTCCTGTAGCGCCTGCAATCCGTGCAACCCCTGTAAGGCCTGCAACCCTTGCAACCCCTGCGCGGCATGCAATCCATGCAATCCCTGTGGCGGATGTAATCCCTGCGGTTGATCGCACTGTAGAGATCTATTTCGATCAAAGAGACCGCTTCCTGCAATTCGCGGGAAGCGGTCTTTTTATTTTTGATGGCCCCGTTCCGCGCGGACCCGGGCGGATGGCCTATGCCTGTTTCTCTTCCTGCGCCTGTTCTTTTGCGGCAATCGCCGCCCGGACGGCGGCAATTTGAGCCTCGACGTTGATATCGGCCTGGGAAGTGACCTCCAGATCCCGGTCCTCGAATACGTCCTGGTTCGGTTTCTGCTTCTCCCACGCCTCGACGCTTTGATCGCGCGCCTTCAGCAGCATGATGATTTGCGGCCAAAACAGCCGGATCATGCCGCTGACCCAGCGATTGGTGGGCCAGGAAGGCTGTGCGTGGTCAATCGAATAGCCGGCGATGAGTTTGACGACGTCTCGCGCCTTGTACCAGGTCTCGCCGGTGACCCAGCGGTTGGTGGTAAACAGACGGATCGGCATGCCTTTGGCGTCCATCGAAATTCCCACGATGTGGCTCAGCGCGTCATTGCTGCTCGGCCAGGCGGAGCGGTCCTTGCGATTGATCGGCTTCATGCCGCGCGGCATGCCCTTGGCGCGCACGAAAGTATGAAAATGACCATGTTCCGGGTCGCGGCCGCCGACCGAATGGGCATGATAGAAATATTGCGAATGGGTCTGGCGGTCATAGACGTCGCCCTTGGGATAATGGTCCCATTCGTAAAACTTACCCTGGTGGCGAAGAATTTCGCCGACCACATTATCCTGGGTCAAATCAAGAACCCGCCATACCTCGAGCACATCTTCGCCCGCCGCCAGCATCATGCGCAGCCGCTTTATGGGCTGCGTCGCCATATCCAACTGATGGTGCGTTTGTTGTTTTTCGGCGCTCGTTGCGCTTTTGGCCATGGATTACACCTTGAAGAACGCTGGGCGGTCCGCGAGTTCCCATTCCACGGAGCGGCCTATAATCATACCAAGATTATGGTTACTGCGCCGATGCGGCAAGAGGTCTCGGCAGATCGTCTAAACCGGGACTAGTTTAACTCGGCGAGACCACCAGGCGAAAGCCGATCAATATGTGTTTTATGTTTTCCGGGCGGGCATGGCGCGCCGCGGGGCGGCAAACGCCGCATCCTTTATCGTCCCAGGAGCCGCCTTTGACGAGATAGCGCCCCGAATTCCCTGGCGAGCGGGTCCATTCGAACACTTGACCCGCCGCGTCGAGCAGGCCGAAAGAGCTTGCGCCGGCGGGAAACTGGCCGACCGCAAGCGTATCGAACGGTCCCGAGTCGTGGCTGTTGAGGCGGCCCGGGTCGAAGCTATTGCCCCAGGGGAAATAGGCTCCCTTGAGGCCCCTGGCGGCCTTCTCCCATTCCAGCTCGCTCGGCAGACGCCAATTTTGCCCGGTTTTGGCGCTGAGCCAGGCGGCATAGGCTTTGGCGTCGGTGTGGGAGACCATCACCACCGGATGATCCAGCCGGCCCTCCGGCGGCCGCCCATCGTGCCAGGCATGGCGCCTGGTGCGCGCATAGGGGTGTATGAGGCGATAGCCCTTCCAGGTGGCCTTATCCACCTCCGGCGCCCGGTAGCCTGTGTCGTCGATGAACTCGCCATATTGGGCATTTGTGATCGGCGTGCGGGTGATCTCATAGGCGGTCAGCTCATAGGTGGCGCGTTTGCGCTCGCGGTCATACCAGCCGAATTCGCGCGTCCGGCTGTGGCCATAGGCGGCTTCGTCCAGCAGATAGGCGGCTTCGCGCTCGTCCGAATCCGACCCGGCGATGAACGGCCCGGCGGCAACCCGTACGGTTTGCGGCGCGACGAAGTCCGACCCGGCGAGCACTGCTTGCGTTCCGCTCCAGAGGATCGCCACCGCGATTAACCATGCCAGCCCCGCGGCAGGCCTATGGAAGCCGCTGAATCTCATTGCCGGGCAAGGCTAATCGGTTCGGTGGGTGGCGAGAAATCACAAGAATTTGACCCTTGTTGCTTTGCGATTGGTGCGCGTCCGGCGGATATAAAGGTTCTAATTTAGCAACCAATTCTTATGGCAGGGAACGCGGTATGGAACTCAAAAACAAACTACTTTCCAGCACGTTTATTCCGGTCGTCATCGGCCTCACGGTGGCTGCCGGCGGTGGCGTCCAGCCGGCGTCCGGTGCGGCATTGGGTGAGAATCCGGCGGCGGCTCCCCGCCCCGCCGAGGCCGGCGTGATCTGGCTGGCGGCCTGCGGCGCCTGCGGCGCGTGCGGTGCGTGCAATCCCTGTGGCCCTTGCGGCCCCTGTAATCCGTGTAATCCCTGCGCCGCCGCAAATCCTTGCGGTCCCTGCGGTGCCTGTAATCCCTGCGGCGCATGCGGTGCCTGCGGGCCATGTGGCGCTTGCGGCCCGTGTGGTCCCTGCGGTCCGTGCGGCGCGGCGGCGGACTGCGTGGTCCCCGGCGTCGGGGCTTGCAATCCGTGCAATCCTTGCGCGGCGGCGAAGGCCTGCGGGGCGTGCAATCCGTGCGGTGCCTGTGGCGCCTGCGGTGCCTGTGGGGCATGTGGCCCATGTGGCCCATGTGGTGCCTGCAACCCGTGCAATCCCTGCGCGGCGGCCAATCCCTGTGGTCCCTGTGGTCCCTGTGGTCCCTGCGGCGCCTGTGGACCGTGTGGCGCGGCGGACGAAGTCGAACTGTCGGCGGCCCAGGCAAAATCGGCTTATGCCTGCATTCGCGGCAGCTTGAAGGCCAGTTACGCCATATCGGGCAATCAATGGGTGAAGGCCTATCAGTCATGGCCGAATTTCGCGACCCAGCCCTATGTTTCCGAGACCCATGGCGGGCGTTTCGTCAACAATTACGTCAATGCCCGGGGCTCCAATTACAGCCTGTACGAAAATGCCGGTCCGGCGCCCGAGGGCACCGTCATCGCCAAGGACAGTTTCTCGGTCAAACCGAACGGCACGGTTTCGCCCGGGCCGCTGTTTCTGATGGAGAAGATGGCCTCCGGGTTCAACGGTGCGTCGCAAGATTGGCGCTACACGCTGATCCTGCCCAATGGCAAGGTCTTGGGAACCACCGGCGGCAAAAACTCAGGAAAAATAGGGTTTTGCGCCGAATGCCACATGGTCGCCGAGGACCAGGACAGCCGCTTCTATCTCGACGAGGAATATCGCGTCAAATAGTCGCACAAACCGCCGCCGCGCCGCTTGAACCCATCGCGGCGGCGGCATATTCTGCGCCCTCGCTAGGACATTTGTCTCGAGGAGATATTACATGAAATTACGGAACCTGGTGGCGATGGCCGCCGCCGCGGTCTTCGTCGTCGCCAGCAGCGCGGCGCTCGCCGACGGCGACGTCAAGAAGGGCGCGAAGGTATTCAAGAAGTGCAAGGCCTGTCATACCGTCGACGCGGGCGGCAAGCACAAGGTCGGGCCGAATCTGCACGGCCTGTTCGGCCGTACTTCCGGCACCGCGGAAGGCTTCAAGTATTCCGACGCCATGAAAGACGTGGCCATCGTGTGGGATGACACCACCGTCGCCGATTACGTCAAGGACCCCAAGGGCTACATCCCGAAGAACAAGATGGCTTTCAAGGGCATCAAGAAGAAAAAGCAGCTCAAGAATCTGATGGCCTACCTGAAAGAGGCGACCCAGTAGAGCGCGTCGTTTCCGAAGGCTAAAGCGGCGGTCGCCTCATGCCGATTCGTCTGCAGGATCATGTCGGCGAGATTCCCGATTTTCCCAAACCGGGAATCTTGTTCTATGACATATCGCCGCTGTTAGCTCATTCCGATGCCTGGGTCGAGGCGGTGGAGCAGCTCGCCACCGTCGTCGCGCCCCATAAGCCCGACCTGTTGGTGGGTATCGAATCGCGCGGATTTCTTGTCGCGGCGCCTCTTGCTTTCAAAATGGGCTGCGGCTTCGTCATGATCCGCAAGCGCGGCAAGCTGCCGGGCGAGACGATTGCTTACGAATATTCCCTCGAATACGGCACCGACGCGGTGGAAATCAAAAAGGATTTCATCGAGCCGGGCCAACGGGTGGTCATCCTCGACGACCTTCTGGCGACCGGTGGTACGGCGCGGGCGACGATGGAGCTCTTAAATCAGGTCGGCGCCAATGTCGTCGGCGCGGCCTTTCTCATCGAACTGGTAGGTCTCGGCGGCGGCGACCAATTGGACGGGCTGCCCTTCACGGCATTGATGCGCTATCCGGCCTGATTATTATTGAACCAGCCGGCCCATCGTCCAGGTTACGGTTTTTTTCAGGACTTTGTTGAGGGCTTCGTCGAACGTGACGATGATGTCGCTCATCGTCCGCCCGCCCGCCGCGTAGCGCGATTCAAAGGTTTGCGATGCGATGATGACGCGCTCCGGCATGCGCACGATTTTCGCGTTCAGCCGGACCCATACCTGGGGGTCAGCATGGTCTACCCCGGCATACTCCGCCTGAAATTCGCGGAGTTCCGTCTTCAGCACAAAATCCGACCTGAGATCGACTCCCTGGCGCGCTACCGACACGATCTTGCCGGTGTTTTCGAAAGATTCGACAAGCAGAGTCTGGACCATTTGCGGTGCCCGCTCGGTCCACCTGGCGCTGGCGAAAAAGTCGAGGGTGAGCGGGCTGTCGCGGAGCGCGATCCGGTGGGTGTTCAACCCTTCCGAGGCGATTGGCAATTCGACGACGAGCTGCGCGTCGACATAGGGAAGATCCGGAGAAAAGGTAGATTTTGGCGTCAGCACATAGAGGTTGGGCGACGGACCGCCGCCCGACAGCATGCCTTCCAGGGTGCAGCCGGAAACGGCGAATCCGGCCGCCAGCAGGGATGCCAGGATGGGCGTCCTGACGCGGGCGGACAATAATCTCCGAACGAAGGTCATTCCGTTTTGAATCCTTCTTCTGTGTCGCCGAACAGATAACCGGTGGGATCGCTCTCCAATTCGTCGGCGATGCGCGTGAGGCTCGCCACCAGGGTTCGCATTTCGTTGATCAAGCGGGCGAATTCATAGAGGCCTTCGCCGCTGAAATCGCTAAGCGGCGTGCGCAGGTCCCCGGCCAATCCCTTAACTTCGTCGCCCATATCGTCGAGCGATTGCGCCGCATCGCTTAGCTCCGCAATGAGGACACGTGCATCGCCGCCGAGCGTCACCGTCTCGTCGCCGATCGTGTCCAGGGTGGCGCGCGCCGAAATCAGCGTGGCGTCCGCGTTGGTCATGAGATGCGCCAGATCGCCGCGCAATTCCTGCACCGTGGCGCGCAATTCCTGCGCGGTGCCGGACGCATCGACCATGAAAGTATCAAGTTTGTCCGCGCTGGCGGAGAGCGAGGCGGTCAGCTTCTCCGCATTGGCGAGCGTGCCGCTAATGGCGGATATGTTTTTCTCGTCGAACAGAAGGGTCACGGTTTCGACCAGGGTGAGAATGCGGTTGATGAGCTCCGGCGTGTCGGTGAACAGCTTCTCGAGGCTCGAGCGTTTCGATTTGATCACCGGATAAACTTCGCCCGGCTGCACCTTCAGGTCGGCGCTCGACTGTCGCCCGCCGGATATTTGCACGATGGCGACGCCGGTGATGCCCTGCATTTCGATCGAGGCGATGGAATCCTCCTTGATCGCCACATCGCCGGTCACATCGAGGGTCACCCGCACCCGTTCGACATTGTCCGGGTCGATACGGATATCGGTCACCGTACCGATCGGCACGCCGCGATAACGCACTTCGCTGACCTTGCTGAGACCGGACACTGAGCCCGCGAAATAGACATGGTAGTTGGTGTGCTTCGCATCCACATCCGCCTTCACCGCCCAGATGATGAACGCGATCAGCCCGGCAACAAGCAACAGGACGAAAGTACCGACGACGATGTGATTGGTTCTCGTTTCCATCGCTATGCATACTCCACCGGCTGTGCGGCGCGTCCGCGCGGTCCATGGAAATAGTCTCGGATCCAGGGATGCTCCTGTTGCAGCATCTCGTCCATGGTCCCGGCAACGATAACATGTTTGTCGCCGAGTACAGCGATCCGGTCGCAGACGGCATAAAGGCTGTCGAGATCGTGGGTCACCATGAAGACCGTAATGCCGAGGCTCCGCTGCAGGCTGCGCAGAAGCTCGTCGAACGCCGCCGCGCCGATCGGATCCAGGCCGGCGGTCGGCTCGTCGAGAAAAAGAATTTCCGGATCGAGCGCCAGCGCGCGCGCGAGACCAGCGCGTTTGCGCATGCCGCCCGACAGCTCCATGGGATATTTCGCCGCCGCATCCGGCGGCAGACCGACAAGACCGAGCTTGAGCGCGGCGATCTCCTCGATCACATCGAGCGGCAGATCGGTGTGTTCGAACAAGGGCACCTCGATATTCTGCGCCACGGTCAAGGACGAGAATAGCGCGCCGCTTTGAAACAACACGCCCCAGCGCGCCTCGAGCGCCCGGCGCTGGCGGTGGTCGAGGCTGTCGAGATCCTGGCCCAACACCTCGATACGCCCGGAGACCCGCTTGTTGAGCCCGACGATCGTGCGCAGGAGGACGGATTTGCCCGCGCCCGACGGCCCGACAAAGCCCATCACCTCGCCGCTCCGCACATCGAGATCGAGATCTTTCAGCACCGTCAGCGCGCCGAACGCGACGGTAACCTCGCGCGCCTGGATGACGATGCCGTTTTGCTCAGCCATATTCGTTAGATCCCGATATAGGCGAAGAAGACGGAGAACAGCGCGTCGGCCACGATCACCGCGAATATGGCATGCACGACGGACCGCGTCGTCAGCTTGCCGAGGCTTTCAGAACTGCCGGTGACCTTCATGCCCATATAGCAGGAGGTCAGCGCGATGATCGCGGCGAAGACGGGCGCTTTAACCAGGCCGGTGCCGAGCGACCAAGGCGCGAAGGAGGAGCCCAGCCGGTCGATGAACTGGGCCGGCGATATGCCGAGCTCGATCATCGACATCACGCCGCCGCCGACCAGCCCCATCACGTCGGCAACAAAGCCCAACAGCGGCAGGACGATCATCAGCGCGATCAGACGCGGGATCACCAGCACATGCATCGGATCGAGGCCAAGCGTGCGCATGGCGTCGACTTCCTCGTTGATTTTCATTGAGCCGATCTGCGCGGTAAAGGCGCTGCCCGACCGCCCGGCGACGACGATCGCAGTCAACAGGATGGCGAGCTCGCGCAATATCGAAATCGCCACCATATCCACGACGAAAATCTCGGCGCCGAATTGGCGCAGCTGAATGGCACCCTGATAGGCGATCACCAGGCCGATGAGAAAGGAGATCAGCGCGATAATCGGTATGGCGTTAAGACCGGCCTGCTCCATATGGTAAAAAATCGAGGGGAAGCGAATCAGCCGGGGGCGCATGGCGGCGCGCGCCAAGCAGGCGACCGTCAGGCCGAGAAAGGCGATACTCTCGACGATCTCGACACCGATCTCGACCACGCTCTTGCCGACCAGAGCGGTGATGGCGGTTAGCGGATTCGCGCGCGGCGGTTCGATCTCGACATGGCTTTCGATCCGGCCGAGGCGCTCGAGCATATCGGCATGCGCCGCCGGCAGATTGTCGAACGACACGTCGACACCCTCGCCGCGCAGGCGTTCGGCGAGACGGTGAAGCAGCCAGGCGCCGGCGGTGTCGAGCGATTCGATGGCGGAAAAGTCGATGCGAAGCGCCTGGCTCGCGGATGTCGTCAAGCGGCGCAGCTCTTTTTCATGACGCTCCGCGCAGCGCATATCCCAGCGGCCACCGAGGCTGAGCACCAGCGCATCCGCCGTCTCCTGCCGTTCGAGCCAACCTTCGCGAGCCGCTATGTTCATCTCAGCGATGACCCCGGGGAAGATTTAGATTGTCGATATGTTAGCGCGCGTCCCTGCCGACACAGGCCCAGATCAGGGCTGCACCACGACGCAGCTATCGCCGCGCGATTTGATTTCGCTGCAAATCACATTGGCTTCTTCCAACGATCCCGCCGGTCCCGTTTCGAGGCGGTGGTAGATGCCCTTCTCGGCGCCCAAATCCACTTCGGCGACGGCATAGTTGAAGTTGGCGAGCAGATCCGCGTGTTTTTTCGTGAGAATTAGCCAGCCTTTGTCGGCATTCGCCGGATTGCGGTACGAGGCGAGGCGCAGACGGTAGCTGCCTTCCAGGGTGGCGACGCGCTCTCCCACGCGGGCGGTCGCGGTCACGGTCGCCGGTTCGGCGGCGGACGGCGCTTCGGCTGCCGGCGCCTCCACCTGGGATGCTTCCGCCTGGGGCGCTTCCGCGTCCTCCGCCGTCGCCGGCTCGATGCTCGCGTCCACGGTTTCTTCCTGAAGCGGCTCGGCTTGTTGCGGCGTCTCCGCCGGCGCTTCCGGCTCGGGCGGCGGCGCGCTGTCGATCAAATTGGTCTCTTCCGTTGCGCCGGCGGCGGGCGACTCTTCCGGCGGCGCTTCCTCCGCCATGGCCGGTGCCTCGGGTTCCGCGGTGGGCGGTGTTTCTTCCGCCGGGGCGCTTGCGGCGATGATCTCTGCGGGCTCGACGCCCTCCTGCTTCAGGGCATCCAGCCGTTTGGCGGCGAGCACCACGCCTTGGTCCGCCGCCAATTGGTACCATCCGGCAGCGAGGGGAAGATCGGCTTCCACGCCGCTGCCGCGCTCATAAGCGGCGCCGAGATAATATTGCGCCTGCGGAAAATCTTGCTCGGCGGCGCGGCGATACCAGGTCACCGCCTTGACCGGATCTTTCGCCACGCCCGAGCCGGTCTCGTAGGAATAGCCGAGATTGACCTGGGCATGCGGCATGTTCTGCTCGGCGGCGCGGCGGAACCAGCGCACCGCCTCGACCGGGTCTTTGGGCACGCCGAGCGCGTTGAGGTAGAGATTGCCGAGATTGAATTGGGCGTCGGCCAAATCCTGCTCCGCCGCCTTGCGGTACCAAATCGCCGCCTGCGCCGGGTCGCGTTCCACGCCGCGGCCGTTTTCATAGGAAAGGCCCATGCCGAACTGCGCCGGCGCATGCCCGTCATTGGCAAGCGGCTCCCAGGCTTTTAGCGCGGCATCATAATCCTGCGCCAAATAAGCGCGCACGCCGTCCTCGAAGCTGGCGTGCGCCGGCCAGGATGCAGTTATGCCCAACAACAATGCTGCGCATAAGATGAGAACGCGCTTGCGTATACGCGAGTCCGTCATATTCTCTTGAGCTGTTTGAATTTTGCTCTATTTACCGAAGTTTATCCGGGCTTTATAGCCCAAATGTTACAATTAAGTTTATCCCGGCCCGGCGCCGAGGCCAAGCTACACAGCCACATACCCCTTCCGACCGCGCAAAGGCGCCGCTCCGAGACAGTTCCATGAAGCCCGACAGCCGACACCGCCAGTTCGCCACGATCGTCGCCGTCATCGGCGTCGCCTATGTGATGAGCCAATTTTACCGCACCTCCAACGGCGTCATCGCCAAGGAGCTGAGTTGGGAATTTGGCTTGTCGGCCGAAGCGTTGGGTGGCTTGACCGGCGTTTTTTTCCTGTCATTCGCGGCGGCGCAGATCCCCATCGGCATGTTGTTCGACCGCTTCGGCGTGCGCCGCACTCTGCCGGTGATTCTCACATTCGCCATCGCCGGCACGGTAACTTACGGCTTGGCGAGCGGATTTGCCGAGCTTCTGGCCGGGCGCCTCCTCATGGGTCTCGGTGTGAGCGGCGTGTTGGTCGGCGCGCTTTTCGTCTTCGGCCGCTGGGCGCCGGCGGAGCGTTTCGCGACCTGGATGGGGCGGATGATTGCGCTCGGCGGGATCGGCTTGTTACTGGCGACCACACCGCTCGGCTTGATCGCGGAGAGCATCGGCTGGCGCTATGCCTTTTTCGGCGCCGGCGCGGTGACCGCGGTGGGCGCGCTGCTGATCTATCTTCTGGTGCGCGACGCGCCGCCCGGCACGGAACCCGCCGCCGCCCGGCCCGAGAGCCTGAAGGAAAATGTCGCGGGCGTCTTGGAAGTCTTAAAAACGAAACGTCTACCCACGATCATGGGCATGTCATTTGCGTCTTACCCGGTCCTGACGGCCATTCTCGGTCTGTGGGGCGCACCCTATATGGCCGATGTGCACGGGCTCGATACTGTCGCGAGCGGCAATATCATGCTGCTGATGGCCGTCGCGCTGATTGTCGGCAATATCGTCCTCGGTCCGTTGGAGGTGCGCCTGGACACGCGCAAATGGCTGGTCGTGGCGAGCGCCGTGCTCGTGCTGGTCTCACTGCTGCTGCCCGCACTCATACCGCGCCCGCCGCTCGCCCTGGCGGCGGCGCTCTTTGTCTTGGTCAGTTTTTGCAGCGCTTACAACATCGTCATCGCCGGCCATGGACGGGCACTCTTTCCCGACCGGCTGGCCGGCCGCGGCATCGCGATGTTGTCGGTTGCTTTGATGGGCGGCCCGGCGGTCCTGCAATCCGTAACCGGCCTCATCATGGGTGCGTTTCCGGCGACCGACGGCACCGCGCCGGTGGACGCTTACCGCGCCGTATTCGGTTTTCTCGCGGCGACCGTGCTGGTCGCGCTTGTCGCCTATCTGCGCCTGCCCGATGCGCGCCCCAGCGATGGCTTCGCCACCGACCCGCCCTTGTCATAGATTTTTTTACGGTCGCTCCCGTTTGCCGCGCCGGTCTCGCTTGAGATCGATCTCCGTCATGTCCGATGCTTTTTCGACGCAGCGAATGCGTACCGGCTGGCTGCGTCCCCGGATCGGGATTTCATGCGACGGGAACTCGTTCAGTTCGACGCCGGCGCGCGTGCAAATGTCTTCGGAAACGATCAGCTGGCAGGAATATTCTTTGGTCGCCTGCTCCAGTCGTGATGCCGTATTTACCGCGTCACCAATCGCGGTGAAGGAGACCGCGGTCGAGAATCCCATTTCGCCGACGATGACATTGCCGAGATGTATGCCGATGCCGATCCGGAGCGGCTCGTCCAAATCGGCCCTGAGCGACTGATTGAGATCGTCGAGCGCGAGGCTCATGCGCCGCGCCGCTTCGAGCGCCTGGCGGCAGCCCGCGTCCGGAGTCGTATTGGCGCCGAAAAGCGCCATCACACCGTCGCCGATAAACTTGTCGAGCTCGCCGCCGGTTTCCGCGACCACTTCGCCCATGGCCCGGAAATAGCGGTTGAGAACGAACACCACGTCATAGGGCAGCTTGTTCTCGGAGAACTGCGTGAACTGGCGGATGTCGGCGAACAGGATCGCCACCTCGCGTTCGCTGCCTTGAAGACGGGCGGGCTTGCGGTGGGCGTCCTTGGGCGAGGCGTTGGGCGGCAACAGCGGGATAACCTCAAGGTCTTCGCTCGGCCGCAATTGACAGGCGAGGCGCACATGGTCCGGCGCGCCGACCCGTTTGAGAACCTTAAGCTCGTCCGCGCTTGCCGGCTCGACATGCTCACGCCCCTCGCCGAGACGGATGCGGCAGGTCGAGCAACGCCCCCGGCCGCCGCACACGCTGGCATGCGGGATGCCGGCTTCGTTGCTCGCCTCGAGCACCGTAAGGCCCGGCGTGATCTGCACCACGCGTCCTCCGGGATAGGTCAGGCGCGCGACGCCGCGCCGGCGCTCCAGCGCCCAGCGCAAGCCCCGCGCGGCCACCACCAGCGCCAGCATCCCGCCGCAGATGATCCAGACGATTTCTTTCCAGTAGCCGACCCAGATCACCGCCGCTTCGTCCGGCCAGTTGATATGGAGCGTCATGTCTTGCAGCCAGACCGGATCCTCGGCCAATACCTTGATTTCGCGCCCGGCGGCGACGAAGCCGAACACCGCCGTCACCGGCAGGACGATGGCGAAGGCAAACAAATAGGGCGAGCAGCCGCGGTACCAGGGTTTCAGCCGCAGCCAGAAATGAATGCCGGCGCAGCCATGCAGCCAGGCCGCCACCAGCAGCACGGTCTGCCAAATGCCTTTTTCCGGCGCGTAAACCCAAAGCACGAGAATTTCGTAGATATAGTCGTCGATCACGCCGAGCGTCGCGTTCAGCCCGCGCGTGCCCAGCACATGTTCGGCAAGGAGAAACGGGATGGCGAGGCCAAGCAGGATTTGCACCGCCTCCCAGGCGCGGACGCGGAACGAGCGCCGGTTGTAGAGGCTCCAGAGGATCATCACGAAATGGGCGAGCAGCGCACCGTAAAGCAGAATAGTGCCGGGCCAGCTGCGCCACACGGTGACGAAAACATCGCGCCCGATATTGAGCGCTTCCATCGAGGCGAGGCCCCATGAATGATTGATCAGATGCGTGCCCACATAGGCGAACAGCACCAAACCGGATGTCAGTCGGATCGTCGTCAGCAAATGCGGCCGCCCTCCTCGCGCGCTTCCATGATGACAGGATTCGCGCCGAATTGCCTGGAATTCGGATAGAATTTCCGTGAACGGCGGGTGCTGTGCGCTTGATATAGCGCCGTTGCTTGCCTACTCTCCGGGCAATCCCAAATCCCATGGAGGGCGCTATGTCGAAGAAGGAAATCATCTGCTCAATCGGCGTCGATGTCGATGCTGTCGCCGGGCAAATCGGCTCTTACGCGGGCGGCAATTCGCCCTCCGACATCTCACGCGGGGTATTCGCCGCCGAGGTCGGCACGCCGCGCATGCTGAAACTGTTCGATACCCTCGGCATCCAGACAAGCTGGTTCATTCCCGGCCATTCGATCGATACCTTTCCCAGGGAAATGAAGGCCGTCGCCAGCGCGGGACATGAAATCGGCCTGCATGGCTATACCCATGAAAATCCCATCGCCATGACGCCCCAGCAGGAAGCCGACGTCTTGGACAGAACGTTCGCGCAGGTCAGAAAACTCGCGGGCAAAAAGCCGACCGGATATGTCGCCCCGTGGTGGGAAATGAGCGCCGCGACCCCGCATCTTTTGATGGAACGCGGCATCAAGTACGACCACAGCCAGATGCATAACGACTTCACGCCCTATTGGATGCGCATCAATGAAAGCTGGACTCTGATCGACTATGCCCAACCGGCAAAGACCTGGATGAAGCCGATGAAGAAGGGCTCGACCTTCCCGATCGTGCAAATTCCCGGCAGTTGGTATCTCGACGACCTGCCGCCGATGATGTTCATGAAGAACGTGCCCAACAGCGGCGGCTGGACCAACC
>CAZUVO010000029.1:0-21933 GCA_964623955.1 uncultured Rhizobiaceae bacterium
TGGCAATGAAAAAGACGGCCAAAAAGAAAGTGAAAGTGACAGCACCATAGCCCACTACATGCCAAAATTCGAAATAGACGCTGACGTTCGCATATAGGAAGTTTGCGAACGGCCAGGCCGAGATCAGTAATAAGATGAATATGGCCCTGAGCGTCGAATTCCCATGATCGTGACGGCGCGAGGTCGGGGCCGGTATCTGGCTTGCGGGCACGTCTTTGGAATCAGGCAAGTTTCTTAGTTTCCCGTTTGCCATTGTCGGCATCAAGGCGGCACAGCTTGTTGAAGGCGTTGAGCGCCAACCGCCGTGCGGCCTCTCCGTCGGCTTCACGAAGGTTATTTGCTGCCCGCGCGCGTGTTATGAGGTCGTCACTCAGGCTTTCGATAAACGACGTTGTCACACTCTGTTCAAGTACATCGCCGACGGCCAATTCTTTAAACCACGTCTCGAGTTGTTCTGGAACTTTATCAACGGAGCAGTCGAGTGCGTCGGCAGCTGGCGCGAGACGCTCAGCACATGATTCCATGTTGTATCGCGCGACTTCGGCCAGGGTGAAAGCGCTGGCAAAGCCATGTGGAAGGCCCAATTGTGCAGTGAAAGGGTAGCTGATCGAGTGTGCCAGCGCCGTTTGTGTTGTACCCATTGCAAGACCGGCGATCAGCGCGGCCGTCTGCATCCTACGGCGCAGTTCCACATCCGAAGGGTGCTGAAGCGTCAGTACAAGATTTCGCCAGATTATACCGATAGCGCGGCTCGCAAGCTCGTCGGTCACGGAAGTGTGCCGCTTGTTCCATATTGATTCCATCGCATGACTCAAAGAATCGAGTGCAGTGCAAAGCGTAAGTTCCGCCGACATTGAAGTACAAAGATTCGGATCCAGTACTGCATAAGCTGGATACAGTTTCGCGTCGTTGATAGAGTGTTTGACCTCGTCATCCCCCCATAATGTTCCCCAGCGCGTGACTTCCGATCCAGTGCCGGATGTTGTGGGCACGGCAATTAGTGGGACGGGCTCCATATGGGACGGCAGCGCGACATTCTCCCGAAGATGGGCCATTAATGCAGCAGTGTCTCCGTCGAGAGATTTTAATGCGACCGCGCCCTTCGCAGCATCCAGTACGCTGCCGCCGCCGAGTGCCACGACCGTCTCCACATCGGGTAGGTTTTTCACAAGCTCGATGATTGCGGATATTTTGGGATTTGGCAGGACGTCGCTAAGTATGGCCGCCGGTTCGGAACCGCAGCGCATCAAATCGTCCGCCGCGCCGCGCGCTAACCAGCCGTGGCTTGTTATGAGTGCCCAGCTCCGGCTGCCGAGCAGTTCGGTGACCGCTTCGTCATAGTCATGTCCTTCGACCACACGCGTGGGACAATGAAAGGGATGGGTTAGAACCATGTCCGGTCTTCTCCGGTGGCACGCTCCCTGCCTTCGGCAGGGTAGGTCGAATATTCGGAGAAGACCGAATCACTCAATGCGCCAGGTGCGCGAACCGCGGCCAAATGGCCTTCGCCATGGCCAGAAATTCGTTCAAATGCATGCGTGACCATGGGGCCTATATAGGCTGAATCACCAGGATTGAGTATATCGTTGCAATCCGTGTCCCAAGTTAGGGCGACTGGGGCGTCGCCATAGTTATAAACATACTCGTGAAGACTGTGTCGGAACTCGGCGGCGCCATCGATCATGGTTATTTCGAAGCTCTTTAGGTTCGGCTGGTGGCGACACCGCGCCAGTTCTGTGAGGCGGCAAGCGGGGTGGTTACCATCCGGGTAAATGCGCGACTCGCCGTCGGTTCGCACCACCACTTCATCTTCGCGAGACAAGGAAGATACCTGTAAGTCGGCGGGGCGAACGTTCAGCGCAGTGGCGAGCAATTCGAGGTCGTCAAGCGAAGGCATAGCGGTACCGGAGACCAGCCGGTCACCTTTCGACTGGTCGATTCCGGCTCGCGTAAGACGTTCGACCAGTTCCCTATCGCTCAGGGATTCAGATGCTTGCAATCGCGCAAGGTGCGCGTGGAAGGCGTTCCGCGGGTCGCGCAAATCACCAGCCAACCGATCCGCTTCTTCGGGCCCAAGATGGCTGAGATCCGGCAGCGCGCGGTGAAGCTGATCGCCATATGTGACGGCGATGATCAGGCCGAGTTTATCTGGATTTCTGCTCGTAAAGCTGTGTGCGACATAGGGCGTGATGTAATTCGAATGTCCGGTATTCAGTTCCACACTCCGTGCGACACCGTCGGTCTTCCAGTAAAAATTCACCTCGCCGATGAAAAACGTCAGCTGGTGCATCAGGTGGCCATTATTGTACGCAACGTCCGGATTTTCCGGCGCCGCATCGGCGACCACGCGGAGTGGTTGAATCCATTCCGGCTTAAAGGGCCCCAATCGGCTCATTGCGGTGTCGCGATATTCATAATAGGGGGAAAGGCCGCCATTTTTGTCGCGGCGTTCGAAGACACGAGACGATTGTTCGCTGGCGGCGGACCGCATCACCAGGACACCCGCTTTCGTATCATTCTTGTCAACTACAAGTTGCGCAGCGGATATCGGATATATTTCCGTCATTTTGGCGGCGAGCCCGAGAGCAGCAGACTCGTCGGCCGATCCCGAGATGATCGCGCGAACCGTATCGAGTGAAATTCCCGTTTCGTCAGCCAGTGCCCCCGGAGTGCGTTTAAGGTCGTTGGCCTCGCTCCAGATGCGCCGGCCAAGAATCTTCAAATAGCTGTGTGTTGGGTCGTCGCTCACTCGCTCCGGTCCGCAGTCTGGATTGACATCAGCCTTTGCCGCGCGGCAATTTTTGGCAGCCGCTCGTAATCTTGGTCTGTGTCGAGCTCCGCCCAGCCGCGTTCAATGAGGGCGCAGTCGAATCTGTTCCCTTGCGAAATCAAGCTTTGAATCATGTCAGTAATATACGCTTTTCGCCATTCAAGCGCATGCTCGAATGGCGCCGACGGATCGAGCTTGCCGTATAACTCGTCATAGGCGTTGCGGAAGATATGCGTGCCGCTAGGACTCATTCGCCACAGCCCGAGAAATTCACCGCACAACATTCCCGGCGGGGCGTCGTCATCGAGGTGTTTGCCAATTTGGTCCAGACTATTGTCCTTCCGGACATAGGCATTTTCTGCTTCCGCGATAGGGTGCTCGCTACGGTGTTCGTAATAGGGCCGCCAATCGCGGTCCACCGCGATCACGAGGTCGCCCGGCGTATCGACCAGCCGCCGATAAATTCCAGGCTCAACCCAGATATCCGAATAGCTGATGATCGTCGGCCCTGAGAGATAGTCGCGGGCATGCATCAGGGAGCCGAGTATATTGTTGTTGCGATAGTCCGCATTGTGGACGGTGATGATGCCCGGATAGTTTATCAGTTCCGCCAAATGCCCAGTGACAACCACAATATCGCCGCACCCTACCGAGCGCATATTCTCGATCGTCTGTTCGAGAATTGTTCGGCCCGCCACGGGGAGCAAGCATTTCGGCCGCATTTGGGCATGTTTACCCATGCGCGTTCCCATGCCGGCGGCGACGATAATTCCAATCATCTATTCGAAATCTCGCTATCGCGTCATTCGTTCATATGCTGAAGTGTCATGATTTTCGCAATATTACGGATAAATGCGAATGGTCAACAGACCAAACAATCAGATCGTAGTGCTGCCATTTGATGGCGGAAGAGGGTGGGGGTCGAACCCACCAGGCACGTCGCACGCGCCTCACCGGATTTGAAGTCCGGGCGCCCCACCGGGGTGCGATCCTCCTCCAGGTTTTTATTCGTTGAAATGTTATGCAGCCTGCTGGGCACGATCAAGTTGTGTTGTATTTCAGGAAACGGTGCGGTGCAGTCGAGGTAATAAATCGTAACGTACGAAATCCGCAAATCCGCCGATCATACCGAGATTGGGAAATCCGGAGCCAATAGCAAGCAAAAGCATTTGGGGTCTTCTAAAGCTGATTCGAAACAAAGTCCTCGCCAATTTTAGTTTTCCCTTTTGTTCGACGCCACCCTCGTCATGGTGCTTAACGTAGCGGAATGCCGTGTCGATCAGGCTGCGCGACAAACTTTGATCCCCCAGTCTGGAAGCCAATGCGGCGGCCATAAATAGTTGTGTCGAGGCGCCGGTTAACTTCACGTCCTCGCCTTGCGCGCGGCATTTTTTAAGCAATCGCCTACTATCACCATGTTGACCGCATTTGAAAAGTACATTCGCCAAAGTGACATTTACGTCGAGCCCTGATGTTTCGCAATCGAGGCCCTTTGTGTTGTATAGCTCCACGGCGTCGTCGCACCTGCCACTGTTGGCCAAGGCATATAATATCAAGACTCGGTGAAATGGGTCGGAATCTCTGAATTTATTGGTCAAGTTGTTCAAATAGGAGCTATCAGGAGAAAATTTTCTCTGCAATAGTGATATTAACCCAGCGTGATTTACCGAAGAGTTTCGTGAGAAACTCTTATATGTAATGGAGAAATAACTATCTTCGTCAAACTCACTGAAGTCATCTATATTTGAAACCAAATCTAAATCTACGGAATTCAAGGGAAATAAAGATAAATTTTCCTGCTTAATATTATTCTTATCTCGTTCAAATAAGTTAAGAAGTTTATCTACAATGTCCGGGTTCTTTGTTTCCTGGAGTTGAAGGTTAAAAAATATGGATGAAGATCTGAACGCTCTATGTGATGTAATTTCAGATCTACAACCCGAATCGTTTATGTCATCCTCATACAGCGATATCGGTAAGTAATTATTTTCATGATGAATCAGGTGATTTAGTGTGTAGTATGCCTCACTCGCCCATTCTGGTCGTGGTCCGTAATGATTGATGTCCTGAATATAGACCCCACCAACGGTATATTTAAACAACACATTAATATAGTATTCTGAAAAAACGTCTGTATGCAGTGAATCTATTATAAGAAAATCCGGCGTAATCGATTTTACCTGTTCCGAAGCCATAATTCGCGCGTCGCCAATATGGATGTTGACCGGAATATCACGAAAATTATCAGATATATTGCTTCTGATGATCTCTTCTGTGGGAACACCATTAA
This sequence comes from uncultured Rhizobiaceae bacterium, assembly GCA_964623955.1. Taxonomy (GTDB): domain Bacteria; phylum Pseudomonadota; class Alphaproteobacteria; order UBA828; family UBA828; genus PTKB01. Next base: position 5,061 of record CAZUVO010000029.1, read on the forward strand.
CACTTTTTGTTATTTCGAAACATTCCAATTGACCGGAGCCATTTTTGCTCAATGCCGCCGCCACAAAATTTGTAGTAAATCCGTGCCGGGATGAAATTTCAAAAACGGTACTGGGCTTTATTTCCCTAATAAGTATATATAAAAACTCTGCTTCTATATCGCAAAATCCAGGATATCCACCCAACGTATTCCTAATTTTCTTTCGTATAGGAATGAGAATTTCAGATAAGAAAATAAGTTCGTCTTGGTATTTTAGATATAATGCAAGTATCGCGTCTGAATAGTCTTTGTTATATTCTGGAAATTTGAGTGATCTACCCGATTTAGCGGTTTCGTAATTGAAATCTGATTGAAGAAAGGCGGCCATTAAACATCTCCGGCAAGCAGTGTAACCACGTTATTTAGGTGCGAGTCTGAATTGTGACTCGGCGGTGGCCAGTTGCTTCAATACTAGCTTCAATTTCTGGCCTAGCCAAATAGCGCAGCGGCAGGGCGTAATACGCATCGCGCTGCGCCGGTGCGTCGGGTGAATCCTGCCCTGTCGAATGATTCCAACAACTCGATCGTCAGGTTTCGGCCAATTCCTGAGCGATCGCGGAAATCGGCGGCGAGAAAGAGGCCGTCCTCATTTTCTTGAGCCAACTCCTCAGCAATTTCCCCCAGACGCAGCAGGGCGCTGGGCAAGAAGAAACGGTTTTTCGCGACTTGTATCGTAAAGCCCAGCGCGGCGGCGCGTTTCAAAATGCGCTCAATTTCCACGGGCTCCCGGTCAAGCTGTTCTGCCATATCGTGTATTACCGGCGGGCGTGGGCCGCCCGCTAGTAAGAGTGGCTCGATACTTCGCCATAACGATTGCTCTTCCACCGCTAGCTCGGCCTTATGATCCGGCAAGTGCAGGATCGTGCCTGTGCGTCTCACCTCGCCTGATTCGATCAGGCCGGCGACGGCCGCGTTGAAAAGCTGGGAGAGTGGACGCTCCAAAAATGCGCGGCGTAACTCGAACTCATTGGGGCCGAGGGTTTGCGGATTTTCCTCGTGCCAGCGGGCCAGTGACTTGCCAATGTCCCGGGTCAAATTTCGCCAATGGGCCGGAGACATGCCGGCGAGCGCACCGACAGTACCCGCTTTAATCATTTCGGTTTTCACAAATAACGACGCGCTCTCCTCCGAGCCGAGATTTCGGGCAAGCGCGAAGCGGCTGAGATCCAGTCCACCCGGGACAAGCGGCAGCATGGCCGTCAACGCGTTTGCCGGTGCCTCGGATTCCATTGCCTCCAGATAGACCAGGCGTGGTGGCCGGGCGCGTCCCCGCTCGGGACCGAATGGATCGATAATTTGGCCGCCGGCGATCGTGCGGCGCGCTGACTGATCGCGAAGGATTAAACGGTCCAGCGCGTGCGCGGTGATAATCCGGTCACAGATAATCTGCACCAGGCCGCTTTTGCCCGCCGCGATCTCGCGACCCTTCAGCACCGCCACCCGGCACGGCACTTCCAGCGCACCGAGATGCAAATGCGCCGGCGTCTCGTGCTTGAGCGGTTTAGCCTCGCTCGGCAAAATGCGGATGCGCGCATCGATGCGCCGGGTGGGGGCATGCGCCGCCGGATGGACCAGCCAGTCGCCGCGCTTGATATCGCTGCGCCGCGCGCCCGGCCCGGCGAGATTGAGCGCCGCCCGCTCCCCTTGGCGGGCTTCGTCCGCTGCCGTGTCATGGACATGGAGCGCCCGCACGCGCACTTCGGCGCCTGCTGGCGATAGCAGTAATTTGTCACCCACAGCCACGCGCCCGGAATAAACGCTTCCGGTCACTACCAGTCCGGCGCCGGTCAATGTAAAAACGCGATCGATTGCAAGGCGGAAGCCGCCCTGTGGCGATGACGTGGCAAAACCTTGCGCGGCGGCTTCGAGATGAGATTTGAGGGCGTCCACACCCGCGCCAGTGAGAGCAGAAAGCGAAAAAATATCCGCGCCCTCAATAAGACTGCCGCGAATCAATTCTTCCACCGCCTGTTCGATTTCGGCGAGGCGTTCTTTCGAAACCATATCGATCTTGGTAATCGCGACCGCGCCCTTGGCGATGCCGAGCAGGTCGAGGATGGCAAGATGCTCCAGGGTTTGCGGCATCGGACCGTCATCGGCGGCGACCACCAGCAGCGCATAGTCGATCGCTCCAACGCCGGCGACCATGTTGCGAATGAATTTTTCATGGCCCGGAACATCGACAAATCCCATCACCGCGCCGTCGGTCAACGGCACATAGGCAAAACCGAGATCGATGGTGAGACCGCGTTGTTTTTCCTCAGGCAGCCGGTCGGTATCGACGCCACTTAGAGCCTGGACCAGCAAGGTCTTGCCGTGATCGACATGGCCTGCGGTGGCGATAATCACGCCGTGAAATCGTCGAGCAATTCGAGTTGGGTGCGAAAACCGTCTTCGTCCGTTAGGCAGCGTAGGTCGAGTATGAACTCCCCGCCTTGCTTGCGGCCGATGACTGGCTGGGGGAGAGCGCGAAAAGCGGCGGCTAGACGGTCGAGCGCCCCGCCGCTTCCTCGTTTCGCGGCGAGGGGCGTGATCGCCAGCGCAGCGCTCGGTAGGGTTTCCACCGGGAGCGCACCCGAGCCGATCTGGCTCTTGCAAGCCGTCACTTCGATATTTGCGAATCCCTCCAGACGGTGCGCCAGTTCGGGCCGAAGTCTTTCGGCCATGGCACGAATATCGGCTTCATCGCGCGCCAACAGGCCTAGGGCCGGCAGACGGGCCGGCAATCGCTCAGGATCGGCATAAAGTCGGAGTATGGCGCCGAGCGCCGCCAGGGTCATTTTATCGAGGCGAAGAGCGCGCTTTAGCGGATTACGTTTTAAGCGCGTGATAAGCCCTTTTTTGCCGACGATGATACCGGCCTGCGGGCCGCCCAACAGCTTGTCGCCGGAGAAAGTAACGAGATCGGCGCCGGCTTTCAGGGTTTCGGAGACGGTCGGTTCCTCGGGCAGGCCAAAACGGCTGAGATCCAACAGCGAGCCCGAGCCAAGATCGACGGCAAGCGGCTTTCCCGCCGCTCGGGCCAATTCCGCCAGTTCCGCGGTCGTAACTTCTGCGGTAAAGCCGCGCACTTCGTAATTGCTGGGATGGACCTTGAGGAGCAACGCTGCGCCGTCATCGAGGGCTGCGGCGTAATCGCGCCCATGGGTGCGGTTGGTCGTGCCGACTTCTAAGAGTTTGCAGCCCGCGCGCGCCATGATCTCGGGCAAACGAAAGGCGCCGCCGATTTCGATCAGCTCGCCGCGCGACACCGCCACGCGCCGGCGATTGGCCAAGCTGTTCAATAGCAACAACACCGCAGCCGCATTGTTGTTGACCACCAGGGCAGCCTCGGCGCCGGTCAGGCGGCACAGCCAGTCCGCCACATGATCGTCCCGCTCGCCACGCTTGCCGGCAGACAGGTCATATTCGAGATTACTGGCCTCCGTCGCCACCGCATTTATTGCGGCCACCGCTTCCGGCGGCAGGGGCGCACGCCCCAAATTCGTGTGCAACACGGTGCCCGTCAGGTTGAAAACGGGCCTCGGCGACGCGGCCATCAAATTTTCGACCCGAGCCTTGGTACGCTCGGCAAGAGATGGCGGATCGAAATCATTGCCGGCCAACAGTAGTGCGCGTGCCTCGGCAAGAACCTCCCGCGCCGCATCCGTCACGAACGGCCGGCCGTAGCGCTCACAAAACGGCGCCAGCGCCGCGTCGGCCACCAGACGGTCGACCGAGGGCAACGCGGATGGCGGTGTTTTTTCGGATTTTCCCATGGCGCTAGCGTAAATCCCCAAACCCGCCCAGGGAAATGCAAAATTGGCGTTTGGCCGGACCGCAGCTATGATCCAGACAACAATTTGGCCGTGCGGGGGATAATCGTTGAAACTGCGGCTCATTCAGATCGACACCTTCACCGACAAGGCGCTGGGCGGCAATCCGGCCGCCGTCTGTCCGTTAGAGGAATGGTTGAGCGTTCCCGTGATGCAGGCCATCGCGGCGGAAAACAATCTGTCCGAGACAGCGTTTTTCGTGCCCAATGAGGGCGGGGGCTACGATTTGCGCTGGTTCACGCCCAATGTAGAGGTCGGGCTTTGCGGGCACGCCACATTGGCGGCCGGCGATGTGGTGCTCTCGGATATTGCCCCCGGTACGGATGTGGCCACGTTTGAAAGCAAGAGCGGGCCTTTGATCGTCTCGCGTGACGGCGCCAATCTGCAGATGGATTTTCCCGCCCGCCCGGCGGCGACCCATGACGCTCCCGATTTTCTTCTCTCGGGTCTCGGCGCCGAGCCGGCGGAAGTTCTCGCCGGAGACGATTACATCGCCGTTTATGGCAGCGCCGCCGAGGTCGCAGCGCTCGCGCCCAACCTCGACGATTTTTGCCAGCTCGATCGCCGTGGCGTGGTGGCGACCGCCCCCGGCGATGATCGCGAAACCGATTATGTGCTGCGCTTCTTCGCTCCTAAAAACGCAGTTCCCGAAGACCCGGTGACCGGCAATGTGCAGACCGAGCTGGTGCCCTACTGGGCCGAGCGCCTCGGCAAGAAGCGCCTCCACGTGCGGCAATTGTCGGCGCGCGGCGGGGTGATGGTCTGCGAGGCGCGCGGTGAGCGCGTTGTCATATCAGGGCAATGCGTGCGTTTTCTTGAAGCTGAACTGTCGTTATGATTCACCGCGTCTGACTTCTTCACCGACAAACAACGAGTAAACAATGGCGACGCACAAGATTATCGTCACCTGCGCCGTGACCGGCTCGGCCGACACGGTGGCCAAAAATCCAGCCGTGCCTGTCACGCCGGATGCAATCGCCGCATCCGCGCTCGACGCCGCCAAGGCCGGTGCTGCGATCGTGCATATTCATGTGCGCGATACAGAAACGGGTCGGGCTAGTATGGAGCTCGAACATTACCGCCGTGTCGTCGGCCTGATCCGCGACAGCGGTTCTGATGTGGTAATCAATCTCACCACCGGTGTTGGCGCGCGCTTCAAGCCCGGAGATGACGATCCGCTCAAGCCCGGCCCCGGCACCAACTTCGTCGCGCCCGAGTTGCGCGTCCAACACGTGGTCGAACTAAAGCCGGAAATTTGCAGCCTCGATATCGCCACGATGAATTCGGGCGGCGTGCGCGACGATACGGTCATGCTGAACACGCCGGCGCATCTGCGGGTCATGGCCGAGGCCATTCTGAATGCCGGCGTCAAGCCCGAGCTCGAACTGTTCGATGTCGGCCATATCATGTTGGCGAACGATATGATCGCACGCGGCCAAATTTTGAGTCCGGCGTTCTTTCAGCTCTGCCTTGGCATCGAGTGGGGCGCGCCGGCAACGCCCGCGGCGCTGCAATATATGACCAGCCTTTTGCCCGAAGGCACCACCTGGAGCGCGTTCGGTATCGGCCGCGAAGAATATCGCGTCGCCGCGCACTGCGTCCTGTCGGGCGGACATGTGCGCGTCGGGCTGGAAGATAATCTCTATCTGTCGCGCGGCGTCCTCGCACCTTCCAACGCGGCGCTGGTGGAAAAAGCCGTGGGTCTTATCGAGACGCTCGGCGAAAGCGCCGCTACGCCCGACGAGGCGCGGGAAATTCTCTCTCTATGACTCGCGACGATTGGCGAAAATATTGCTGCGAATTCATCGGCACGTTTAGCCTGGTGTTTTTCGCCGCCGGGGCCGTGGTGGTGGACGGCCTGGCGGGTGGCGGTCTCGGCATGATTGGCGCCGGGCTGATTTCCGGCCTGGTGATCACAGTGGTGATCTATGCGTTCGGTCATATTTCCGGCGCTCATGTTAATCCGGCGCTCTCGCTCGCTGCGGTCTTGATTGGCCATTTGGATCGCCGCCTGTTGCCGGGCTATGTGTCCGCGCAAATGGCAGGCTCGGCGCTGGCCGGTATGTGCCTGCTCTGGGCGATCGGCGATTTCAACAATATGGGCGCCAATCTGCCGAACATCGAGCTGGGAATTTCGCCGGTCACCGCATTGCTGATCGAGCTGTTCCTGTCGTTCCTGCTGATGTGGGTCGTTGCCGGTGTCGGGCTGGACAAACGCGCGCACGGGCCCTTCGCCGGCGTTGCTGTTGGCGCGGTAGTTGGAATCGAGGTGATGTTATTCGGTGCCATCGCCGGTGCTGCGATGAACCCGGCGCGCGCCTTCGGCCCTTATATTGCGATGGGCGATTTCAGCCATTACTGGATTTACGTAGCCGGGCCGTTTGTCGGTATGGCGCTCGGCGGGTTCGCCTACCGGTTTACCCATGCCCTGGGCGGACGCGGCGTGTAGCGTCAGGCGCGTTTGCCTTCATTCACGGCCTTGCCCCAATCGGCATATTGATGCTCGTCGGCCTCGCTGGTGTCCGCGACGAGATGTTCCACAGAATCGTTGAAATCGCCCTGTTTCAAGGCGCGTATTTTGATTTCATATTCCTGGATGCGCGCCAGTCCGGCATCGACAAGGTTGGGGATTTCCGGATTCATTTCGCCCAGCATGCTCGCCGTCACTTCCTTGCAGAGGCGTGCAATTTCGCGCCCGGTGAGACGCTCGGTCTGGGCAGCGAGGCGCTCATAGGATAGCGAGCGGTGATCGACCGGAATGCCTTTGTCTTCCAGGTGAATACGGAATATGTCGGCGCGCGCTTCGGCATTGGGCAAGTTAATCAATATCCGCCGCTCAAAGCGTGAAAGTACTGCTGCATCCAAATCCCAAGGGCGGTTGGTCGCGCCGACGGTCATCACCAAATCGCGTTTTCCTTTTTGCGCAAAGCCATCGATTTCCGAGAGGATGGCGGCGAGCATTTGCTGGTGATAAAGCTGGCCCTCGCCGCCCCGGCTTTTGCACAGCGCGTCGAACTCGTCGATGAAGATGATCGACGGGCGGCCGTCGCGCCCGATTCACCAACCCATTTGCTGACGATCTGGCTGGCCTTGACGTTAAAAAAAGTTGCACTCAGCTTGTTGGCGATGGCGCGGGCGAGAAGCGTTTTGCCGGTGCCGGGCGGGCCGTGGAACATGATGTTGTTCCAGCCCTCCACTTCGACGCCCTCGGGCACTTTCGCCATCGCGAGGCCGTAATGAAATTTGAGCTCATCCTTAAGCTCGTCGAGGCCGCCGATGCTGTCCCAATCGACCCCTTTGGGACTGTCATCGATCAATAGCAGGATCTGCTGTTCGAGGGCGTCGGCCTCTTCGTCGGCATAGGCCACCTCATCGGCATCGTGATTCTCGACAGGCTTGATCCGCCCGGCATCCATGGTGCCCTTCGAGGTGAGCGTGCGCGCGCGCTGCTTATATTCCGCCGCGCGCACCGTCATTGAGCGGCGCGCGTCCGCGTCCTCCAACATATCGATCATCTGCTCAGCGAATTGCGCGGCTTTGTGGTAGGAGCGCGAAGCCTCCTCGGTTTTGCCGACCGCCATGCGCGTGTTGGCTTCCGTCAACATACGGTCGATCGAGCGTTGCAGGGCGTCGGGGCCTTGGCGATACATGCGGGGCTATCGCTCAGTGAGGTTGGACATCGATAATACGGTCGCCAACCTGAACTTCGTCGCCGAGTTCGCAGTGAATGGCGATGACGGTGCCGGGCGCGGGCGCGGCAATTTCCGTGATGATCTTGTTGTAATCAAGAGTCATCAGAATTTGTTCCGCTTCCACGGCATCGCCGATCGACACGAAGATTTCGGTCACGACGAGATCATAAGCGTTGACGGAGGTGCAGGCGGCGTCGACGCCGAGAATGTCAGACTCCGCCGCCATTTTCCTCCGCCATGCCTTATTGCGCCGCCTTGGCGCGAGACGGCGGCGCCTTCAGCTTGGGCGTCGTCGCCTTGTCCGGGCTATCATGATCGCGCGTCAGATTTTCGACATCGTCGCGCAGGCCCTCCGGATCATTGACCCATTTGTCGTAAAACCCGAACGGGTTGGTGGCGTGCCCGCCGGGTTCGGACGTGAAGCCGCGATGGACGATATTGTAGAGATGGTTCTCCGCCGTCCAATTGCGCCTGGCATCGCGGATCGTGGTGAGTGACAGGGTCGCATAGGTCGCTTCGTCGGGCCCCGTGCCGCATTCGGCCAACACGCTGCCGTCGAAATCGACGATGTTGGAATGGCCAAAATAGGAATAGACCAAATCGCGTCCGGCCATATTAGCGACCGCGACGTAGGCGAGGTTTTCCCAGGCGCGCACCTGAGCGATCATGCGCTGCTGCTCTTTGGAGGGATACATATAGCCCTGGATGCGCACCACCAATTCGGCGCCTTTCATAACGGTATCGCGCACGATCTCGGGCATATTGCAGTCATAGCAAATGGTGCCGCCGACCATGAGGCCCTTGGGACCCTCGGCCACGGCGGTCTCGTGACCGGCCGTCCACGGCTCCTGCGGGCACCACGGGAATATCTTGCGGTAGGTCATGCAAATCTCGCCCTGATCGTTGATCATGATGAGCGTGTTGTAAGGGTTGAGACCTTCCGGGTGCTCTTCGCCGGTAAGAGAGAAAATGCCGAAAACGCCGTTCTTTTTGCAGGCTTCCGAGAAGATCTGCACCTCGTCGCCGTCGAGCGTCGTGGTCAGCTCGGACCATTTGGTCGGATGGAAGCCCTGCGTCGTATATTCCGGGAAAACGATCAAATCGAGGCCGGGATAGCCGCGTTTCATGCCTTCGATGAAACCGGCGATGCGCTTGCAATTGTCGAGCACCTGCGCCTTGGTCTCGACCACCGGGACCTGATAATTGACGACGCCGACGCCAACCGCGTCGTCGCTGGACGAAATTGAACCTTGAGGCATATTACTTCTCCCTAGCCCTTGTGAGGTTACCGCGAGCGGTACAATTGTAATGCTTAGGCCGAGAGGTTAAAGGGGGATTCACCTTGCTTCAAGCGGCGAAATGGAACCGGTTGCCAATTGCCCATAAGGGGCCATGCGGCCGGACTTGCCGCCATTTTTCACGGAGCGGGGCAGGGAGCATTTATGTCTGACTCTCACCTCTCGGATCAGCGCGCTGCGGCCTTTGAGACGATCGAAGGCGCGCAAAATTCAGCTCTCTTGTTGCTGTGCGACCATGCCAGCAACGCCATACCGCAGGGCTGGGGCACGCTCGGTCTGCCGCCCGGCCGGCTGCAAGAACATATTGCTTGGGATATCGGCGCCGCTGCCGTCACCCGCCGTCTTGCCCGGATGTTGGGCGCTCCGGCGCTTCTCAGCGGCTATTCGCGCCTATTTATCGATTGCAACCGCGCGCTCGGCACGGCCAATTCGATTCCGGAGGAGAGCGACGGTATCGTTGTACCCGCCAACAAGGCGCTCGCCGCGACGGAACGGGAGCGCCGTGCCGAGGTCTCCTTTCTCCCGTATCATCGCGAACTTACGCGGCGGTTGGATGCGCTCCACGGGCCGTTTGTCGTCGCCATGCATAGTTGCACGCCGGTATTTGCCGGCGAGGCGCGGCCCTGGCATGTCGGTGTACTGTGGCGGCGGGACGAAGCGAGCGCCCAGCGCCTGATCTCCGCGTTGCAGCGGGATAATTCCTTGTGCGTGGGAGAGAACCAGCCCTATTCCGCACACGATACCCCAGGCTATACCGTGGCCGATGTGTTGGAGCCGCGCGGGCTCCGCCATGTCATCATCGAAATTCGCCAGGATCTGATTGCCACGGAGGATGGTGTCGTAGAATGGTCGGAGCGCTTGGCGGATGTTTTTGTTCGCGAATTCGATGTGGCCGAGGCGCAGACATGAGAAGCGCTGCGATTATTTTCTGCGCGGTAATTTTTCTTTTCATGCGAGGAGCGGGAGCTGGCGGAGACGCCGAACCGCGGGAATGGTCCGGTGCGTTTTCTCCTTACATCGAGTTTTCCGTGCAGGTCATCCGCGACGCGGAGAACTGGCGGCAGCTCTGGGCGCAATTGCATCAACCGTCGCCGCCAGACTTTTCAGCCGGGCGTGACATGGCGCTCGCGGTATTTCTCGGGATGCGCAGAACCGGCGGTTACGATATCGCCATCGAACCCGCCGGCCAGTCCGGCAGCGCCGCACTCTTCCGGGTACGGGAAGTACCGCCCGCGCCGGGCGCATTCGTAACGCAGGCCCTGACGAATCCCTACCGCATCATTCTCCTGCCGGCGAACGCCAGGCCCGCTCTGATGTTCGTGCGTTTGCATGGCGCGGCAGGGCAGGAGTGCTTATATATACCGGCGGGTGAACGCCCGCTTGCCGAGGCTGCTGGGCCGTTGCCGGACACGCCAATTTGCCCGGAGACGATGGCGCCGCGAAAGAAGAGGTCGTAAATGTTGATGAGCGGTGAGCAATACCGGGAATCTCTTCGGCGCTACAATCCGACGGTTTTTCTCGACGGCGCACGCGTCGGTTCGGTTGCCGACGAGGCGCTCCTTGCCCCCGGCGTGGCAGCGGTCGGCGTCACCTATGATTTCGCGGAACTCGAGCGTCACCAGCCGCTGATGGTGGCGCAAGAGCAATCGAGCGGCGCTGAGGTAAACCGCTTCCTCCACATCAATCGAACGGCGCGAGACCTATTGGACAAGCTCGAGGCGGTGCGCCTTGTCTGCCAGCGGGTCGGCTGCGCCCAGCGCTATCTCAGCCAGGATGCGCTGAACGCTATCCATCAAACGACCCATCTCTTGGAGGCCGAAGCGGGCGGCGAAGCGCATCAGCGCTTTCTCGCCTATCTGCACCGCGTTCAGGACGAGGACTTGACCCTCGGCGTTGCGATGACCGATGCCAAGGGCGATCGTTCAAAGCGCCCGCATGAACAAAGCAATGCCGATTCATATGTGCATATTCGCGAACGGCGCGCCGACGGAATCGTCCTCTCCGGCACCAAGGCGATCGTCACGGGCGCACCCTACATGCACGAATTGCTGGTCATGCCGGGCCGCAACATGGTTGAGGCCGACGCCGATTTTGCCGTGTGCTGCGCAGTGCCCATCGACGCCCCGGGTCTCACCGTGATTACCCGCGCGGCCGGCCGGCCTGGTGAAGATGCGGCTTTGTTCAGTGGCCGCTACGGCCAGGCGACCGGCGTATGCGTCTTCGAGGACGTATTCGTGCCATGGCATCATGTGTTTATGGCCGGCGAATGGCAGCAAGCGCAATTTCTGACCCGGTCCTATGCCTGTCATCACCGCCATAGCTGTATCGGTGCGCGCGCCGGGTTCGGCGATCTGTTGATCGGCGCCGCGTCGATGATGGCGGAGGCCAATGGTCTCGAATTGGACGACGGCAATTACCTCCGCGAACGGATGGTTGAACTGATCAAGATTGTCGAAGGATTTTTTGCCTGCGGTGTCGCCAGCTCGACCTATGCGGAGCCGGACGCCTCGGGCTGCGCCGAGCCGGAACGCATCTTCGCCAATGTTGGCAAGTTGCTGCTCTCGACGCAAATATACGACATGCAGCGCATCGCCCATGATTTGTCGGGTGGCCTGATTGTCGCTCTCCCCGGGCCGGAGGAGGATCATAATCCGGCGACGGCCGCACGCCTCGAAGAGCTGTGGCAGGGCAAGGACGATATCCCGGCGGAACGTCGGCGCGATGTGGCGCGCTTCCTGGGCGACATCACCGCTTCCGACACCGCCGGCTGGTATTCGCTCATCAGCCTGCACGGCGGCGGCTCCCCCGCGGCAACCAGCCTGGAGATTTACCGCAGCTATCCGCTGCAGGATAAAGTTGCCCTGGTGGAAAGCCTTTTGGACCGCGGGCTCCTCGCATCGGCGGCCGCGGGCGGCTCGGCGGCGGATCAGCCGGGCAAATGCTGCCCAGAAGGCTGCCAGCCGACGGACAAAGAAGTGCGCCAATCGGAGGAAAATTCCTGAAGCAGGAGTTTTCATCATCGTGACCAGCAACGACCGTCCCGTTTCCCTGAAGCGATCACTCTCCCTTCCCATGCTCGTGCTGTATGGACTGGGGACGACGATTGGTGCGGGAATTTATGCGCTTATCGGCGAAGTCGCCGGCGTCGCGGGTATGGCGTCGCCTTTTTCTTTTCTTATTGCCGCAGTTATCGCGGGTGTGACTGCATTTAGTTTCGCCGAGCTTTCCGCGCGATTTCCGAAGAGCGCGGGCGAGGCCCATTACGTCTATCAGGCAAGTGGATTCAGCATCCTGTCAGCGGCGGTGGGCTTGCTGGTGGTGTTTGCCGGGGTGGTGTCCTCCGCCGCCATTTCCAACGCCTTCGTCGGATATCTGCATGAGTTTGCCGATATCCCGCGCGCCGCTGCAATTGTCGCCATTGTCGGCGTGATTGGTCTGCTCGCGGCCTGGGGCATCGCGCAATCGGTCATCGTCGCGGGCATCTTGACGCTGGTCGAAGTTGGCGGCCTGTCGCTCGTGATTTGGGTCGGCGGCGATGAGTTGGTGCGCTTTCCCGAAGCGCTGCCTGACATGCTCCCGGGCGGTGCCGGGGTCGCGTGGGGAGCGGTTCTGGCCGGCGCCGTGCTCGCCTTCTACGCCTTTATCGGTTTCGAAGACATGGTCAATGTCGCGGAAGAGACCCGTGATGTATCGCGCACCATGCCGCTCGCCATCATCCTCACCCTTGTCGCCACAACTCTCTTCTATCTGGCCATCAGCGTCATCTCGATCTTGAACGTGCCGGTGCAGGAATTGGCCAGCCATGGCGCGCCCCTAGCGCTGGTTTACGAGCGTGGCAGCGATGGCGGCTCGGCGCAGTTTCTCAGCCTAATCGGCATCCTCGCCATCCTCAATGGCGCCCTGGTGCAGGTCATTATGGCGTCGCGCGTGCTTTACGGCTTGAGCGATCAGGGATTGCTGCCCGAATTCCTCAGCCGGATCAATCCGATAACTCGCACACCCCTCTATGCGACGGCGCTGGTCGTTGCCGTGGTTCTGGTCTTGGCGCTCTGGTTCCGCCTCGCCGGCCTGGCCGAGGCAACATCGTCGATAACCCTGGCAATCTTCATATGCGTCAACGGCGCGCTGATACGCATCCGCCTGCGCGATGGTCGTCCGGTGGAGGGCGTAAGTTATCCTTTGATAATCCCAATTTGCGGATTTGTGCTGAGCTTGGCCTTCCTGATCATCGGACTAATTGGTTAGGTGGCAAAAAAATATGCACAAGGCCGATCAATCTATAGGAATGTGATCACACTTCGTTCATAATCCTTTGATCAAGGGCAAGGCGAGCAATATCGAACCGCACGAAACCAGATCCGTCTCAACGCTTCTTAGGGAGGCCAAAATGGCTAAGATCAAGCAAAAGGTTAGCAAACACCTCTACTACAATCTTTCGCGCCGCAATTTCATCAAGGGCGCCGCGGCTGGTGCCGTGATCGTGGGCGCACCTGCGGTCCTCAAGGGTTTGACCCGCCGCGCCAAGGCCGCCGAAAAGGGCGTTATTCGGATGCTGTTTACGGCGCCGACCATGATTCCCGGCGACTGGACGCGCTTTGAAAAAGATACCGGTCTCAAGATGGAAGACACGGTCATCAAGGACGACCCAGGCATCTTCCTCACCGAGGTTCAGGTCAACGATGCGGGCGAACGTTTCGATCTGATTTCGACGCTCTCCGGAACTGAGCAAAGCCTCATCGATGGCGAAAACATCATGCAGATGGAAGCGAGCGCCATGCCGAATTGGTCGGGCATGCCGTCGAGCATTCAAAAAATGCCGTATCTCGTGCGCGATCTCAGCCCGTCGGAGGGTAAGGTCTGGGGCGTACCGATGGCCATGAACGCAGACAGCTTCGGCTATCTGCCGTCCAAGCTCGGCGAGCCGCGGCCGCCGGAGGAAGCCTCTTGGTCACTCGTGTTCGAGAGCGACAAGACCATGGGCCGCTCCTCGACCGGCGACAACTATATCTACCTCTGGGAAGCCCTGGCCTATCTGAAGAACTCCGGCCAGTTGGAGGTGAAGGACATTCTCAATCCTTCGCCAGCCGAAGCTAAAGCGACGGCCGACTTCCTGATTGCGCGCAAAGAAGCCGGTCAATTCCGTCTTTTCTGGAAAATCTTCGACGATCAAGTCGCGGTCATGAAGAATGGCGAAGTTGACGCAATCCGTTGTTGGGAGCCTGCCGTGAATGAGGCCAATAAGGCCGGCGGCGACTGGGTCTATGCGACCGCTGTGGAGTTCTACACAAAGTGGATGCATGCCGCCTACATCACCTCTCAGGTAGAAGACCGCGGAAACCTTGAAGAGGTCTACACCGCACTCAATTGGTTCCTGAGCGGTGGCTATGCTTCGGCGATCACGCCGCTGCGCGGGTATCTCAATGGCCGTCCCGATTTGGCGGTGCCCTATGCCCAAAGCAACGGCCTGGACGACATTTCGGCGACCATGGACGCGGCGCAAGAGAAGATGGCGCTCAAGTTCGCCAAGGAGGACTTCTGGTTCAGCGCTGTGCCTGAGAACCTGCAAGAAATGCAGGCGCAGATGGACCGCGTTCTCAACGCCTAGACTGAGTACCAATTGGGCAGTTACCCGCTCCGGAGCGTCGCTCCGGAGCGGGATGCCTGATCCTATCGTTCCATTGCGATGACTTCGGCTACTTTAGCTTCCACTAAATCATCCGGGTTGAGCGATTATTTACCGCGCTTGCCAGCGGGTATCTGGTCGCTGTCCGGTTTCAGCCTTCTATGGTTTGGCGGGATCGTCATACCGCTGCTGGCCATTATCCTGGTCTCGTTTCTTCAAGGCCGCGGTCTCAAGATAAATATTGACCCGACTTTGCTGCAGTATGAGAGATTTTTCTCTTATGGCGGTGGAGACATGCTCGCCCGGTCGGTCCGCATTGCCGCCGTGGTTACGGTTATCGAATTGTTCCTGGCCTTTCCTTTTGCGCTTTGGCTCGCAAAAGGCTGTAAGAATAATACCGTCCGACTGCTGACATTTACCGCGCTCACAGTTCCCTTTTTTCTTAGCCCCGCCGCTCGAGTGATCGTCTGGCGCTCCGTGTTCGGCATAAATGGCGTCGTCAACCAAGTCTTGCTGGGGACAGGAATTGTCGATGAGCCGGTGCTGTGGCTGATCTTCTCTGAGTTCTCCGTCCATTTCGGATTTATCGGGGCCTTTTTCCCAACCATGGTGTGGCCGATTTTTCTTTCCATCAGTTTGATCGATAATGATTTTCTTGAGGCGAGTGGAGATTTGGGCGCGAGCCGGCTGCGAACGCTATTGCATATCATCTTACCCTTGGCCTTGCCCGGCATCGTCGCCGGATTCGTGTTTACCTTCATTCCGATGTTGGGGGATGCCGTCGTTTCGTCGCATATGGGAGGCAACAACGTTCTCATGTTGGCAGCCCAGGTGCAGAGTCTCATAGGCGTATCCAATTTCCTTGTGGCCGCCGCCTTGGCGGCTGTTGTGCTTGCCATCATGCTGGCATTCCAGGTTCTGTTATGGGCGGCGTTACGGCCGGTGGGCGGCCTCAACGGTGTCTTTGCGAGCTTGCGGCGGTAATTGCGATGACAATTAAAGACATACCCATCGCACGATTTAGGCTTCCGTTTTGGCAGCGCCTCAGCGACTGGGCGCCCTCGGGACTCAGTGTCATTTTCGGCTATGCCGTGCTCTTCGTGCTCTATTTTCCGATCGTCATGCTGATGATCCTTTCCTTCAGCGGCGATCCACTTACCGGCATTCCCGGCGATTGGACAATTACTTGGTATGAAGATGTTATTTTTGCCGACATAGCTCAGCGCGACGGTGAGGCCTATGGCAGTAATTTCCGGGTCGGCGACCCGCTGTTGCTGAGCATCATGCTGGCATTTATTACGGGCATCGCCTGTGTCATCGCCGTCCTGATCGTGGGGCCGGTTTTGCCGCGAATAAAATGGCGCGGGCCCTTCCTTCTCGGATTTCTAATGCCCTTGATGATACCGGGCATCGTCGGCGGGGTTGGCCTCTTCATGTGGTACCGGCTGGTGATCCACGTCAAAATGGGGATCTGGTCGCTCGTCCTGGCCCATTTCGTTTGGGCCTTTCCGTTTGCGTTATTGGCTATGCTTGTCGTGGCATCACGTTTCGACACCCGCTTGATGGAGGCGGCCGAGGATTTGGGGGCAAAGCCTTGGCAACGTTTTTGGCAAATCGAGATGCCTATATTGAAGCCTGGAATTTACGCCGCGGGCTTCTTCGGTTTTTTGCTATCCTTCAACGAATTGCCGTTCAGCATTTTCATGCGCTCGGGGCAGGACACCTTGCCGCTCTATCTGTGGATTCAATCCGGCGCTCACAACACAACAGTGCCGCTGATTTACGCAATGAGCACGATCGTAACGGTCGGTAGCATCGCCCTCACATTTCTAGCAATAAAATTGGCTTTTGGAGGCGGGAAGAATGACGTCAAGTGAAGCGGGAGTTCTTGGCGCGGGCGCCATGGACAATTCTCCGATTCTGTCCGTCCAAAATGCGACACATAGGTTCGGCAGTTTGGTCGCGGTCGACAATGTATCAATCACCGCCGGGCGCGGAGAATTTCTGACACTGTTGGGAGAAAGCGGCTCTGGCAAAACGACGCTGCTGCGGGTCATTGCCGGTCTTGAGCGGCCCTCGCAACTCGGTGGCATCTTCATCGAGGGCGAGGACGTCTCGACCGTTCCCGCATCGCGGCGCAATTGCACGACCGTGTTTCAACATTATGCGCTCTTCCCGCACATGTCGGTCGGGCAGAATATTGAATATGGCCTGCGCGTTCGCGGCGTCCCCCTTTCCGAGCGGCGCGAGCGCGCCATGGAAGTTCTCAATTTGGTGCGGTTGCCCGACAAATATGACCGCCGGGTGCATCAATTGTCGGGCGGCGAGCGTCAGCGCATTTCTCTTGCCCGGGCGCTCGTGACCCGGCCGGCCATTCTGCTGTTGGACGAGCCACTCGGCGCGCTT
>CAZUVO010000029.1:21943-27219 GCA_964623955.1 uncultured Rhizobiaceae bacterium
GATATGCAGGTCGAATTGCTCGAACTCCACAAGAAGCTCGGAATTACTTTTATCTACGTAACCCATAGCCAGGAAGAAGCGCTCACCATGAGCGATCGCATCATCTTGATGCGGCGCGGAAATATTGTGCAGGAAGGGCCGCCTACGGATCTTTTCGACCGGCCCACAAACCAATTCGTCGCCGATTTCATGGGCGTGGAGAATTTGCTGCAGGGATCGCTCGAAGAAGTATCCGGCGGGCACGCCCGCGTTCGGGTCGGCGATTTCAGCTTGGGTGGCATTTGGAGCGGCGGCGAGGTTCCGGCGGCGGGAAGCCCGGTCTGCATCGCTGTTCGCGCCGAGCGTATTCGTCTCAGCAATACCGCCGACGACGGCCAGGGGGCCGGAGTCAATCGACTGCCTTGCCGCTCGGGTGCAACGATCTACAAAGGGAAATATGTCGACCGCACGCTCGAAACCGATATTGGGCCGATCAAGGCACGTATTTGGGACCAGGCGGCCAATCTCGCCGATCTCTCCTTCATGTGGTGGCGCGAGGATGAATGCGCGGTTACGCAGATTGAGCAGGCCGATAGCTGAATAATTATTTCAATCCGCCGGGCAGCCGGGCTTCCGCGCGCCTTGCAGGTATTCAGCGATCAATTCACCCAGCCGCTTGCGCCCGAAGCTCGCCCAATGGCCGCCATGGACGGTCGCGACAGGATAGGCGCGCAGGCGCTCCATGCTGGCGATATAGTCCTCAGGCACCGAGTGATAGAGCGTATCGTAAAGGGGGCCGTCATAGACGACGTCTCCCGAAAAAAGCGTTCCTGTCTTGGCTTCCCACAGGGCGATGCATCCCGGCGAGTGGCCGGGAAGGTGCAACACTTCAAATTGCCGATCGCCGAGGTCGATGATATCGCCGCCCGCGATCAGCTGTGTCGGCGGCGCGGCGCGAATAATATAGGCATCCACGTCAAATCCGGAGAAGGGAGCAGCGGTAAAAATTTCCGCCGTGACATAATTCTCGATCACTGTATTTCGCCGGTCGGGCGAAGTGAGAACGTCGGATTCCGCCCCATGAATAAGCCGGGTGTCGAATTCGTAATGGCCGCCGACATGGTCGAAATGGCTGTGGCTGGCGACACAGTAGAGCGGCTTCTCCGTCATCAGCGCGACATGTTCCTTGAGGCTGACAACACCCATGCCGGAATCGAACAGCAGGTCGCGGTCGCGCCCGCGTACATGCCACATATTGCAGCGTATGTCGGGAATGACATGGGGCTCGAAGATCAGTGTAATATCGTCGCTGTGGGATTTAGTTTCGAACCAGCGGTCGGCGATCGGCAAAGGCATAACGAAATCTAACATGATTGCGGGAGGACGGTAACGTGGCAGGACGGGTGGCAGGCAAGGTGGCCCTGGTAAGCGGCGCGGCGACGGGGATCGGTCAATCGATCTCCGAACGTCTGGCGGCGGAAGGTGCGCGGGTGGCGGTGGCCGATATCGATGCGGCGCGCGGCGCGTCGGTTGCCGAGGGACTGAGTAAGGCCGGCGGCGAGGCGATATTCGTTTCTCTCGACGTGACCGAGGAAGAATCGTGGGAGAAATGCATCGGCGCGATTGAATCCGAATTTGGCCGTCTTGATATTCTCGTCAATAATGCCGGCATCGCCATTATCGAGAGCGTTGATAAAATGTCGTTCGAGGATTGGCGCGCGGTGATGGCCGTCAACATAGACGGGGTATTTCTCGGCACCAAACATGCGGTTCCGGCGATGCGCCGCGCCGGCGGCGGTTCCATCGTCAACATCTCCTCGATCCTCGGCATCACCGGGCTAGAAAAGGTCTCCGCCTATTGCGCCTCCAAGGGCGCCGTGCGCCTCTTCAGCAAGGCGGTGGCGCTGGAGTGCGGCCGCGACGGCAGCGGCATCCGCGTCAATTCCATCCACCCGGGCTATATTCATACGGCGATGATGGAGGATACCTGCAAGCGCGATTATGGCGATATCCCGACCGGCTTGGCGGAGCTCGGCAAGCTGCATCCCATCGGACGTGTCGGCGAGCCCGAAGAGATTGCAGCTGGCGTGCTCTATCTGGCGTCGGACGAAAGCAAATTCGTCACCGGTAGCGAGCTTGCTATCGATGGCGGCTATACGGCGGCGTAATTCATGGCCAAGCTGGTCGCTTTCGCCCAATTCCAGACCATGCTGTCCCGCGCGGCTGAGGTCGAAGACGCGCTGCTTCCCAACGAGCTGGAGATGTTGCATAGCCTCGGCGCTAAATATGCCGCGCCGCTAACCCCTGATCCGTTCGACGTCACCGCGCTCGAAGTTATTTTGCGTAATGTTGAGATCCGAAAAGGTTACCGCTTCGACGCGAAGAAAGACTCGCCCCGCATGATTGACATGCCGCGCAGTAAGGACTGAGGCGCCTGTTCGACGGTCTGCTAGCCGGTCCGCCACATTACATTTCCCATTTGGGGCTCTCGATCGAGCGTCGTTTTTCGGGTGGTGCGGGATAGGGCAAGGCATAGAATTTTTGTGCCGGGCGGAGTTCCTCCGTGTTCTCGAAAGCGCCTTCCACAAGTTCCTGCAGGCGCATGCCGACGCCGACGCCCTTTCGCCGCGCATCACGCATGACTGTTTGCAGCTCAAGCGCCGCGTTATCGTCCCAGGGCAGTTCGTAATAGCGCGGCTCATCCGCGACGCTGACCCAAAGATAAATCGCCTCTTCCTCCTTGAGCACCGCCGAGATGACTTCGGTCTCGCCGAGATCGCGAAATTCCAGGCGCATGGGCTTGGGTTTTGCGAGCAGATCGACATAGGCGAAATAGCCTAGCGGCAGCATGAGGACGACCAGGCCGATGGCGGCAATTTTCCAGGGCCCCGTTCGTCGCGACCAAATGGCGATCGCCGCGAGCGCCGCGAACAGCAATGCAAAACCGGCGAAGGTGAAATGCAGATTATCCATCCGGGTCAATCACCAATGAGCGCTGCAAATCATTCGTGCTGCCGCGAATGAGCTTGCCTTCCGGATTGAGCTTGAAGCGGAATACGGTGCGTTCCTGGCCGAGCCGTTTGAGGTCGATCCTTTTCTCCAAAATTTGCACCGGGCGCAGGAATTCCGGCCGCATGACGCTGACCACCGTATGCACGACATAGGGTGGCGGTGTTGCCGGATCCATGCGGAAGGCGTGCAAATTGACGATCCACTCGCCGGCAACGATGCCCCGGCTGTAGGTCACCTCGTAATTCGTCTGCGTGAGATCGTTGAAGTGACCGAGGTCATCTCGCAATAAATTGACCAGCGCCGTGCCTTTGTTGGAGTAGCCGACCGGAATATCGCCCGGCGCGCGCACCCACAAATCGACATCGGCATCGATTTCCGGCGGCCAATGGATCTCGACGATGACATTGCCGGGCTCGGTCGTGCTGGTTTCCTGCTCGGCTTCGGCCGGCGGATTGATGAACGGAATCATCATCACCACGAGGGCGACGAAGCCGGACAGGGCCAGCAGGATCACGTCGCGGAAGATTGTTCCGCTGTCGTCGTCAAACTCTTCCATTTGCGTGTCAGCATCTCGCTATAAAGCGTTGCCGTTCCGGTTGAGAGAATGCGGTAATTGATGGTGAGCCATAGGCCGAGCAGGGCGCCCACCAGGGTCGTGTAGAGGGCGACCGACATGCCGCTGATGAGGGTCGAGATCATGGGCTGCACGCCGCTCACATCGCTGGCCTCCTCGGCGGTGACGCCCGAGAGCGCAATGATGAACCCGATCACCGTTCCCACCAGACCGAGAACGACGAGCGCACCGGCGAATTGCCGCACCACCGCGATGCGGCTGAACAATTTGGATTTGAGCGCTTCGGCGAGCAATTCCGGGGGTCCGTCGGCCGGTGTGCTCGGCGGTTCGGGTCGGTCCGCTACCGCGCCGCGCAGGCCGTCGATGCGACGGTTCGTGGCGATAATCTTCTCCGCACAGATCGCAAGTCCGACCAGGAACACCGCAAAGATAACGATCACCAGATCCGTCACATCGGCGGCCAGCAACTCGGCGATCCAGCCCTTTACCGCGGCGATCCCCAGCAGCGCGAACCCGATCACATTGACGAGGATGGCGCGGTAGATCAGCAGATTGGGCCGCATGGATCTCGTCCCAGATTTTGGCATTCCGGACGACGTTAGAACGCTTTGCGGGGTCTCGCAATCATGGTGGGGGGAACGCTTGCGCGCGACATCTCAAAAATATGGGGCGCCCCACCGGAGCGCCCCATCTTTGTTTTTCAACGCTCGCGTTTAGGCGCGTGCGCGCTGCAGGGAGCCGTTGGAACGGGCGTTCCTGTGTGACAGTTTCCGCAAGGTGCCGGCGCTCACGCGGCGGCGGGCAGATTTCCTTGCAGTGCTCCTCTTGACTGCTTTTCTTGCCGTACTTTTGCGCGTGCTCTTTTTCGCGACGCGCTTTTTCGCGACGCTTTTCTTCGCGACGCGCTTTTTCGCGGTGCTCTTCTTCGCCACGCGCTTTTTCGCGGTGCTCTTCTTCGCCACGCGCTTTTTCGTCACGCGCTTTCTGGCCACCGTCTTTTTGGCGGCTTTCCGGGCGGTTTTCTTGGCAGGTTTCCTAGCAGTCTTCTTTGCGGTTTTCTTCTTCGTGGTCTTGCTCTTGGTGGCAGCGGAAATCTTGCGCATGTCCGCCTTCATCGTTTTGAGCTCGGCGTGCAGTTTTTTCATCGCACGCGAGATCGCAAGCTCGACCTGATGCAGACTGAGCGTTTTCACGCTCTTTTTGGCCGCGGCCTTTTTAACGATCCTTCTCTTTGCGGTCTTCTTGGCCGCAGTCTTTCTCGTCGCGGTCCTCTTGATGGTCTTCCGCGCCGCGGTCTTCCTTGTCGCGGCTCTCTTGATGGTCTTCTTCGCTGCAGTCTTTCTCTTTGCGGTCTTCTTGGCCGCAGTCTTTCTTGTCGCGGCCTTTTTCACGGACTTCTTCGCCGCGCTCTTCTTCACGCTCCTTTTAGGTGCGGTCTTTTTGGCAGTGCGCTTCTTCACAACCTTCCGCGCCGTGGTCTTGCGCGCCGTAGTTTTTTTGGCGGCAGTCCGCCGACGCGCCGTGGTCCGGCGTGTCGCTTTGCGCGCGGTCACCCGCCGTTTAGCGGCGGTGGATGTACGGCGTGCGGTTGACGTTTTCCGCTTCGCCGGTTTGCGCTTTGTCTTCGCTTTGGCAGCCATGGATATCACCTAAGGATAGTTTCCAGGAATACGATCCTCTAAAAAGGAATCGTCGCATTGCTAGTAAATTC
>CAZUVO010000030.1:0-27135 GCA_964623955.1 uncultured Rhizobiaceae bacterium
CCCGGCCAGTCAAACAGGGAGGCTTCACGTCTGGGAGACGTAAAAACGAACGATGAGATCGTCCGTTGTGGATCCGAAGATCCGACTTCCGAGCCTTGGCCCAGAAGCCCGCTCGCTTTCCGCAATATGTGGCGGGAGCGAAGCGTTGCAACCGCCTTGCGCTGGGAGGTAGGGGTAGCGCATCAGCGTGTTGCAATGCAGTATATAATATTGACTGAGTTAGCGTGGTAGGCCTGTTTAAACAGTTCTGCTATGCGCCATACGCATAGCAAGTTAATTAATAACTCCACGCCGCGACCTGGCTGAGGAGGAAATCGCGGAACACGCCGATGCGCTTGGTGTGGCGCAATTCCTCGGCATAGACGAGATAGGCATCGAAGCTCGGGCCCTGCAGATCGGGCAGGATCTGGCGGATATTGGGGCGCTCGCGGGCGACATAATCCGGCAGGGCGGAAATCCCCAAGCCGCTTTCGACGGCGCGCAGGATGCAATAGATATTGTTCGCTTCAAGCACCACCCGGTGGCGCGATTCCGCCTCGCCGGAGCGCCTGAGCAGCCAGTTGGGGCTGGCAATATCGCTGAGCGGGCCCTCGCCATAGATGATCAGACGCTGGGTCAGGAGATCGTCGGCGCTCTCGATCGGGCCGAACTCCTCGAGATAGCTCGGCGCCGCGTAGATATGGGAATGCACCGTCATCAGGTGGCGCTGAATGAGATCGGGCTGGGTCGGCGTGCCCATGCGGATCGCCACATCCGCCTCGCGCATGGCGAGGTCGAGGGCGTCGTCCGAGGTCTTGAGCTTGAGATCGATGCCGGGATAGAGCTGGTTGAAGGCGCGCAGGCGTGGCGTCAGCCAGATCGTGCCGAAGGCGTTGGTGGCGGAAATGGTAAGCGGCCCCTCCGGCCGATCGCGCCCGCCGGTCAGATTGGCCTCGGTCATCGCCAGCTTGGCATAGACGTCGCGCGTCGTGCCATAGAGCGTCTCGCCCTGCTCGGTGAGGATGAGGCCGCGCGAGTGGCGGTGGAAGAGCACGACCGAGAGGCTTTCCTCGAGCGCCGCGACCTGGCGGCTGACGGCGGACTGGCTGAGATGTAGCGTATCGCCGGCGCGGGTGAAGCTGCCGGCCTCGGCGACGGCGTGAAAGACTCTCAGCTTGTCCCAGTCCATACGGACCTCCCCGTCGCGGCCGCGCACCGCCGCGAATATCGGCCGGCGATTACTCCGCGGCGGCGGTCGCCCCGGCGCCGAGCGCGGCGATGAATTTCTCCGCTTCGAGCGCCGCCATGCAGCCGGTGCCCGCCGCCGTGACCGCCTGGCGGTAGGTCTTGTCCTGCACATCGCCGGCGGCGAACACGCCGGCGACGCTGGTCGCGGTGCCGTCCGCGGCGGTCGCGATATAGCCTTCTTCGTCCATCTCCACCTGGCCGCGGAAGATCTCCGTATTGGGGGTGTGGCCGATGGCGACGAACACGCCGTCGACCTTGATCAGCTTCTCTTCCGCGCTCTTGACATGTTTCAGCCGCGCGCCGGTGACGCCGGGCGGCATCTCGTCGCCGGTGATTTCCGCCAGCGTGTGATCCCAGACGATCTCGATCTTGTCGTTGGCGTGAAGCCGCTCCTGAAGAATCTTTTCCGCCCTTAAAGTGTCGCGGCGGTGCACCAGGGTGACCTTGTCGGCATGGTTGGTGAGATAGAGCGCCTCCTCGACCGCCGTGTTGCCGCCGCCGATCACCGCGACCTCTTTGCCGCGGAAGAAGAAGCCGTCGCAGGTCGCGCAGGCGGAGACGCCGAAGCCCATGAATTTCTCTTCGCTCGGCAAGCCGAGCCAGCGCGCCTGGGCACCGGTGCTGATAATCACGCTGTCGGCGCTGTAGACGTCGCCCGAATCGCCGATGCAGGTAAAGGGCGCGCGCGAGAAATCCGCGCTGACGATGACATCCTGCATGAGCCGCGCGCCGACATGCTCGGCCTGCGCCTTCATCTGCTCCATCAGCCAGGGGCCCTGAATGACATCGGCGAAGCCGGGATAATTCTCGACATCCGTGGTGATGGTGAGCTGGCCGCCCGGCTCGAGCCCCTGCACCAGGATCGGCGACAGCGCGGCGCGCGCGGCATAAATCGCCGCCGTATAGCCGGCCGGCCCGGAGCCGATGATGAGGGTCTTGCTGTGATGACGTTCGGACATGTGTGCCTCTATGTGGGGGCGCCTGACGCTGGCGTCAATTTACACGTTATCGCCCGGTATGTTGTCTGTTTTGATCGCGAGACGGCGGCGAATTTCCTCCGCCGCCCGGGCGCAGTCGTCGAGCGGCGCATAGGACCAGCTTTCGAGCGTGCCGGCGAAGGGGCGCACGGCGCCTTCGGCCTCAAGGGCGGCGAAAAACCGTTCGAATCGGGCAGCGCCGCGCCCGGCCATGGGCAGGATTTGCACCGGCTTGCCGGTGGTGCAGGCGTCGGAGACCATGCTCACCGAATCGGCGGTGACGAGCAGGTGATCCGCCTGGGCGAGATAGCCGAGATAGGGATTGTCTCCGGTGCCGCGCCAGATCTCGGCGGGGGCTTGACCGAGCGCCGCTTTGAGCGCGGCGAAGCTCGCCTCGGGCGTGCGCCGGGAGGCGGTGATCAGCAAGCCGCAGCCGGTCTCCGCCGAGAGCCGGGCGAGCGCCTCGCCGAGGGCGCGGCCCTCCGCCGGCCGGAATGTGTGACGGCGCGAGGCGCCGCCGATCAGGCAGGCGACGAGCGGGCGCGGCAGATCGGCGAAGCGCGGCGCAAATTCCGCCGCCGCTTGCCTCAGCGCCGCATCGCTCACGCGGCTGAGCGCCCCGCGCGTGGCAAAGATGTTGGCCCCTTCGATGCCGTCATGGCGCGGTGCGACGATGAGATCGAAGCGCTCGTGCCCAAGGCGCGGGTCCTGAACGAAAATGGTAAAACTCCGCCCCCGGCTCGCGCGTTTGATGGCGAGCGCGAGGGCGGCGCATTTATGGCCGCTCGCGATCACCAGGTCGGGCCAGGGCGGCGCCAGGCGATCGCGCCCGCCGGAGGTGAGCCCGGGCGGCAGCGCCGCCATACGCGCGCCAAGGAGACGCCAAGGCAGCTTCGCCGCGGCGCGTTTGACCTCGGCGTCGAGGCCGAGGGCCGCGGCCAGGGCGAGGCACTGATTTTCCGTGCCGGCCATGCCCTCGCTCAGCACCCAGCAGGTCAGGGTTGGCTGGTCGGCCGCCGCCATCATGGAGTCCCCATTGCGGCACTCCCGTCGCATGGCGGCTGGTTGGCCCATCGCGGTACTAACATTGGTAAATTTCCGTAGCGCCGGGAGAGTGAACTTCGCCGAATTTCCGCTGAAATTTTTTGATGTTTTCAATCCGTTGTTAACAGCCTTGGGCGATACTTTTTCCCAGGCGATAACGCTTACACCCGATTCGATCAAAAAAAAATATCAAAACTTCAAGAGCTTAGATCGAAGCCGGAAAAGCAACGCCGGAAAACGACTCGAACAGCGGCAACGCCTCCGTCGAGCGGGAATGTTAAATACGGAGTTAGAGGGCTAACCGGTTAATGACCAGCGCCGCCGAACAACTTACCCAGAATGAATTAAGTTCGACCGAACTGGATATGGATTCGCTCCATGTCCTGCCGCTTTCCATCATGCCGCTCTACACCAAAGGTCTGCAACAAGCCCGGCTCATCAAGAACACCCATTTCAAATCGGTCATCGAAATCTATCGCGATGCCCGCTCCGGCAGCGGCCAGATCGAGCCGGATGCGCTGACCACGCACTTCAAATGGGAGAGCGCCGCCGACCTCGAAGACCAGCGTCTGATCGAGCATCTCGCGCGGCTCAACAGCTACGATGTCTATAGCCTGCGTATCGAACTGCGCCGCGCGGGTATCGAGCTCGAGGAAGTCGACGCGCTGCAGCTCTCCGAGGCCAAGCAGGCGGAGCTGACCGAATATATGCGCGTCTTCACCTCGCCGCTGCTGGCTCAGGTTTACGGCGATTCCGATACCAATATCGAGGATTTCGACCAGCTCATCCGCATGTTTTCCAATCCCGACAAAGGTTCAGCGATCAAGAATTTGCGCATGCTGGCGAAGAAGCTTGAAATCGAAATCGAGACGGTGCCGGAATTTCTTGAGGAATATGCCGATATCTTTCTCTCCCTCGCCTATTACAAAAACTGCCTCGACGATCTAATCCCCAAGATCGAGCGCTTCATGACCATCATTACCGATGTCGAGGGCAATTATCACATGCGGCGCGACCCGATCCTCATGCATGTCTGCGAGTTTCTGCGCGTGAAGCTCAACGATGTCACCGCCTCGCTGACCGGCCGTTTCGAGAGCTTCGACCGTCACTCGAAAGACATGTGGGACAATCTCAACGGCGAATCCTTCCGCCGGGTGCGCACCCTGATCGAAAGCCACCACACCACCGTGGGTGGCGTGCTGTGCGGTCTCAGCTTGAAGATGTCGGCCTGGGAGAGCGAAGTCGGTTGGGAAAACACCAGCCCCGTCAGGCGCGCGGAGTTCATAACGACTCACATGCGTAGCGGCATCAACCGAATCAAACAGATCGAAGATTCGGCCCCGACGATCAGCGACTTATAGGCCGAAATCCGATCCGCGGCAGCTCTGCCGGCGGGTTAAGAACATGCTTAATTTTCCTTAACCAGAGGACTTAAGAAGCGCTTAACGAGCGTTTCGCATAATACCCCCCATGACAGAATTCACAGGAACTTCCCGCCCCTCGCTCAAGGCCTTCCTACTCGCCTTCGGCTTTCTCAACCTCATTCTCGGCATGGTCGGCGCCATGGTGCCCGTCATGCCCTCGATGGTCTTTCTCCTCGTCGCGCTGTGGTGCTTCTCCAAAGGCTCGGAGCGGTTTCACACCTGGCTCTACGGCCATCGGATTTTCGGCCCGTCGCTCCGTCTGTGGAGCGAGCATCGGGTTATTCCGGCGAAGGCCAAATTCGTCACCCTGGCCGGTATCGCCGTCAGCGTCGGCATTCTCATTGCCCTGACCCCTCAAGGCTCGACGCTGCTCTTCGTTTATAGCGGCATCAACGCCATTGCCGCGTTGATCATTATCAGCCGTCCGAGCAGAGCTCCCGAATCCGCCCCATCCGCCGGCAGCCCATCGCCGCAGCCCGCCTAACCTCCACGACCCTCCTCGCTTGACGACCGTTAGAGCCCGCTTTGCGGGCTCTTTCGCGTTCGCCGGGCCATCGTGATTTGGCCGGGCGGATCGGGTCGTGCTATGTGAGAGGCATGACGCAAATCCGTCTTGCCCGCCCCGGCGATGCCGGCGCGATCGCTGAAGTTCATGTCGCGACCTGGCGCGCGGCCTATCCCGGCATGCTGCCCGACCGGGTGCTGCTCGGCCTTTCCCCGGAGCGCGAGGGCGCCTATTGGCGCCACGCCATCGCCACCCAGGGCCGCGCTGGCTTCGTCCAAGTCGCCGAAGGCGAGACGGGCGGGATCGTCGGCTATGGCAGCGCCGGACCGGCGCGCGCCTCGGGCCTCGATTTTGCCGGCGAGGTCTACACGCTTTATGTGACGCCGGATCATCAGGGGCGCGGCCTCGGCCGCGCCCTGCTCCACGCCATGTTCGAGCGGCTCCGCCGTGAGCGGCGCAACTCGGCGCTGATATGGGTGCTGGCGGCGAACCCGGCGCGTTACTTTTATCAAGCCATGGGCGGCGAGCTCGTTGCCGAGCGGCGCGAACGTCATTTCGGCGCGCTCTTGGACGAGGCGGCCTATGGCTGGGCCGATCTGAACGCGGTGTTGGACCGGCGCGAGAAAGCGGGGCGACATGTCTAACGGCAATGGCGGCGGGCCGGCCAACGCCGACATGAGCGAATATTGGAACGACTTCGCCGGGCCGCGCTGGGTGCAGTTTCAGCGGCAATTGGACGGCCAGATCAGCGATATCGGCAGGCTGGCGATGGACCGGGCGGGCCTCGAGACCGGCCAGGCGGTGCTCGATATCGGCTGCGGCTGCGGCGACAGCTCGCTTGAGCTTGCCCGCCGGGTGGCGCCGGGCGGCACCGTGCGCGGGGTCGACCTCTCCCAGCCGATGCTCGATTGGGCGGCGGAGCGTGCCGCGCGGGAGCCGGAACTCGCCATCTCCTTCGAACGCGGGGACGCGCAGATCGCCCAATTCGAACCGGCGAGCTTCGCCCGCGCCTTTTCCCGCTTCGGCGTGATGTTCTTCGAGGATCCCACCGCCGCCTTCGGCAATATTCGGAGCGGCCTCACGCCGGATGGCCGGCTCACCTTCATCTGCTGGCGGCCGCTCGATCTCAATCCCTGGATGGCCATCCCGATCGATATCGCCTGCCGCTTCGTGGCGCCGCCGGAACCCATGGCGCCGGGCGAGCCGGGCCCCTTTGGTCTGGCCGACGACGCGCGCACCCGGCGCATACTTAACGATGCCGGCTACCGGCATATCGCCATCGAGGCGCTCGACGCGGAATTCTACGTCAGCGGCCCGGGCTCGCCCGAGGCGGCAGTGGACCATTGCATGGGCATGGGGCCGATTGCCCGCCTGGTTTCCGAGGTGGACGAGGATACCCGCGCATTGGTGGCCGCCGCCTTGACCGAAACCTTCGCGGGTTTCCACGACGGCACCGGCGTGCGCATGGCCTCGGCCACCTGGATCGTCAGCGCCGGAGTGTAATGGGGAGGGTCAATCCTCGCTCATCTTGAGGGCGGCGAGGAAGGCTTCCTGGGGGATTTCCACATTGCCGAACTGGCGCATGCGCTTCTTGCCGCGCTTCTGCCGGTCGAGGAGTTTACGCTTGCGGGTGACGTCGCCGCCATAACACTTAGCGGTGACATCCTTGCGCAGTGCGCTGACCGTCTCGCGCGCGACGATCTTGCCGCCAATCGCCGCCTGGATGGCGATCTTGAAAAGCTGGCGCGGGATGAGGTCCTTGAGGCGCAAGCATAAGGCGCGGCCTCTGCTTTCCGCCTGGCTGCGATGCACCACCATGGAGAGCGAATCCACCGCCTCGCCATTGATCAGGATACCGACCTTCACGAGATCGCCTTCGCGGTAGCCGTCGAGCTGGTAATCGAAGCTGGCATAGCCGCGCGAATGGGATTTCAGCCGGTCGTAGAAATCGAACACCACTTCATTGAGCGGCAGGCGGTAGCTCACCAGGGCGCGGCTGCCGGCATAGGTCAGCGTATCCTGCTCGCCGCGCTTGTCCTCGCACAGCGCCAGGACCGGCCCGAGATAATCGTCGGGCACCATGATGTTGGCCTTGATCCACGGCTCCTCGATGGAGCGAATCTTGGTCGGATCAGGCATGTCGGCCGGATTGTGCAGCTCGAATTCTTCGCCGGCGGTGGTCTTCAGGCGGTAGACCACGCTTGGCGCGGTGGCGACCAGATCGAGATCGAACTCACGCTCGAGCCGCTCTTGGATGATTTCGAGGTGGAGAAGGCCCAAAAAGCCGCAACTGAATCCCATGCCGAGCGCGGCGGAGGTTTCGGCCTCGTAGTGAAAGCTTGAATCGTTGAGGGTGAGCTTGGCCAGGCTCTCGCGCAGGCGCTCGAAATCCGCCGAATCCGCCGGGAACAGGCCGCAAAAGACGACCGGCACGCTGGGCTGAAACCCGGTCAGGGGCTCGGCGGTGGGGCGGCGTTCCTCGGTGATGGTGTCGCCGACCTCGCATTCGGAAATATTCTTGATGCTGGCGGTGATGAAGCCGATTTCGCCCGGCCCGAGCGCCTCGACGATCTCGGTTTTCGGCGTGAACACGCCGACCCGCTCGATCTCATGCAGCGAGCCGAGGCCCATCATGCGCACCCGCATGCCCTTCTTCAAAAAGCCGTCCTGCACGCGCACCAGGATCATCACGCCGAGATATTGGTCGTACCAGCTATCGACCAGGAGCGCTTTCAGCGGCGCCTCGGCGTCGCCCTCCGGCGGCGGCAAGCGCTCGACCAGCGCATCCAGCACATCGGAGACACCGTCGCCGGTCTTGGCGGAGATCGCCAGCGCGTCGCTGGCATCGATGCCGATGACATCCTCGACCTGCTGGCGGATGCGCTCGACCTCGGCGGAAGCGAGATCGGTCTTGTTGAGCACCGGAATTATTTCATGCCCGCCATCTACAGCGAGATAGGCGTTGGCGAGGGTCTGCGCCTCGACCCCCTGCGTCGCGTCGACCACGAGGAGCGAGCCTTCGCAGGCGGCGAGCGAGCGGCTCACCTCATAGGAGAAATCGACATGGCCCGGCGTGTCGACGAGATTGAGGGTGTAGGTTTCGCCGTCCTTGGCTTTGTGACGGAGACGCACGGTCTGCGCCTTGATGGTGATGCCGCGCTCGCGCTCGATATCCATCGAATCGAGCACCTGGCTGGTCATTTCGCGCTTCTGCAGGCCGCCGCAAATCTCGATCATACGATCGGCCAGAGTCGATTTGCCGTGATCGATATGGGCGATGATGGCGAAATTACGGATATGCGCGAGATCGGTCATGGAAAATATTAGCCGCGCAACTCTCCGCCGGTGACCTTTTTCACATTGTCGACCAGCTTTTGCGCGACCGCGTCGATCTCCGCATCCGTCAGGGTGCCCTCGCGCGGCTCGAGGCGGATGGCGATGGCAAGCGATTTCTTGCCGTCGCCGAGGCCTTCGCCTTCATAGAGATCGAACACCGACACATTTGCGATCAGCTTCTTGTCGACCCCTTGCGCCGCGCGCACCAGCTTCTCGGCCGGCATGTCGGCATCGACGATGAAGGCGAAATCGCGCTCGACGGCGGGGAAATCGGAGACGTTCAGCGCCGCGCGGGTGCGCCCTGCTTTTTCTTTCGGCACCGGGATGGCGTCGATATAAAGCTCGAAGGCGGCGAGCGGGAAATCGATATCGAGCGCCGCGAGCACGCCGGGATGAAGCTCGCCGAAGGCGCCGAGGAGATTGGGCCCGAGGGAGAGCGTGCCGGAGCGGCCGGGATGATACCAGGCGGGGGCTTCCGGCTTGACCTGGAGGCTCGCCACCGGAGCGCCGGCGGCCTTCAGCCCGGCGAGGGCATCGGCCTTGGCGTCGAACGCATCGACATCGCGCGCCGCGCTATAGGGGTTGCGCCCGACCGCCTGGCCGGCGCGCATGCCGGCGACGATGCGGTGCTGGCCGTCGGCGCCATCGCCGGAATATTGCGGCCCGGCCTCGAAGAGGGCGATGTCCGGGTAGCCGCGGTCGGTATTGCGCCGGCAGGCGAGTGCGAGATTGGGCAGGATCGATGGGCGCATCACGTCGAGATCGCTCGAGATCGGATTGGCCAGGGTCAGCCCGTCCGCCACGCCGCCGAACAGCCCGGCATGAGCCGCCGACATAAACGACCAGGTGACCGCCTCGGACATGCCGCGTGCCGCGAGCGCGCGGCGTACCCAGCCCATACGCCGGGGCGCGAGCTCGATCGCCGCACCGCCGCGCAGGGCCAGCGGCGGCAGGGAGACGGCGGGAATATTGTCGAAACCGTGGATGCGCAACAGCTCCTCGACGATATCCGCCTCGCCGACGATATCGCCGCGCCAGGGCGGCGGCTCGACCGCGAGATGGTCCGAGCCGATCTCATGCGAGCCGAAGCCGAGCTTGGCGAGAATGCCTTCGCAATCGAGCTCGCCGATATCGACGCCGCCGAGGCTGAGAAGGCGCGACGGGCGGAAGGCGACTTCGCGCTGCCATTCCGGTGCGCTCCCGGTGACCACCATCTCGCTCGCCTCGCCGCCGCACATCTCTTGCACCAGGCGGGTGGCGGCTTCCATGCCGGGCTCGGCAAAGGCGGGATCGACGCCGCGCTCGAAGCGGTGGCGCGCATCCGATTCGAGATTGAGCTTGCGCCCGGTGGCGGCCGTCCGCACCGGATCGAAGAGCGCGATCTCGATGAAGACATTGACCGTTTCTTCCGTGCAGCCCGAACTCTCACCGCCCATCACGCCGGCGAGGCTCAAGACGCCGGTCTCGTCGCCGATCGCCGTCATCTCATCGTCGAGCTCGTATTCCTTGCCGTTCAAGGCGTCGAACTTGGCGCCCTTGCAGCCGGTCTTGAGCCAGAGATGATCGCCGGAGACTTTGTCCGCATCGAACACATGAACCGGGCGGTTGAGATCGATGGTGACGAAATTGGTCATGTCGACCAGCGCGGAGATCGGCCGGAGACCAACGGAGAGCAGACGGTCCTGCATCCATTTCGGGCTCGGCCCGTTCTTGACGCCGCGGATATAACGCCCGACGAAGAGCGGGCAGGCATCCGCCGAATCGGGGGCGAAATCGAAGCGCACATCGAGCGGGCTTTTAAACGTGCCGGGGATGGCGGACAGGTCCGGCTCCTTGAGCTTGCCCATGCCGGCGGCGGCGAGATCGCGCGCGATGCCGTAAACGCCGAGGCAATCGGCGCGGTTGGGCGTGATGGCGATATCGAACAGCGGATCGTCGAAGCCCATATAGGCGGCAAAGGGCCCGCCCACCGGCGCATCCTCCGGCAGATCGATAATGCCCTCATGATCGTCGCTGAGGCCCATTTCGCGCTCGGAGCAGAGCATGCCGTTGCTTGCGACGCCTCTGATCTTGGTCGATTTCAATTTGACCCCGGTGCCCGGGATCGTGGTCCCGGTGGGCGCAAACACGCCTTTCATGCCGGTGCGCGCATTGGGCGCGCCGCATACCACCTGCACCTGCTCCGTGCCGGTATCGACGGTGCAGAGGCGGAGCTTGTCGGCGTTGGGGTGTTGTACGGCCTCGACCACATGGGCAATGGCGAAGGGCGCGAGCTTCTTGGCCGGGTCCTCGACGCTCTCGACCTCGAGGCCGATGGCGGTCATGCATTCGGAGAGCGCATCGATCGAGGCATCGGTATCGAGATGCTCCTTCAGCCAGGAGAGGGTGAATTTCATCGCGTGAGGCCGCCCACCAGGCTCGGCACATCGCCGGCGGAGAAGCCGTAATGGCTGAGCCAGCGCGCATCCGCGTCATAGAAGGTGCGGAGGTCGGGGATGCCGTATTTCAGCATGGCCGAGCGCTCGACGCCGAGGCCGAAGGCAAAGCCCTGATAGCGCTTGGGGTCGACGCCGGCCATCTCGAGGACGCGTGGATTGACCATGCCGCAGCCGAGAATTTCCATCCAGTCGGCGCCCTTGCCGATGCGCAACACGCCGCCCTCGCGGGCGCAGCCGATATCCATCTCCGCCGAAGGCTCGGTGAACGGGAAATAGCTCGGGCGGAAGCGCACGGGCAGGTCGGGCACCTCGAAAAACGCCTTGGCGAAATCGATCAGGCAGCCCTTGAGATGGCCCATATGGGTGTGCTCGTCGACCACCAGCCCCTCGATCTGATGGAACATCGGCGTGTGGGTGATGTCATAGTCGCAGCGATAGGTGCGCCCGGGCGCGATGATGCGGTAGGGCGGTCCGCCCGCCTTCATGGTGCGGATCTGCACCGGCGATGTGTGGGTGCGCAGGAGAAGCCGCGAGCCGTCGTCGCGCTCGGGGAAATAGAAGGTGTCGTGCATCTGCCGCGCGGGATGCTCGGGAGGGATGTTGAGGGCGGTGAAATTGTGGAAATCGTCCTCGATATCGGGCCCCTCGACGATGGCAAAACCCATATCGCCGAAGATCGCCGCCATCTCGTCCAGCACCTGGCTGATCGGATGGACCCGGCCTTCCGCTTCGGGCCGGACAGGAAGGGTGATATCGATCCTCTCCGAGCCAAGGCGGGCATCCAGCGCGCTGCCTTCGAGCGCGGCGCGGCGCCCGTCCAGCGCCTCGGTCAGCTCGCCCTTGATGCGGTTGAGCGCCTGGCCGGCGGCCTTGCGCTCCTCGGGGTCGAGCCCGCCAAGGCCCTTCATCAGCGCGGTCAGGCTGCCCTTCTTGCCGAGCGCGGCAACGCGCGCGGCATCGAGCGCGGCGCTATCGGCCGCGGCCTCGAAGGAAGCGAGAATTTCAGCTTTAAGCGCGTCCAAATCCTGCAAGGTTTTCTCCTCCGGCGCGCCTGGCGTCGAACCCTCGCGGGCGGCTCCTAGTCTTTTGCGAGACCGGCGCGCGCCTGTTCCACCAAGGCGGTAAACGCCTCCGGCTCGCGCACGGCGAGATCGGCCAGCACCTTGCGGTCGATTTCGACGCCAGCGCGGGTAAGGCCGTTGATGAATTTGGAGTAGGTCAGATCGTGCGCCCGCGCGGCGGCATTGATACGCTGGATCCAGAGCGCGCGGAAATCGCGCTTGCGCGTGCGCCGGTCGCGATAAGCGTATTGCAGGCCCTTCTCGACGCGCTCGATGGCGACGCGAAAATTGGATTTCGCCCGGCCGCGATAGCCGCTGGCGCGGGCCAGCACCTTTTTGTGCCGGGCATGGGTGGTGACGCCCCGTTTTACTCTAGCCATGGTCAAATCCTCCTAGATGTAGGGCATCCAGCGCTTTACCGCCGGAACGTTGGATTTGTCCATCAGGGTCGCGGCGCCGCGATGGCTGCGGCGCACTTTCTTTGCCTGTTTCGAGAGACCATGGCGGTGCTTGGCATGGCCGCGGCGTAACTTACCGCTGCCGGTCGCCGTAAAGCGGCCCTTGGTGCTGCTTTTCGTCTTGAGCTTAGGCATTTCTATGTCTTTCTCTTTTTTTCTACGAGGCTGCGCCTCGTGCGGTCAAATTCGGCGGTTGGGCATGCCTTCGGCCGCGCCGCCTTATGGAGGGGCCAGTTTGTAGCCAGAGTGCTAAGAAATTGCAAGCATGGGGCGGCCGCGCCGGCTTATTCGGCGAGCCAGCGGTTGAGATGCTTTTCCAGGACGCTCGGGCGGATCGGCTTGACGAGATAATCGTTACCTTGGGCCTGAATCGCCTTTTTGATGTCCTCTTCCGAATTCAACGAAGTTTGGAAAATAATCGGGCATTTCAGCTTGGGGAAATCTTTTCGGATATGGCGGCAGGTCTCGAAGCCGTCCATATCCGGCATCATGACGTCGAGCAGGATGACATGCGGCGAGGCGCTTGCGAGAATTTCCAGACACTGGATGCCGCTTTCCGCGGCGATGAAGCGGTGGCCCATGCTGCCGACAATCGCCGACAACAGGCTCAGATTCGACCTTTCATCGTCGACGCCAAGCACCAGCCGGCCAGAGCGCACCTGTTTTCCTGCAGACACAAGCAACTACCCCTAACGAGTACGCGGTTATTTTTGCGTGACCACCATGGTCATTTGCCGGCCTTCCATCTTCGGCAATTGTTCGACCTTGCTGATTTCCTCGAGATCGTCGCGCACGCGCATCAGCACGTTCATGCCGAGATCCTGATGCACCATTTCGCGGCCGCGGAATCTGAGGGTGATCTTCACCTTGTCGCCTTCGCCGAGGAAGCGGCGGATGTTGCGCAGCTTGACCTCGTAATCGGCGCTTGAGATGCCGGGGCGGAATTTCACTTCCTTGACGTCGATGGTTTTTTGTTTCTTGCGCGCCAGCGCCGCTTTCTTCTGCGCTTCATATTTGTATTTGCCGTAGTCCATCAGCTTGCAGACGGGCGGCTCGGCGCCGGGGGAGATTTCGACCAGGTCGAAGCCGCTCTCGGCGGCCATTTCCAGCGCCCGTTCGATATCGACGACGCCGACCTGTTCTCCCGCACCATCGATCAGACGAACGCTGTCGACGGCAATAAGTTCATTTACGCGCGGTCCTTCGCGCTTGGGCGGTACTAAACTGGTGTGTCTAACGATGCCTTTTTCCTCTCTCTTATTCGCAAATGTCCGAAGCCGCGGAACCTGAAGCCCCGACACGGACGCCAATCATTTGGGTTAATCCGTTCGTGCCAGAGGTCCGACGGCCTCATTTCGAAGTCTATCAACGGCCTCATCGAGCGCAAGTATTTCTTGTTTCTTGTCGCCCAAGCGGCGCATGGCGACGCTGCCGCCCTCGGCTTCGCGCGCGCCGACGGCGAGGATGACCGGCACCTTGGCGACGCTGTGCTCGCGCACCTTGAAGCCGATCTTTTCGTTTCGGAGATCCGCCTCGGCATTCAGTCCCGCCGCGCTCAATTGCTGCACCACCTTTCCGGCATAGGCGTCGCTATCGTCGGTGATGGTCGCCACCACCACCTGGCGCGGCGCCAGCCAGAGCGGAAAGCGCCCGGCATGATGCTCGATCAAAATGCCGAGAAAGCGTTCGAGCGAGCCGAGGATCGCGCGGTGCAGCATGACCGGCCGGTGGCGCCCGCCATCCTCGCCGACATAGCTGGCATCGAGCCGCTCGGGCAGGACGAAATCGACCTGCAGGGTGCCGCATTGCCAGTCGCGCCCGATCGCGTCGCGCAGCACGAATTCGAGCTTCGGCCCATAGAACGCGCCTTCGCCCGGATTGTGGTGAACTTCGAGGCCGGTGCTTTTGACCGCCTCCATCAGCGCGCTCTCGGCGCGGTCCCACACCTCGTCGGCACCGGCGCGCACCGGCGGCCGGTCGGCGAAATTGACCAGCACCTGCTCGAAGCCGAAATCCTTATAGATCGACATGAGGAGCTCGCAGAAGCTCTCGGTCTCCGGCGTGATCTGCTCCTCGGTGCAGAAGATATGGGCATCGTCCTGCACGAAGCCGCGCACCCGCATCAGGCCATGCAGCGCGCCCGACGGCTCATAGCGGTGGCAGGCGCCGAACTCGGCCATGCGGAGCGGCAGGTCGCGATAGCTCTTGATGCCCTGGCGGAAAATCTGCACATGGCCCGGGCAGTTCATCGGTTTAAGCGCGAGCACACGCTCTTCCGCCTCGGTGGTGAACATATGCTCGCGGAACTTTTCCCAATGGCCCGACGCTTCCCACAAAGTGCGGTCGATCAGCTCCGGCGTTTTCACTTCGACATAGCCGGCATTGTCGAGCCGGCGGCGCACATAGCGTTGCAGGGTGCGGTACAGCTTCCAGCCATGGGGATGCCAGAACACCATGCCGATGGCTTCCTGCTGGAGATGAAAGAGATTCATCTCGCGCCCCAGCCGCCGATGGTCGCGCTTCTCGGCCTCTTCCAGGCGGGTGAGATAGGATTTGAGGTCTTTCTCCGTCGCCCAGGCGGTGCCGTAGATGCGCTGCAGCATCTCATTGTCGGAATCGCCCCGCCAATAGGCGCCGGCGACCTTGGTCAGCTTGAACGCGCCGAGGCGCCCGGTGGAGGGCAGATGCGGCCCGCGGCAGAGGTCGATGAAATCGCCCTGGCGGTAGAGGGTGATGTCCTCGTCGCCGGGAATGCCGGCGATGATCTCCGCTTTATAATGCTCGCCCGCCTGCTTGAAGAACTCGATCGCCTTGTCGCGCTCCCACACCTCGCGCTCGATCGGCTCGTCGCGCGCGACGATCTCCTTCATGCGTGCCTCGATGGCGGCGAGATCGTCGGTCGAAAAGGGCTCGGCGCGGGCGAAATCGTAATAGAAGCCGTCCTCGATCGCCGGGCCGATGGTCACTTGCGTATCGGGGTAAAGCTCCTTGACCGCCTCGGCCATGACATGGGCCGAATCGTGGCGCAGGATTTCGAGCCCGGCATCATCCTTGGCGGTGACGATGCTGATTGCCGCATCCGCCTCGATGGGCCGCGTGAGGTCCCATAATTCGCCATCGACCGATATCGCCAGCGCTGCCTTGGCCAGGCCGGGGCCGATGCTCGCGGCAATCTCCATTCCGGTCACGGGACCGTCGAAGGTGCGGGTGGAGCCGTCTGGCAAAGTTATGTCGGGCATGGACCTCGTGAATACAAAATGCCGGGGCGAAAGTGGCGGCACCTTACTAGGCGCGCGGCCACTGTCAAGCGGCGCAAACCGTACATATTTGTGGTTAAGACAGTGTCAACGACCCGCGCGCCTCGGCAACCGGCAAATCGGCGAGGCGGGGGCGCGCGAGAACGGTCACCGCGCGCCCGACCGGCGCCGTCAAAGCCGGGTCGGAATCGCCGGAGAACAGCACCGTGGCGGAACAGCCCGCAGCGGCGATGAGGTGCATCGGCCCGGTATCGTTGCCGAGCGCCGCCGCGGCACCTCGGGCGAGCGCCGCGATCTGGCCGAAATCGGTGCGCCCACAGAGATTGCGCGCCGCCGGTGCGAGGGCGGCGATCTCCGCCAGCACATCCTGCTCCGCCGCCGTGCCGATCAGAAGCGGCGTGTGGCCGGCCTCGGCCAGGCCGTGCGCAAGCTCGCCATAGAACCGCGCCGGCCAGCGCTTCTCCGGCCGGTGGGCCGAGCCGCCGGGAACCAACAGCACATAGGGGCCGTCCGGCGCGAGATCGGAAATATCGCCGTCGAGCCAGGAAATATCGGCCTCGCCGACCGCATCGATGCCGGCCATGGCGAGCTGTTCGCGCTGGCGTGCCCTCGTATGCATGCTATCGCGCGCCGCATTGGCGTGAGGATGGGAGCAGCCCTTGGCGATGCCCGACCATTCCGGGCGCGGCGCTTTGAAGCAGCGGTAATAGGTGCTGGAGCGGCTCGAGGTCTGTAGATCGTAGACCCGGGCGAAGCCGCCGGCGCGGAGGCTGCGGCAGAGGCCGATGCGCGACGGCAGGTTCCAGCGCTGGGCGCGCGGGTCGATCCAGATATCGTCGAAATAGCCCGAGCGGCGCGCCAGCTCGGCAAAGGGCGGGGTGGTGAGGAGGGTGATTGGCGCCGCCTTATGATGGGCGCGGATCGCCGCGAACGGGCCCATCGCCAAAACGAAATCGCCGAGCGCGCCCAGCTTGATGACGAGGATGTTGCCGCCGCCGCTCACGAGCCCGGCGCGGGCGGCTGCCCGCCGGCGAGGACTTCTTCATAGACGGCGAGGGTCTCGGCGCACATGCGCTCCAGGGTGAAATTCTCGCGTACATTATGGATCGCCACCTGGGCCATGGCCTTGCGCCGCTCGGCATCGAGATCGAGCGCCGCGTCCAAGGCGCGCGCCAGAGCCCGGGCGTCGCCGGGCTCTACCAGAAGTCCGGTCTCGCCCTCAAGGATGGTTTCGCGCGCGCCGCCATGATCGAAGGCAACCACCGGGCGGCCCATGGCCTGGGCCTCGACGATCACCCGGCCGAAGGCTTCGGGCTTGGTCGAGGCGTTGACCACCACATCGGCCGACATATAGGCCGCCGGCATGTCGCGGCACGGCCCGGCAAAGCGCACGATATGGCCGAGGCCATTCTTCTCGACCTGGCGTTCGAGCTGGTGGCGGTAATCCTCGCGGCCCTGCTCGTCGCCGACGAAGACGGTGACATAATCGTCCCGCTTCAAATGGGTGAGCGCGTCGAGCAGCACCGCATGGCCCTTCCACGCGGTGAGGCGGCCCGGCAGCATGACGACCGATTTGCCGTCCGGCAGGCGCCACTGGCCGGCGAGCTGCACGAGGCGCGCCTGGGGCACGGCGGTAGCACTGAAGATGGCGGTATCGACGCCGCGGCGGATGATGCGCAGGCGCGAATTATCCATCTGATAGGTGTGCCGAATATGGTTGGCGGTAAATTCGGAATTGGCGATCACCCGCTCGCCCTTGACCATGACCGAATTGTAGCGCCGCTTGAGCGCGCCCACGGTGCCGTAGGTGCCATGAAAGGTGGTGATGAAGTGGCAGCCGGTCTTCTCGGCGGCGCGGTAGGCGCTCCAGGCCGGCGCGCGCGAGCGGGCATGGATGATATCGACCCCTTCGGCCTCGATCAGCTCTGCGAGACGGGTGGCGTTGCTCCGGATCTGAATCGGGTTTTTGCCCTTGAGCGGCAGTTGGAAATGCTTGGCGCCGGCCTGCTCGACCTGATGCAGCATGGCGCCGCCGGCCGAGGCGACCAGCGCGCGCCAGCCGGCCGCCGTCAGCGCCTGGGCGATCTCCACCGTCGCGCGCTCGGTACCGCCCGGCACGTCGATCTCGGGGATGACCTGCAGCACGGTGGGCGCCTTGCCTTTTGCGGCGCCGGCTTGGATGTTAGATTGGTCGGCGTTCGACACGAATGTTCCACATTCTCATGAGCCCGAATCGGGTGCGGCCAGGAGATGATTCCATAAGCGATCCAATTGCGGCAAATTCCGAAGCGGCGCGTCTTCTCCACGCGCCGGACGGAGAGACAATCGCCTACCATGTGCTGGAGGGCAAGGCTCCCGGGGTGATGTTTTTGGGCGGGCTGATGTCCGACATGAGCGGCACCAAGGCGCTCACCCTCGAAGCTCATTGCCGCACCGAAGGCCGCGCCTTTGTGCGCTTCGATTATTTCGGCCATGGCGAATCCTCCGGCGCCTTTACCGACGGCACGATCGGCCGCTGGCATGCCGATACCCTGCAAGTGCTCGATAGCGTGGCCGAGGGGCCGCAGATATTGGTCGGCTCCAGCATGGGCGGCTGGCAGATGCTGCTCGCCGCCCGCGCCCGGCCGGAGCGCATCGCCGGCCTGATCGGCATCGCCGCCGCGCCGGACTTCACCGATGATCTGATGTGGGGCCAGTTCGACCATGCGATGAAGGCGCGTCTCAGCGAGGACGGCATCGTCTATCTGCCGTCCGACTATGAGGATACGCCCTTTCCGGTCAGCCTCGCCCTGATCGAGGATGGCCGGGATCACATGCTTCTGCGCGCGCCACTCGCGCTCGATTGCCCGGTCCATCTCATCCAGGGCATGGCCGACAAGGACGTGCCGTGGCGAACGGCGCTCACCATCGCCGAGGCGGTGAGCGGCGATGATGTGACCGTCACCCTGGTCAAGGACGGCGATCACCGGCTTAGCCGGGAGGAAGATCTGGCTCGCCTGACCCGGGCGGTGGATGCCATGGCGGGGCTTGCGGCCGGGCGATAAAACACTTTCAATTCAATGTGATCGCGCCGCCTGCCACCTATGCAGGCGGCAAGCGATGCACTATGTAACGGCTCATGAAAATACGTTCTGTCCTATCCCACGTCTTCGCGCTTTGTCTGATCGCCGCCCTGCCGCTCGGCGCCGCCGACGCCGCGAACCTGAAGGATCTCGATACGCGCGCCGACGGCTCGCGGGTGTTGAACATGATTGTCCATGACACGCCGCGCGCCGCGCCAGCCTTCGGCTTCGTCGACGTCGCCGGCAACCGCCATGGGCTCGACGAATTTCGCGGCAAAATCGTGGCGCTCCATTTCTGGGCGACCTGGTGCATTCCGTGCCGCGCCGAACTGCCGACGATCGATGCCCTGCAAGGCGAGTTGGGCGGCCCCGATTTCGCCGTGGTTCCCTTGTCGGTCGATCGCGACGGCGCGGCGCTGGTGCGGCAATATTACGACGATCACGGCATCCAGCGTCTCGCCGTCTATATCGACGAGGGTATGGACGCGGCGCGGGCGATGCTGGTGAACGGCATCCCCTACACGATCCTGCTCAACCGGGAGGGCCGGGAAATCGCCCGCATCCTCGGCGACCGCAACTGGACCGAGCCCGACGCCCTCGCCCTGATGCGCAAACTGATCGAATAAATTCATTGCCCCGGTTTATAGTCCGGCAATCATGGAATTCTCCCTGTTCGGCATCGTCATCGCCTTCGTCGCGGGAATTATCTCGTTCCTGTCGCCCTGCGTGCTGCCCCTGGTGCCGGGCTATGTTTCCTATATCGCCGGCGGCTCGCTGGAGGATCTGACCGAGGAGCCGACCGCGCGCCATCGCCTGCGGGCGATTTATCTCAGCCTCTTTTTCATCCTCGGATTTTCCCTCGTCTTCATCGCGCTCGGCGCCAGCGCAAGCGCGGTCGGCGAGTTCCTGCTCGGCAACAAGCGGGTGTTCGAATATATCGCCGGCGCCGTCATCATTCTGTTCGGCATCTATCTGATGGGCCTTTTCCGCATTCCCTTCATGGAGCGCGAGATGCGCTTCGTCAGCCGCGCCGCCGGCGGCCATCCGGTGAGCGCGACGCTGCTCGGCACCGCCTTCGCCTTCGGCTGGACGCCCTGCATCGGCCCGGTGCTGGGCGCGATCCTCACCATGAGCGCGAACGCCAACGAGATCGGCGTCGGCGTGGTGCTGCTCGCCTTCTATTCCCTTGGCCTCGGCCTGCCGTTCCTGATCGCCGCCGCCTTTACCGGCGCCTTCCTCAATTCGATGAAATCCATGCGCCGCATCGGCCGGCCGTTCCAGATCGCCGCCGGGGTGATCATGGTGGCGATGGGCATCGCGCTCCTGACCGGCTACCTCTCCTCCCTCGCCTATTGGCTGTTGGAGCTGGCGCCCGGGCTGGCGACCTTGGAAGGCGCGCTTATTTAGCCGCTTCTTCGGCGAGAATGGCTTTGAGGCCGGCGCGGTAATCGGGATAGCGCAAGGTAACGCCGAGTTCCACTTTGATCAGTGCATTCGAGACCAGGCGGCTTTCCGCCCAGAAGCTTTGCGCCATGGGCGAGAGCGATGCGATATCGAACTTTTCCAGCGGCGGCGGCTCGGTGCCGAGCAATTCGCAGGCATAGTCGGTGACATCGGCCGGTGCGGCGGCCTCATCGTCGCATACATTATAGACGGCGCCGGCGCGCGGGTGCGCCATCGAAGCCATCAGGGTGGCGACGATATCGTCGATATGAATGCGCGAAAAGAGATGCCCCGGCCTGTCGATGCGCTTGGCCGTGCCGTCGCGAACCGCTTCCAATGCGCTCCGCCCCGGACCGTAAATGCCGGCCAGGCGGAAAATCTGCACCGCGACGCCATGCCGCCTTCCGAAATCGCGCCACGCCTCCTCCGCCGCGAGACGGCGGCGGCTGCGCTCATTGCCGGGTGTCGGCATGTCGTGCTCGTTGACCATCTCGCCGCCCCGGTCGCCATAGACGCCGGTGGTCGAGAGATAGCCGATCCAGTCGAGGCCCTCGGCGGCGGCAATCGCTTCGCCGTGGCCGAGCAGCACCGGATCGCCCGCCTCGCCCGGCGGGATGGTGCTGAGAACATGGCTGGCGCCGGGCGGTATCGCCGCGCTCTCCAGCGGCCCGCCAGCGATACCGTCTTTGCGCAGCCGGTCCAGCATGGCTTCGTCGCGCGAGGTGCCGGAGACCTGCCAGCCCTCGGTGTGAAGCGCACACGCAAGTCGCGCGCCGCAAAAGCCGAGGCCAAAACAAAACAGCCCGCCCGGGCGAAGCGCGCTATGATGGGGAGAAGTCACGTCCTATAAAACCGATTGTCATGGTGAGCGAGAAAATCCTTAGCGCTTCAGGCGCGTGGCGGCAACCCGTCCGCCGGCTGCTGCCATTTGCGCTCGCGCTTTTATTTTGGCCGATTTTGGCGCCGCAAGAGGCCGGCGCGCAAAGCGCCGTCGAGGCGCGCGAATATGATCAATGTATCGAGCTTGCCATGCGCGAGCCGGAAATCGGCTTCGAGCGGGCCATTGCGTGGCGCGATCTCGGCGGCGATGTGCCGGCGCGCCATTGCGTCGCCGTGGCGCTTTACGGGCTCGGACAGTTCGGCGAAGCGGCGCTCCGCCTTGAGCGCCTCGCCCAGGAGAATGCCGATCCCAATCTGCGGGTGTCCCTCCTCGGCCAAGCGGGCAATGCCTGGCTCATGGCGGAGGAGTTCGAGCGCGCCCATGCCGCCTTGAGCGCCGGCCTCGATCTGGCGCCGTTCAATTTCGATCTGCTGGTCGACCGCAGCCTGGTCTATGCCGCGGCGGAAAATTATTGGGACACGGTGGACGATCTCAACCGCGCTCTCGACATCAATCCGGACAATGCGGAGGCGCTGGTGTTCCGCGCCAGCGCCTACCGCTATCTCGACAGTCTCGAGCTTGCCGAGGACGATGTGAACCGGGCGCTGGCGCTGCGCAGCGACCATGTCGCGGCCTATCTCGAACGCGGCAATATCCGCCGCCTCAATGGCGACAAGGAAGGCGCGCGCGAGGATTGGCTGGAAACGATCCGCATCGCCCCCAACTCGCCGGCGGCGGAAGCAGCGCGGCGTAATCTCGAACGGCTCGATATCACGTCAAAGTGACGCGCCATTCGGCGCGAACCGTTGCATCGCTTTCGTCCTGTGAATAACGGGCGCGCAATTCCTCAAATCCCGCTTCCGGGAGCAGCCGGGAGAGCGCCCATACCGCCATGGCGCGCACCAGCGGCGATGCGTCGCCGAGGCGCTGTTCCGCCACCTCCGCCAGTGCCGTCTCCCCGGAATTGCCGATCGCGATCAGCACATTGCGCAGGAAACGGTCGCGTCCGGTGCGCTTGATCGCGGTGCCGGCGAAGCGGGCGCGGAAAGCGGCATCGTCGAGCCCGGCAAGCTCGGCCAGTGCCGGGCCGCGCAGTTCGTCGCGCGGCGCGAAGGCGTGATCCGCGTGGCCCCGGGCGAACTTGTTCCACGGACACACCGCGAGGCAATCGTCGCAGCCATAGATGCGGTTGCCCA
This sequence comes from uncultured Rhizobiaceae bacterium, assembly GCA_964623955.1. Taxonomy (GTDB): domain Bacteria; phylum Pseudomonadota; class Alphaproteobacteria; order UBA828; family UBA828; genus PTKB01. The sequence continues at coordinate 22,309 of CAZUVO010000030.1, forward strand.
TGGCGGCGCGGAACTCGCGGTCGATATGGCCCTTATGCTCGATGGTGAGATAGGAGACGCAGCGCCTGGCATCGATCCGGTAGGGCGCGGGGAAGGCGCCGGTCGGGCAGATATCGAGACAGGCCCGGCAAGTGCCGCAGCGATTCTCCGCCGACGCGTCGGGCGGCAGATCGAGCGTGGTAAAAATCTCGGCGAGAAAGAGCCATGAGCCGAACTCGCGAGAAACCAGATTGCTGTGCTTGCCCTGCCAACCGAGCCCGGCGCGGGCGGCGAGCGGCTTTTCCATCACCGGCGCGGTATCGACGAAGACTTTGACTTCGCCGCCGAAGCGCGCCGCGATCTCGCCGGCGAGGCGTTTCAGCGACTTTTTGAGAACCGTGTGATAGTCGCGCCCCTGGGCATAGACCGAGATGGCGCCCCGGTTCGTTTCGCCCAGCACATCGCGGGGCGGCGTGTCGGGCGTGTAGTCGGCGCCGAGCATGACAATGCTGCGTGCCTCGGGCCAAAGTTCCTTGGGGTCGCCGCGCCGCGCGCGTTTGGCTGCCATCCAGGCCATGTCGCCGTGATAGGCGCGGTCGAGAAATTCTTCGAGCGCCGCGCGCTCCGCCCCGGCTTTCGCCTTCGCCACGCCGAACGCCCGAAATCCCAATTCGCGCGCGCGGACCTCTATCTCGGCCCGGATATCGCTTTCGGCCGGATTAGAAATCGAGGTCCGCATAATGTTTCGGCGGCGCGAGGCCGGGGATGTAATCCTCCAGCAGCGGACGGAAGGAGGGGCGCGACTTGATGCGGGCATACCATTCCTTCGCCGCCTCGTGTTTGCTCCACGGCACGTCGCCCATATAGTCGATCACCGAGAGATGCGCGCCGGCCATGATATCGGCGAGGGAAAACTCATCGCCGGCGAGCCAATTGCGCCGCTCGGTGAGATAGGCGATGTAATCGAGGTGGATGCGGATATTGGTGAGCCCGGCGCGCACCGCCTCGGAATCCGGCTCGCCCTTGGTGAGGAAGCGTTTGACGAATTTTTCGCCGTGGATGTGATCGCTCACCTCGCGCCCGAACTTGTCGGAGAACCAGGCCGTCAGGCGGCGCACCTCGGCGCGCACCAGCGGCGCGCTGCCGATCAGCGGCGGCGTTTTATAAACGTCTTCGAGATATTCGAGGATCGCGCCGGCGCCGGCGATCACCGCGCCGTCCGCCTCCTCGAGGAGCGGCACCTCGCCGGCCGGATCGAGGGCAAGAAATTCGCCGCGCCGCTCCCACACCTTCTCCAGCACCAGCTCATATTCCAACCCCTTTTCGTCAAGCGCGAGGCGCACGGCGCGGCAAGAAGGCGTCAGCCAGAGATGATAAAGGGTGCGCATGGCGGCCAGTCTATCGCATTGCAAATCGCCGCCCAATGACGGAGATAAGGAGCGCCGGAGTCACTGAACGTGAGTCACTGAACCGGAGTCACTGAAATGTGAACGGCTTTGTGCGGTCATGCGAATCGCCCGTGATATAGTCCCCGCCGGATTAACCATGCGATTATCTCGGTTTCTCATCTCCCTCGCGACCTTAGCGGTCCTGGCCCTTGCCCTGACCGCGGCGCCGAAGGCGCGCGCCGATTCCGGCAAGCCGCTGATCGTGGTCGAGCTTTATACCTCCCAGGGCTGCTCCTCCTGCCCGTCGGCGGACGCCTTTCTCGGCGAGTTGCTGGAGAGGCGGGACGATATTCTCGGCCTCGAATTCCATGTCGACTATTGGGACAATCTCGGCTGGAAGGATCTGTTCTCGAGCCCTGAATCGACGGAACGCCAGCGCGCCTATGCGCGCCAGCTCGGCCTTACCTATATCTTCACGCCGCAAATGGTCATCCAGGGGGTCGGCAGCGAGGTCGGCTCCGACAAGATGGCGGTGATGACGGCGATCGAGGACGCCCATGGCGCGGATGGCGACCGGCTCGATATGTCGGTTGCGGAGGGCGGCGATGGCGGTTTGACGATCTCGTTGCCCGCCCGGGCCGATGGCGGTGCGCCGGCGACGATCTGGCTGGTCAATTTCGACCGCCGCCATGTCACCGATGTGACGGCGGGGGAGAATACTGGGCGCAAGATGGCCAACAATCATGTCGTCCGCGCCCAGAAGGCGATCGGCACCTGGACCGGCGCGGCGCTCGATCTCGAACTTAGCGCCGATCAGGTTTCGAGCGGCGTGGATGCGGATGGCTGCGCCATTCTCGTCCAGTCCGGCGGGCACGGCGCGATCATCGCCGCCCATTCGCTCTGGCTCGACGGCGGCAGCTAATTTCTCTTAACCGCTAATCGTCTTCGTCAACAAACCGGCAAGACGGCGGCTGAACGCGGCCGGATCAGGCAGGGTCTCGCCTTCAAGGATGCGCGCCTGATCGAACAGCAGATGGGCCGCGTCTTCGAGCGCCTCCGAGGCGCCCTCGCGGTTCACCAAATCGGCGAGCGCCCGGGTCAAGGCATGGCCGGGATTGATTTCGAGCACCCGCTTTTGGCTCATCACCGGCTGTTGGTGCTGGCGCAGCAGCCGCTCGAAATGCATATCCACATCGCCCTCATCCGCCACCAGACAGACCGGGCTCTCGGTCAGCCGCGAGGAGCTCCTCACATCCTTCACCTCCTCGCCGAGGGTGAGCTTGATCAGGGCGATGAGCTTGTCCATATCGCTTTCGCTCGTCTGATCTTCCGCCGCCGCGGTGTCTTTGCCATCCTCTTTCTCGACGGTCTCGAATTTGTCGAGATCGGCCGAGCCCTGGGTGATCGAGCGGAACGGCTTGCCGTCATAATCGGTCGCGGTGGGCAGCCAGAACTGATCCACCGGATCGGTCATGAACAGCACATCGATGCCGCGCGCCTTGAAGCCCTCCAATTGCGGGCTCTTGTCGATCCCCGCCTCGGCATCGCCGCTGAGATAATAGATCGCGTCCTGGCCCTCCGGCATGGCGGCGGCATATTCGTCGAGCGAGATCCATTTCTCGCCGGAAGTGAGCGAGCGAAAACGCGCGAGCTTCATCAGCTTGTCGCGGTGATCCGTTTCCTCATAGATGCCCTCCTTGAGGACGGCGCCGAAATTCTCCCAGAACTCGGTGAACGCCTCGGGCTCCTTCTTGGCCTTCTTCTCAAGCTCGGAGAGGATGCGCTTGACCAAGCCGGAGCTGATCTTGGCGAGGAGCGGATTGTGCTGCAGGGTCTCGCGGCTGACATTGAGCGGCAGATCGGCGCAATCGACGATGCCGCGCATGAAACGCAGAAAACCCGGCACCAGCCCCTCGCATTCCTCGGTGATGAAGACGCGCTTGACGTAGAGCCGCACGCGATGCTGGCGCGCCGGATCAAACAGGTCGAACGGCCGCATGTCGGGCACATAAAGAAGCGCGGTATATTCGAACCGCCCCTCGGCATGGACATGCACATTCATCCACGGCGCGCCCGGCAGATGAGCGACGTGATTGTAGAATTCGTTGTGCTGCTCGTCGGTAATCTCGCTCACCGGGCGGGTCCAAAGGGCCGAGCCCTCATTGAGGGTTTCTGCCTCCTTGCCGTCCTCGAGCATTTGGATGGGGAGCGCAATGTGATCGGAATAGGTCGAGACGATGTGGCGGATGCGCATGGGATCGAGGAAATCTTCTTCCGCCTTGCGCAGATGAAGCACGATCTTCGCGCCGCGCTCGGCGGTACTGTCCTCGACGATCGAGAATTTGCCGCGGCCCTTTGATTCCCAGTGCCAGCCGGTGTCCTCGCCGGCATGCCGGGTGAAGACCTCGACCTTGCTCGCCACCATAAACGACGAATAGAAGCCGACGCCGAACTGGCCGATCAGATTGGCGTCCGCCTCGCCTTCGCCTTCCTTCATGAGCTTGAGAAAGGCTTCGGTGCCGGAGCGCGCGATGGTGCCGAGATTTTCCACCAGCTCGTCATGGTTCATGCCGATGCCATTGTCCGCGATGGTCAGGGTGCGGGCGTCTTTGTCGGCGGATATCGTTACCTTGAGCTCGCTGTCGCCGGCGCTGAGCTCGGGCTCGGTGATGGCGGCGTAGCGCAGCTTGTCGCAGGCGTCGGACGCATTGGCGATCAGCTCGCGCAGGAAAATATCCTTTTCCTTGTAGAGCGAGTTGATCATCAGGTCCAAGAGCTTGCTGACCTCGGCCTGGAATTCGTGGGTCTCCGCTTTGGCGCTCGCTTGTTTCGCCGATTCGGGCGTGGTCTCTTCGGCCGGGGCTTCGCCCATAACACCTATCTCCTGTGAACTTTCCGAAACTTGGCCGCAATATGTGTCGCCGGACGGCCCGGTTCAAGACCCGGACTTGCGTCTTTTGTACTCATTCGCCGTGGATTGACTTGCAATCCGGGCGCTTCCATCCGATGTTTTTGCCATGGCGGAGAAGCGCGACCGGGAGCGCCGCGTCACGGCGGTCCTCGGCCCCACCAATACCGGCAAGACCCATATGGCGGTGGAGCAGATGCTGACCCACCGCTCGGGTCTCATTGGCTTTCCGCTGCGTCTGCTGGCGCGCGAAGTCTATGACAAGGTGGTGGCGCTCAAGGGGGCGCGCGCGGTTGCGCTGATTACCGGCGAGGAGAAAATCGTCCCGGCCAAGCCGCGCTATATCCTGGCGACGGTCGAGGCCATGCCGCTCGACCGCGAGGTCGATTTCCTCGCCGTCGACGAAGTGCAGCTCGCCGGCGACCGCGAGCGCGGCCATGTCTTTACCGACCGCCTGCTGCATGCCCGCGGCACCCAGGAAACCATGTTTCTCGGCGCCGATACCATCCGCCCCCTGCTCCGCCGCCTGGTGCCGGAAGCGGCCTTTACCGG
>CAZUVO010000031.1:0-26312 GCA_964623955.1 uncultured Rhizobiaceae bacterium
TGGTCGACCCCCACGGTCCCTCCTTGCCCCATTCGGGATCGTTGTGCATGGGATCGATGTTCTGCGTAACGGCGCCAAACACGTCGATTTCCGATTGGCGAATGGAAAATTCCTCCGTCACCCCCAACACCTCGCCGATTTTGGCTCTGTAGCCCTCGATGATCTGCTCGATTTCATGCATGGAATGTGCTCCCAATTTGCAACCCGGTTGACGACGTTGGCAGCGGCATTCGAATTTTATGCGATAGAGGACCCGGTTTACCAGAACTCCAAACGGCGTAGAGGCGTGATTAAGTCGGGAATTCCACCCGCCGCTGTGCTATCCGAGTGGCCGAGCAGGAACGATGAGACTTGCAGGCAAAAGAGCGATCGTCACAGGCGCGGCGTCGGGCATCGGGCGCGCGACGGCGTTGCGCTTCGCCGAAGAGGGCGCGGCGGTGATGTTGGCCGATCTCGACGGCGGCGCGGCGGCGGGAGTGGCCGAGCAAATTACCGGCCAAGGCGGCAGCGCCTTCGCCGAGCGCATTGACGTGACCGAGCCGGAAGATGCCGAGCGACTGATCGACGCCGCCCTCTCTGCGCTCGGCGGGCTCGATATTCTCGTCAACAATGCCGGGGTGACGATTTTGGGCGGCGTCGCCGAGCTATCGGAAAGCGCGTGGCAGCGCGAATTCGACACTAATCTCTCCAGCGTCTACCGCGTCTCGAAGGCGGCCTGGCCACACCTTACGGCGGCGGGCGGCGGCGTGATCCTGAGTACGGCGTCGATCGCCGGTGTCGTCGCCGCGCCACAGGACGCCGCCTATGTCGCCTCCAAGGCCGGCCTGATCATGCTGACCCGCTGCATGGCGATCGACGGCGCGGCGGAAAAAATCCGCGCCAATTGCATCTGCCCCGGCTTCGTCGATACGCCGATGTTCGACGGCTTCCTCGCCGAGCAGCCCGATCCGGAAGATGCCCGCGCCAGGCTCGCCAAACGTACGCCGCTCGGCCGCATCGGTACCCCGCGCGACATTGCCGACGGGTTTCTTTACCTCGCCTCCGACGATGCCGTGTGGGTGACCGGCGCGGCGCTGGTGATCGATGGCGGCGTTACGGCGGGTCTGCCGGCGGCGTAAGGTTCAGTCGCTCTTCAGACGGAACACTTCGATGCGACCGTGACGGCCCGGCGGCAGGAACTTGCCGAGCCGGTCCAGGTCAAATTCCGGCGCGAGGCGCGCCGCGGTCTCGCCGCTGAGCAGCGCAATGACATGGGCATCGAGCGGCGGCACATCGCGGGCGAAGGCCTCCAGCCGCTCCGCCGTATTTACGGAATCGCCGATGATCGTGTAATTGATGCGCCCCGGCGCGCCGATATTGCCAACCAGCGCGGACCCGCTGTGGATTCCGATACGCACGCGTATGGGGATCAAACCGTCGGCGACGCGGCGTTCATTGTCTTCGCGGATGGCGTGGGCGATGGCCATGGCGGCGCGGCAGGCACGCTCGGCATGATCGCTCTGGCGTTCCGGCGCGCCCCAAAAGGCCATCAGGGAATCGCCGATATACTTATCGACCGTGCCGCCCTCCGCCTCGACACAGCGGCCGAGCAGGGTGAAATGCTCGTTGAGAAAACGCGCCACCTCGCCCGCCGGCATGTCCTCGGAGAGCGCGGTAAAGCCGGTCAGATCGGTGAACAGCACGGTCACGTCGCGCTCTTCCGAGACGATCGCGCCGGGCGCGCCCTCGGCCATGAGGCGTTTGACCAGCGGGCGCGGCACATAGGTTTGGAAAGCGCGCAAGGCCCCGACCATGGCGTTATAGGCATCCGCCGCCTGGTTCAGCTCGCGGAACGGGCCACGGCGGAGCGTCGGCGCGTTATCGAGATCCAGCGCGCGCACATGATGCGCAGCATCGGCGAGCCGGCGCACCGTCGGGCTCATGCCGCGCGCGAGGAAGAAGGCGAGCAAGAGGGCCAAGGCGAGGATAGCGAGCGAAATGAGCGGTATGAGGCCGAGGCGCTCAAACTGCGCGGTGACCGCCGTGCGGTCCTGATAACTGCCGACCAGCCAGGGCTGCTCGCCATATCCGTCGAGCTGGCGCAGCAGCACGACATAGGATTTGCCGCCGGCGTCCACGGCGCGAACGTCGCCGTCCTGGGCGAGCCCGGCGGCAAGCGGCACCTCGCGCGCCGGGTCCCACAGGGCGCGCAACACCGGGTCGTCGAAATCGGCGAGGCGGGGCAAGGGCTCCGCATCGCTCTTCGCCGCGTAGCCGTTGAGAAGCAGCGGATGGGCCAACACCTGGTCGCGGCCGTAGAGGACGAAGGTGCGGCCGGTCTGCTCATCGGCAAGAGATGCCAGAAGGGACGATAGGGCCTCGATGGAGACCCCGGCGATCAGCGCGCCCAAGAATTGCCCGTCGCGGCGGAGCGGCATGCGGACATTGATGAAGGTCGCGCCGAGATCCTCGGCGACGAAGAGATCGCCCCAATAGGCGCCCTCGGCGGCGGCAACCTCGCTCAAAGTTTCCGCCACGGATGTATCGGCGCTCCAATCGTCGAGCGCGACCGGCCAGCCGGGCCGATTGCGGAAGGCGCGCTGTACTGCGAAATCGGTATCGAGGAACGCCACCACCGAGACCTGCGGCACCGCCGCGAGCGAGGCGCGGAGCGCGTCGCCGAACGCCGCGCGATCGTCTGGCGCCAGCGTGCCGGCGGCAACCTGATCGGCGAGATATTCGAGCTGGGCGCGTACCGGCTCGAGATGGGTGCGGTTTTGCGCGATGACCGATTCGATCAGCAGGTCGGATTTCTCGCGGATCAGTTCGGTGGTGTTGCGCCGCGCAACCTCATAGCCGGCGATGAAAACGAGCGCGACGGCGGCGAGCATCAGCAAGCCGAAGGCGCCGACCAGAGCCGCCACGATCGGCACCCCGCGGCGTTTTTGCTTGGTGCTTTCGGCGCTCTCGGCGGTTTCGGGACTGGCCATGGCTCGCGATGCGGCGGAGGCGCGCTCAATCCTCTCCGGCCGCGTCCCCTCCTCCGGCCCGGCCGAGAACCTCGTTGATGTAATGATTGATCAATTGATCGCTTGTCAAACCGCTCAACACATGGGGGGCGATCCATACGCTCGCGTCGCGCCCCGGCTTGCCGAGTTCCCAGCTTTGTCCATCTTGATCGAAGCGAAATTCAAGTCCGTATTTTCCGGCTAATGTGTGGGCTTCATCCGATGTCATGGCGCTCCTCCACCACTGATCCGCCGTCAAGTCCGGTCAAGGGTAACTTTCGGCGATACGCCTACGCGCGGCATTGAGCTAGGTCAAGAGGCCTGGCTGTCAGCGAAGGTGAAGCCGGGTACGGGAAAATGCACGGGCTCGTCCGGATGGTACATGTCCATATAGACATCAACCGTGTGGCCACCGAGCTCGCAGCGCAGTTCATAGATATCCATGATGCGGCCATAAGGCCCCTCGCCGACGCTGCCGAGGCGCTCAAAGTCAGGCGCCTCTCCGTTCGGACAGCGCAGACGGTCGAGATAGGCATGTTCGCCGCCCGGCCCGTCGACCCGTACCGGATTGCCCGGCGCACCGAGCGGCGCCGAGACATCGAGTGCCGGCGCGTCCCACATCGTGGTGCCGGCATATTGCTCCCCGATCCAGGATTCGGCCAAGGCCACCGCCTCGGCGATCTCCGCCTCTGACATCGCCTCCGCCATGAGACGCACGCCTTCGGGGCCATGCTCGCTCATCCCGGCGGCGGCAAGCGCAAACCAGGCATAGGCCTTCACCGGATCAAATTCGACACCCTCGCCGAGGCCATATTGGAGAGCGATACTCTCCTGCGCCTCGACATAACCCTGGCGCGCCGCGCGCTCGAACCAGAGCGCCGCCTCGGCAAAGTCCTCGGCGACACCGAGGCCGTTATAATAGAGATCGCCCAACTCATACTGCGCGGCGGCGCTGCCCTGATCGGCGGCGAGACGGAACCAGCGCGCGGCTTCGCCGTAATCCTGGGCCACGCCAAAGCCGCCGCCATAGATCGCACCGAGCCCGACCTGACCGTCCGGGTCGCCTTCGTCGGCGAGGATTTGGAATTCCTTCAGCGCGGTCTCAAAATCGCCGCGCTCGAAGGCGGCAATGGCTTCGTCCCACCCGGCCACAGCCGGCATGGCCGGCGCCAGGACGATGACCAGCGCAATGGCGAATCCTCGTAGGAACGGCATCCTATTGCCTTTCAAACTTTAGCCGAAGCAATTCATGTCCGATGTTCATGGCTTTTCTGTGGCCTGCGCGTTGCGCCCAGCGGAAGAACTGCGGTGTCCGGGTTGAACAACAGCAAAATGAACTGAAACCTGACGATCCGTCGAATTAGTCCATAATCGTAATACGGTTAAAAGCGACCGCCAACCTCTCAAAAAAATTGGGTTGGCCTCATTTCGTCAACGATAAATTAACTGCCGAGAGTCATATTAATTATTGGGTATGAAACTACAGAATATTTTCGTGTTCTATCAATTATTGCCTATGAAGACAGAAATTAGGTTAGGCCATTTCACGCATCTAACATATTGATTGGGCTTGGATAGTGCACAAGATTATCACCGAACAGCAGCTGGTTGACGCGCTGAAAAATCATAAGCTCTGGCTGAGCAAACGTTCGGGCGGCGTCATAGCCAATCTCTCCTTTTATGACATCAGCGGCACAAATTTGTCGAATATCCAGTTGCCGAGGGCCAAATTGGCCGGCGGCAAATTCGTCGGCTGTAATTTTTCCGGCGCGAATCTAAGCGAGGCGGACCTTTATGCCGCAAATCTGAGCCAGGCCAAGCTGATCGAGACCAACCTCAAGGATGCGAATCTACGCGGCGCGAACCTGAACAAGGCGGATTTGAGCGGTGCGATCCTTGAGGGCACCGACCTTCGCGCGGGCACAATCGTTCGGCCCAAGGACGGCGATAGTTCCGACATTACGCCCTGCAATCTCGGACAGTGTACTCTCGACCATGCCATCTTTCGCAATGCCGACCTGACGCGTGCCTATCTCGCCGATATATCGGCGATCGAATCCGACTTTTCCGGCGCGGTCCTGCAGAGCGTAAATCTCAGCGGTTCGAACTTTAAAGGCGCGAAATTGGACAATGTTGATCTTTCCGGGGCCAACCTGAACGATGCGGATTTGTCGGACTGCTCCATGCAAAATGCGTGTCTCGACAGGGCGGATATCAAAGGCGCCAATTTCAACAATGCGAATACCGCCGGCGCGAGTTTCGAGGGCATCAGCATCGAATACGCCAAGCTCAATCAAACCAAGATATCGACCACCGCCGATGGCGCGCCGGTCTCGGTCGAGGAAATATTGCAAGCACACCAAGATTGGTTGCGGACCAATGGCGCGAAGGGGCACTTCGCCAATCTTGACGGCTATGACCTCAGCGGAAGCAATCTATCGAGTCATGATCTTAGCGGCGCAAGCCTGCAGGGCGCCAATTTGTCCGGCGCTAATATCTCGGGAACCAAACTGGCCATGGCCAACCTGACGGATGCGAAGTTGCAGGAAGCCGATTTGACCGGCACGATTCTTTCCGGCGCCAAGCTGATTGAGGCCAATTTGGACGGTGCCAATCTCGAGCAGGCGAAACTTGCTCCGCTTGCGGTCAAGCGCAGCCGCGGCACGCAAACCCGCAAGCTCGTCCCGACCACATTACAAGGCGCCAGCCTCGTGGCGGCTCGCTTGCAGGGGGCAAACCTGCGCTCGGCCATATTGTGCGACACGAATCTGACGAGTGCCGATTTCAATTCTGCCGATTTGAGAGGCGCGGACTTTTCCCGCGCGAATTTATACAGCGCCAATTTCACCGATGCCGATGTGACCGATGCCAAACTAATGGGCGTCGATCTCGGCAAAGCGCCGCTGAGCCGCGAACAGCTTGAAAGCTTACGCGAAGACGACCCCTCCGCCGGCCAATATTCCCTCCCGGAAGCCGCGCAAGGCTGAACAGAATCCTTCGTCCTGACGGAGACGCAAGATCCGGCGTCCGCGAACGCGGTCCGGTTGGCTTTACCGTTAACCCTAGTGACCTACATAAGTTGATATCGATCAAAGCAACTTAAGCGGTTGCGAAGTATATTTTGACTTCAGCAGGGGTAACGAGTTTGGCCGAGTTTCAGATCCCATATTCGCCAGCTTACAAGAGATGCCGATGAGTATTTCCGGAATGGTCATTCACGTCCAGCCGGGCTCGGAGGACGTCATGAGCAGGAAAATAGCGGCTTTGAGCGGCGTGGAAATCCACGGCGTCACCGATGACGGCCGTCTGATCGTGACGGTCGATCAGCCGGACGATAAACGGGCGGCCGATGTTTTTACCGAATTGCAGAATATGGCCGGGGTTCTGAACACGGCACTTGTCTACAATTATTTCGAGCAAGACCCCGGCGATGAGGAGCAAGCACAATGAGCATGACCAGGCGCGATTTCATCAAGACCCAAGCGGCGATGGCGGCGGCGGCGGCAGCCGGCACGACGCTCAGCGGCGCCGGTCCGGCAACGGCCGCGACCGGCGGCGATATCCGCTGGGACAAAGGCGCCTGCCGCTTTTGCGGCACCGGCTGCGGTGTGCTGATCGGCACCAAGAACGGTCGCGTGGTCGCGACCCAGGGCGATCCCGACGCGCCGGTCAACCGGGGCCTCAACTGCATCAAGGGCTATTTCCTGTCCAAGATCATGTATGGCGAGGACCGGTTGACCAAGCCGCTGCTGCGCAAATCGAACGGCGCTTACGACAAGAACGGCGAATTCACCGAGGTCACGTGGGACGAAGCCTTCGACGTGATGGCGGAGAAGTTCAAGGCCGCGATCAAGGCAAAAGGGCCGACCAGCGTCGGCATGTTCGGCTCCGGCCAATGGACCGTTTGGGAAGGTTATGCCGCGGCGAAGTTTTTCAAGGCGGGCCTGCGCTCAAATAATATAGACCCCAATGCGCGGCACTGCATGGCGTCCGCCGTCGGCGCCTTCATGCGCGGCTTCGGCATCGACGAGCCGATGGGCTGCTATGACGATCTCGAGCATGCCGACGCCTTCGTGCTGTGGGGCTCCAACATGGCGGAGATGCATCCGGTGCTGTGGGCCCGCCTGACCGACACGCGCCTCACCAAGCCGGGCTGCGAAGTGCATGTTCTCTCGACCTTCGAACACCGCTCTTTCGAGCTCGCCGACAATGGCATGGTGTTCACGCCGCAAACCGATCTGGCGATCCTCAACTATATCGCCAACTACATTATCGAGACCAAAGCCTATGACGAGGCCTTCGTCTCGAAGCATGTCAATTTCACCAAGACCGTGACCGATATCGGTTACGGCCTGCGCCCGGAGCATGCGCTGGAAAAGGCGGCGACCGGCAAGGGCGGCAAGCTGACCAAAATCGGCTTCGACGAATATGCCGAATCCGTCGCGGAATATACGCTTGAGAAAACCGCCGAGCTTTCCGGCGTGCCGCAGGAGAAATTGCTGCGCCTCGCCAAGCTCTATGCGGATCCGTCCAGGAAGGTCACCTCTTTCTGGACCATGGGCTTCAATCAGCACACGCGCGGCGTCTGGGTGAACGGGCTCCTGTATAACGTGCATCTGCTGATGGGCAAGATTTCCGAGCCCGGCAACAGTCCGTTTTCGCTCACCGGCCAGCCCTCGGCCTGCGGCACCGCGCGCGAGGTCGGCACCTTCGCGCACCGCCTACCCGCCGATCTCGTGGTGATGAAGGAGAAGCACCGCGACTTCGCCGAGAAGGTGTGGAAACTGCCCAAGGGCACCATTCCCGGCAAGCCCGGCTATCACGCCGTGCTGCAGAACCGCATGCTCAAGGACGGCAAGCTCAACGCCTATTGGGTGCAGTGCAACAACAACATGCAGGCGGCGCCCAACATCAACGAGGAGGGCTTCCCCGGCTACCGCAACCCGGAGAATTTCATCGTCGTGTCGGACCCCTACCCGACCGTCACCGCGCTTGCCGCCGATCTGATCCTGCCGACCGCCATGTGGGTCGAGAAGGAAGGCGCCTACGGCAATGCGGAGCGGCGTACTCAGTTCTGGCGCCAGCAGGTAAAGCCGCCGGGCGAGGCGAAATCCGACATTTGGCAGGTGATGGAGTTCTCCAAGCGCTTCAGGGTCGAGGAGGTGTGGCCGACGGAACTGATCGAGCAGAAGCCGGAATATTGGGGCAAGACGCTCTACGACATCCTGTTCGCCAACGGCCAGGTCGACAAGTTCGCCGCGGAGCCGATCCGCGACGACGCCGGCAACATTTACGACAATGATGAATCCGAGCATTTCGGCTTCTATGTGCAGAAGGGAATCTTCGAGGAATACCGCCTGTTCAACTCGGCCCCGGATATCATCAAGAAGGGCCACGAGATGGCGGATTTCGATACCTATCACAAGGTCCGCGGCTTGCGCTGGCCGGTGATCGACGGCCAGGAGACCCTGTGGCGCTTCCGCGAGGGCTATGACCCGCATGTGGAAGCCGGCGCGGACGTGCAGTTCTACGGCAAGCCCGACGGCAAGGCGAACATCATCTTCGCGCCCTACGAGCCGGCGGCGGAAAGCCCGGACGACGAGTTCGATCTCTGGCTGTCCACGGGCCGGGTGCTTGAGCATTGGCATTCCGGCAGCATGACCCAGCGGGTGCCGGAGCTGCACCGTTCCTACCCGCACGCCAAAATCTACATGCACCCGGAGGACGCCAAGGCGCGCGGCCTCAAACGCGGCATCACGGCCAAGGTCGAAACCCGGCGCGGCGAGGTGCTGACCCGGGTCGAGACGCGCGGGCGCAACCGGCCGCCGCGCGGCCTGGTGTTCTTCCCTTGGTTCGATGCCGGCCAATTGGTCAACAAGCTCACCCTCGACGCCACCGATCCCTTGTCCAAGGAAACGGATTTCAAGAAATGCGCCTGCCGGGTGGTGAAGATATGAAGCGCGGATCGATTTCTAAACGGAGACTGGTCATGAAGATAGTGATGCCATGGATGATCGGAGTTCTGGCCCTCGGGCTTACAACCGCCTTTCTGACCGTGGGTGCGAGCGCGCAGCAGAGCGGCGAGGTGCAGTCCTTGCGCGGCGTGATGGAGATCGACGAGATCAATGAGGCGCCGCCGGTGGCCGATTGGAAGACCGGTCGCCGCTTCGATAAGGCCTATCGCCAGCAGCCGCCGATGATTCCGCACAAGACCGACAAATATCAGATCAACGTCAAGGTGAACCAATGCCTGCGTTGCCACGACTGGCCCTACAATGTGCGGGAAGGCGCGCCGAAGGTCAGCGAAACCCATTACACGGATCGCAACGGCGTGGCGCTCGACAAGGTGACCCGGTCGCGCTGGTTCTGCACCCAGTGCCATGTAATCCAGGCGGATGTACCGCTCCTGGTCGGCAATGATTTCACCAACGCGATCAACGCCCGTTGAGGCGCGCCTAGCCGCGCAAGCGTTTGGCAGAAGTAAAGGAAAGCGCCATGAGTGAACAAACGCCGGAGCCGGGAGAAATCAAAAAAAGAACTGTCGGTGGCCTGATACGCCGCATTTGGCGCGCATTGTGGCGGCCCTCGCCCTACGCTCTCGGCACGCTGCTGGTCTCGGGCTTCGTCGCCGGCATCGTCTTTTGGGGCGGCTTTAACTGGTCGATGGAGCTGACCAACAGTGAGGCCTTCTGCATCAGCTGTCACGAGATGGAAGCCAATGTCTATCTCGAATATAAGCGCACCGTTCACTACAGCAACCGCACCGGCATACGTGCGACCTGCCCCGACTGCCATGTGCCCAAGGGCTGGGTGCATAAAGTCGCCCGCAAGGTGCGCGCCACCAACGAGCTCTATCACCACTGGGTCGGCAGCATCGACACGCGCGAAAAATTCGAAGAGAAGCGCATCCGATTGGCGACCAGCGTCTGGCGCGAAATGAAGGAGACGGATTCGCGCGAATGCCGCAACTGCCACAATTTCGACTATATGGATTTCACCGTGCAGGAAAAGCGCTCGCGCGACCGCCACGACGAGGCCATCAGTAGCGGGCAAACCTGCATCGATTGCCATAAGGGCATCGCCCACGAGCTTCCCGCCGGCGCCTATGACGCGGAGTGGGAGCTGGGCGAGGAGTAGGAAAAGCAGGCCCGCCTGTCGCGGCCCGGCGCGGGCAACGGCCAAGGCAATCGGCGATACTCAGGCATTATATTGGTGGACCAGGTTCGTCGCGCCTTCCCCATCGGCTATAGTGCGCGGTCACGAGAGAGAGCGCATGAACAAACCGGAATCACCACCTATCCTCAGGGTGAAGGCGACCACCGAGCCCTCGACTTTCCGCCCCGAAAATCTGCTGCGCGAGGCACGGCGGCAATTGCGGCGAAGCGCCGGCGATGTGCCGCCGCTCTGCCTGCTCGATCCTGACGGCGATATCTTGAGGTGGTTGCGCCGCCAGGGCCTGGCCAACAAATCGAAGAGCTGGGCCTGTTACCATACGGAAATGTTCGAGTTCGACTGGCAGGAACGGCGATACGGCATCGTCGGAAATGTCGTCGGCGGACCGTTCGCCGTGCTGATCGCCGAGCAGATGTTCGCCTCCGGCTGCCGCCTGATCGTCAGCGTCACCTCCGCCGGGCAGATCGCCACCGATCTCGACCTTCCCTGTTTCTTTTTGATCGAGCGCGCATTGCGCGACGAAGGGACGAGTTACCACTATCTCCCGCCGGGCGATTACGCCGCCTGCCCCGCCGGGTTGCCTGAACGCCTCGCGCCGGCTCTGGCGGCCCTGCCCTTCGCTGTTCTCAAAGGCGCGGCCTGGACCACGGATGCGCCCTACCGCGAGACCGAAGACGCCATCGCGAATGCGCGCCGACGGGGAATACTCGCGGTGGAAATGGAGGCCGCTTCGCTTTACGCTTTCGCCACCGCTGGGGCACGCGATATCGTCTGCTTCGGCCATGTCACCAATCGAATGGCGGCACATGGCGCGGATTTCGAAAAGGGCACCGAAGACGGCGCCGCCGAGGCGCTGCAACTTATGGCGGCCGGCGCAAGCCTGTTGGACGGTTAGAACGGTCGAGCCGCTTCACCCTCGGCGCGCGACGGCATAGTATCGAGCAGCATAATTCCAAGGACGAACTCCATGACTTCAACCGCAGCCGCCCAAACCGGCGCGATCCCCTATATCAGCGCCGCCGCCGAGCATTCGCTTTATCGCAACGGCAAGGTCCTCACGCGGCGCAATCTGGACGGCAGCGGCGATGGCTGGACGGGCGTCGATCTCGACGTCCAGCCCAAACCGGTGCACGACGCGCGGGGGCTGGCATCGACGGACCAGCCGAGCCTCGATGCCCATGGCTTCGAGCTCTTCACCCGCCCCCTGGCGGATCCGGGGCTCGACTTCCTCGATCATGAAGCCGTCGTACGCGGCTATTATCCCGACTGCGAAGCGTTGTTGCGCGAGGCGAGCGGCGCGCGGCGCGTCGCCGCTTTCGACCATAATGTGCGCTCCGCCGCCGGCAAGAGCGACAAACGCCGCATCGCCGGCGGCCAAGAGGTGCAGGGCCCGGCGCGCGTGGTTCATGGCGACTACACCCTGACCAGCGCGCCCCAGCGCCTGCGCGAACTCGCCCGGCCGCCGACCGCCAACGACACCCTGCGCACCGTGCTGGCCGAAGGCGAAGCGCTGCTCGACGCAGCCGAAGTCGACGCCGCCTTGGCCGGCGGGCGTTACGCCATCATCAATGTCTGGCGCAATATCGCCGAGACGCCGGTCGCCACCCATCCCATCGCGCTCTGCGACGCCGCGAGCGTCGCGCCGGAAGACTTGGTCGTCTTTGAAATCCACTATGGCGACCGCATCGGCGAAAATTATTTTTCAAAGCCCGCCAAGCGCCACAATTGGTTCTATTGGTCCGCCCTCACCCGCGACGAGGCGCTGCTGATCAAGCAATGGGATTCCGCCGGCGACCTCGCCCGCACCAAGGGGGCCGACGGCGACACCCCCGGCCCCGACACCCCCTGCACCTTCAGCTTCCACACCGCCTTTGAGGACCCGACCACACCGCCCGATGCACCGGTGCGTTGGAGCATCGAAGTGCGCTGCGTGGCGCTGTTCGACTGATCCTTTTGGGTTCCGCTAGCCGCCGAAGCGCGGCTCCGGAATACCACGGACGCCGGCGCCGGTGACGGCGAAGATGCCGCCGCCATGGGGCTGCGGCTTGGCCGCCTCGCCGAACAGGCGCACACCCTCGGGCCCGAGAAAATCGGTATTGCCCATGGAGGTGAGATACATCACATCGAGGTCGTCGCCGCCGAAGCTAACGCTGGTAATCGTCTTGCACGGAATCGGGATGCGCCGGTCTTCCTCGCCTTCCGGCGTATAGCGCACCAGGTCGCCGGCGATGATCTGGGCGTTCCAGATATAGCCCTCCGCGTCGACCGTCGAGCCATCGAAGATGCCGGGCTCGTCCTTGCACGACATGAAGAGGCGCTTGTTGCTGATATCGCCGGTCTCGATGTCGTAATCGTAGGCATACATCTCCTGGCGGAAGCTGTCGGTGTGATAGAAGGTCTTGTTGTCCGGGCTCCAGGACGGCCCGTTGTTGCAGATGATGCCGCGCTCCATCTCGTGCAGGCTGAGGTCCGGGTCGAGGCGGAACAGGCCGCAGATCGGCGCCTCGGTCTTCTGATCCTCGCCGCCGGCGAAGAAGCGCCCGCGCCGGTCCGCCTTGCCGTCGTTGAAGATCGAATTCTCGATCTCGGCGTCGACCGCGTGGATGAGCTCGGTCTCGCCGGTCTCCATGTCCAAGAAGTAAAAACCGTCCTCCATGGTGAGCACCCCGCCACCATTCTCGCGCAACAGGAAAGCGCCGACGATCTTGGGCAGCTGCCACGTCCGTGTATCGCCGCTCCTGGGGTTGAACGACCAGACCTGCTTGTCGAGCATGTCGACCCAATAGAGCAGCCCCTCGACCGGGTCCCAGACCGCCCCTTCGCCGAGATAATTCTTCGATTCGACGACGCATTCGACTTTGACCATCGACATTTTCCCCGTTGAGCTTTTTTGTTCGGAAGCGAAACGCTATCACCCGGGCTTGCCGTGGGCCAAGTCCAATATCATGCCGGCTTTGTTTACCGGCATTCGCCAATGCCGCGCCGCCTCATACGGCTCGCGCCCGCATGCCGCATCTTGGTGATGAACTATTTGACGGAGAAGTATCGCCGCCGAGCAATTCGACCCAGGGGACAATTGATGTTGTCGCATACGCGGCATTTCTGATTTGATAATCCGATTATCCGTCGGAGGGATCGTGGCTGTCGATATTGGGGAGTGGTTGGTAGAGTTGGGGCTCGAAAATTATGCGGAATCGTTCGTCGAGAATGACGTCGATTTCCGCGCCTTGCCGCATCTCGACCAGGAGGATTTGAAGGAACTCGGCGTCTCGCTTGGACACCGAAAAGTGATTCTCGCCGAAATATCCAAGCTGCACACTGCGGAGCCCGTCGCTGAAGCGCCGAAGGCAGCGGCGCCGGAAACCTCCTCCACCGCGGCGGAGCGCCGCCAGCTCACCGTCATGTTTTGCGACCTGGTCGGCTCGACGGAGCTTTCCGGGCGGCTCGATCCGGAGGATTTGCAGGATGTGATGCGCCGCTATCAGGACGCCATGGCCGGCGTTGTGGCCCGTTATGAGGGCCATGTGGCGAAGTTTCTCGGCGACGGCGTCCTCGCTTATTTTGGCTGGCCGCGCGCCCATGAGGATCAGGCGGCGCGGGCCGTGCGCTCCGGCCTCGCGGCGTTGGAGGCGGTTGCCCATTTGACGGCGGAAGAAGGACGGCCGCTTTCCGCCCGGGTCGGCATTGCCTCGGGCGAGGTCGTCATCGGAGATATCATCGGCGATACCGCGACGGAAAAAGACGCCGTCATCGGAGAGACGCCGAACCTGGCCGCGCGGCTCCAATCCTTGGCGTCTCCCGGGGAGTTGGTCATCGGCGCCCGGACGCGATTGTTGATCGGCGACAGTTTCGACCTCGCCGAGATGGGATCGCACAGCCTCAAGGGCATTCAGGAGCCGGTCGCGGTATGGCGCGTGACGGGCGAACAATCCTCCGAAAGCGCCTTCGCCGCGGCCCATCCGGAGGCGCGAGCGCGCATCGTCGGGCGCGCGCCGGAGCTCGAATTGCTGCGCCGCGCCTGGGAGCAAAGCCGCAACGGCATCGGCCAGGCGGTGCTGATCAGCGGCGAACCCGGTATCGGTAAAACCCTGCTGGTGGATGCCTTCGCCGATACGCTGGAGGACGAGAGCTATTTACATAGTACCCTTCGCTGCTCGCCCTACCATATCAACAGCGCGCTTTATCCCGTTATCTCCTTTCTCGAACAGGTCTGCCGCTGGCAGCGCGAGGACGATGGCGAGGCGCGGCTGGCGAAGCTGGAACAGGCGCTCGACAGTTTCTCCCTGCCGCTCGACGAAAGCGTGCCGCTCTTTGCCGCGCTGCTCGCCTTTCCGGTACCCGAGGACCGTTACCCGCCCTTACGCCTTACGCCGCAACAGCAGAAGCAAGAGACCCTGGATGCCCTGGTCGCCTGGCACCTGGAAACGGCCGAGCGCCGCCCCGTGCTACAGGTATGGGAGGATTTGCACTGGGCCGACCCGTCGACCATCGAGCTTATCGGCGAGATCATCGAACAAACGCCGACCGCGCCCATCTTCAACGTGCTGACATTCCGTCCCGGCTTCATCCCGCCTTGGCCGCAGCGCTCGCATATGACGCCTCTCACCCTGAACCGCCTGGAACGTCCCGAAGCGGAAACGCTGATCGACCGCCAGGCCGGCGGCATGCCCCTGCCCGAAGAGGTCGTCGAACATATTATCGCCAAGACGGATGGCGTACCGCTTTATGTGGAGGAACTGACCAAGGCGATACTGGAAGCGGATTTCCTGCATGAAGCGGATGGCCGGTATCAGCTCAGCGGGCCGATGTCCGGACTGACCATTCCTGCCACCCTGCAGGACTCGCTCATGGCCAGACTCGACCGGCTGCCGAACATCCGCGAAGTCGCCCAACTCGGCGCCGTGTTCGGCCGCGAATTCAGCTATGAGATGGTCGCCGCCATCGCGCCCATCGACGAGGCCGTACTGCAGAACGGACTCGATGAACTGGCCGCCGCCGAGCTGCTCTATCAGCGCGGCCGGCCGCCCCGCGCCAAATATATTTTTAAACACGCCCTGTTGCAGGACGCCGCCTACCAATCTCTGCTCAAGCGCAGCCGGCAGAAATATCACGAGCAGGTGACGGAGCTGTTGCAAAGCCGCTTTCCGGAACTGGTCGAAGCCCAGCCCGAACTGATCGCGCATCATTTTACCGAAGCCGGCCTGGCAGAGCCGGCGGCCAACCATTGGCACGCCGCCGGCCAGCAGGCGATCGAACGCTCGGCCAACCCGGAGGCGATTGGCCATTTGCGCAAGGAATTCGAGGTTCTAATGACCCTGCCGGAATCCGCCGAGCGCGATCGGACGGAAATCGCGCTGCAGGCGGCGCTTGGAACCGCGTCGATGGCGATCAAGGGATACGGCTCCCCCGAGGCCGTCGAAGCCTATGAGCGCGCGCGTCATCTCTGCGAACGGATCGACGAGACCGAAAAGCTGTTTCCCGTGCTTTTTGGCATGGTGATCATTCACATGATCCGCGCCGAGCACAGCGACGCGGTGGCGGCGGCGGAAAGTTTTTTGGCGCATGCCGAGAAGCAGGACGACATCCCAACCCTGCTCGAAAGCTACCTCGCGGTCGGCGTGACGGCGATCTACCCGCCGAATTTGGCTCGGTCGAGCGAATATATCGAGAAAGCGTTGGAGCTTTACGATACCGAACAACATGCCGACTTGGCCTTTACCTATAGCGGCGCCGAACCCGGCGTGACGGGCATGTGTTATCTCGCCTGGACCCTGTGGTTCCTGGGAGATGTCGATCAGGCCATAGCGAGCACCGACGAGGCTCAGTCATTGGTCCGCCGGCTCGACACCATGTTCACTTTTGGCCGCTCGCTTTATTGGGACGCGATGCTGAGACAACTCGTCGGCGACTGGGAGGGCGTGCGCGAACGCAGCGAAGAAGCGATTGCCATGGCGGACGAACATGGCTATGCGCTGGTCAGGGCGACCGGCAACATCATGCTCGGCTGGTCGCGGATACATCAAAGCGAATATTCGCAAGGCGCGGCGCAGGTCCGCGACGGCCTGGACGCCTATCGCGCCACCGGCGCCAGAATGCAGCTGCCCTATTTGATGATCCCCTTGGCCGAGGCGGAACGCGGCCAGGGGCAGCCGCAAAAGGGGCTCGACATCATCGCCGAAGCCCTGGATATCGCCGCGGAAACGGAAGAGCGATATATGGAGGCGGAACTTCACCGTCTCAGCGGCGAATTGCTTCTCGACCTCGCGCCGGGCGAACACGCTCCGGCCGAGGACGCTTTCCGGCTCGCACTCTCCACCGCTGAAGCACAAGGCGCGAAATCCCTCGAACTCCGCGCCGCAACCTCCTTCGCCCGCCTCCGCCTTGCACAAAACCAAATTGCCGAGGCGCGCAATCTGTTGGCACCGGTCTTCGCCCGCTTCACCGAAGGCTTCGACACCGCCGACCTGAAGGCGGCACAGGCACTTCTCGACGAACTTTCTTGAAGCCAAGCCGGACCCGACCGGCGATAAACTCATCTTGCGCGTTTGGCCAACTCAGCCGAACAGAACGTCTGTGCGGATGATATATTTTCGCCCGGCCTCCACCGCCTCACCGCCATGGATGCAGTGTTCGGGGCGCGAGCCATGGGGAAAACATAGGACCGCTCCTTTCGGGGTCGGGACCGCGGCAAGCACGCCGTCGCCGATGCGAAACATCGTCCGCCCACCCTCATAGCCGTCCGAGAGAAAGATCAGGAACGTCATTTCGCTGAGACGATCGCCATAGGCGTCATGCACCAGCTTTCCGTCGACCACCCGGCTGCCGGGCCAGGCGCCGTCCGCGTGCGGCGCGAAATAATCGCCCGAGCCGTAGCGGTAGAAGCGGAAGCGCGGATTGAGGCCGAGCGGCCGCAGGCTGGAATATTCGGAGGCTGCGAAAAAATCCTTGCAGCGCGCCCAGATCGCGCCATCGACGTTTTCGTCAACCACCCAGGTGACATTGTCGGCATGGAGGATGTGTCGCGGCAGCGAAACCGGCGCGTCGTCGTCATAGCCGAGCGCCTCGCTGAGCGCGACCAATTGGTCACATTCCGCATCGCCGAGAACGCCGCGCAATTGCCACGCCCCCGGCACTTCTTCGATATCCACCCGCTCGATCTCGCGCCCCGCCCCATCGCCGAGCGCCACGGCGCCGGCGCGACGGCACGCCCAGACCGGCAAGTCCTTCAGCGCGTGCCCCGCCTCCCGCGCGACGACGAAAAAGTCGTCGAGGTCGAAGGAATCCGCAGGATTGGGCCGAGGCGCGTTCATCCCTTGTTATCGCATGCCGGTCGGGCGGATTCGATTGAAATCAATGGGCTCAGAGTCGATTGATCCGGCGGAATGCACGCGCTTTTGCGTTTGCCTCTCCGGAAATTTTCTCCGGGAGGAAGGGCTTGAATCCGTGCCGCCTTTCTCATAGCGTCGTTTGATCGCCTGAACCTTCCGGCGGGGCCGGTAAGCTTTGACAAACAATAGACAATTTTGCGAATACGCGGCCATGCGCCCGGGGCCGGCGGCACGCTGATGTGGGCTGTTCTGCCGGTTAAGGATTTGGCGGGGGCCAAGCAGCGGTTGGCGCCGGTGTTGGCGCCCGACGAGCGGCGGGAGTTGTTTCGCGCCATGATGGGGGATGTGCTGGCGGCACTGGCTGCGACCTCCTCGCTCGACGGCATCGCCATGATCACCCGCGACGATGAGGCGCGGGCGATGGCCGGGCGCTTTGGCGCCGAAGTGATCTCCGAGGATGAGAATAGCGGGCAGACCGCCGCGGTCGCCCATGGCATCGGTGCGCTGATGGCGCGCGGCGTCTCGGCGATCCTGCAGGTGCCGGGGGATGTGCCGCTGGCGGTGGCGGCGGAGTTCGAGCAGGCGATCGCCACCCACGGCACAACACCGGCGCCGGCCATGACCATCGTGCCAGCGCGCGACCGGCAGGGCTCCAACTGCGTGCTCTGCTCGCCGCCGGATGCGGTACCGCTCCGCTTCGGCGACAACAGCTTTTATCCCCACCTCGACGCGGCGCGCGGGCGCGGCTTTGAGCCCACCATCCTGCCGCTGCCCGGCCTCGGCCTCGATATCGACACGCCCGACGATCTCGCCGAGCTGCTCGACCGGCCGGGAGAGACCGGGAGCCAGCGTTACCTCGCCGAAAGCGGCATCGCGGCGCGCTTCCAGGCGGAGCGGAAATCGGCATGAACGGGCTCGCTACTCTTCTTCCCGGCGCCGCCGGCGCTGCCGAGGCCTTGCGCGAATTCGACGCTCTCGGCCAGGCAGAGATGGAGGCGCGCGCCGCGGCCTCGCGCGATGCCGCCCATGGCGATCTCGTCACCTATTCGCGCAAAGTGTTTATTCCGCTCACTCATCTCTGCCGCGACGTTTGCCATTACTGCACCTTCGCCCATCCGCCGAAGAAGGGCGAGCGCTGCTATATGTCGGCGGAAGAGGTGCTCGCCACCGCACGCGCCGGCGCCGAGGCGGGCTGCCGTGAGGCGCTCTTTACCCTCGGCGACAAGCCGGAACTGCGCTACGCGGCGGCGCGGCGCGAGCTTGCCGAGCTCGGCCATGACACCACCCTCGCCTATCTCGCCGAGATGGCGGCGCTGGTGCATGCGGAGACCGGCCTGTTGCCCCATCTCAATCCCGGCGTGCTGACGGCGGAGGATATAGCGACGCTGCGCCCGATATCCGTCTCGCAGGGGCTCATGGTGGAGAGCCTCTCCGAACGGCTCTGCCAAAAGGGCATGGCCCATCACGGCTCGCCGGACAAACGCCCGGCAGCGCGGCTCGAGACGCTGCGTCTTGCCGGCGAGGCGGCGGTGCCCATGACCACCGGCATCTTGATCGGCATCGGCGAGACAAGGCTCGAACGCATCGAGGCCTTCCTTGCGCTCGGTGAACTGCACGCGCGATACGGCCATATACAGGAAGTCATTATTCAAAACTTCCGCGCCAAGCCGGGGACGCGCATGGCCGAGGCGCCGGAGCCAGATCTCGACGAGCTTGCCTGGACCGTGGCGGCGGCGCGCCTCGTCTTCGGGCCTCATATGAACATCCAGGCGCCGCCCAATCTCAGCCCGGACGGACTCGAAGGCCTGGCGCGGCTGATCGGCGCGGGGATCAATGATTGGGGCGGCGTGTCGCCGGTGACGCCGGATTTCGTCAATCCGGAAGCGCCCTGGCCCCATCTCGACCGCCTCGCCGAAGAGACCGCGGCCAGCGGCAAATATCTCGCCGAGCGCCTGGCAGTTTATCCCGCCTATATTCGTAAAGGCAGCCATTGGCTCGCGCCCGAGATGGAAACCGCCATCCTGCAAGCGAGCGATGGCGACGGCCTGGCACGAATCGAGGACTGGTCACCCGGCTCCGTCGCCGCGCCGCCGCTGAATGGCAAGCGCGCCTCCCCCGCGCCTTCCGACGCGCTACGCCGAACGCTGACCAAAGCGCGGGACGGCAAGGGATTAGACGAAAGCGAGATCGTTGCCCTGTTCGAAGCGCGCGGCGATGGGTTCGATGCGGTGTGCCGGGCGGCGGACGAGCTGCGCGCCGAGGTCTCGGGCGACACCGTGCGCTATGTCGTCAACCGCAACATCAACTACACCAATATCTGCTATTTCCGCTGCCAGTTCTGCGCCTTCTCGAAAGGCAAGATGAGCGAAAACCTGCGCGGCCGGCCCTACGATCTCGAACAGAGCGAAATTGCCCGGCGGGTCAGCGAAGCCTGGCAGCGCGGCGCGACGGAGATCTGTCTGCAGGGCGGCATTCATCCGGATTATACCGGCGAGACCTATCTCGAGATCTGCCGCACGGTGAAAGAAGCGGCGCCGGAGATTCACGTCCACGCCTTTTCGCCCCTCGAAGTGTGGCAGGGCGCGGCGACGCTCGGCCTGCCGCTGGCGGAATTTCTCACCCGACTCAAGGACGCCGGGCTCGGCAGCCTGCCGGGGACGGCAGCGGAAGTGCTCGACGACGAGGTCCGCGCCATCATCTGCCCCGACAAGGTCTCGACCGCTCAATGGCTCGAAGTGATGGAAACCGCCCATTCGGTCGGCCTTCGCACGACGAGCACGATCATGTATGGCCATGTCGAGACGCCGCTGCACTGGGCGCGCCATCTGCTGCGCTTGATTGCGTTGCAGCAGAAGACCGGCGGGTTTACCGAATTCGTGCCCCTGCCCTTCGTCCATATGGAGGCGCCGATCTATCTCAAGGGCCGCGCGCGCAAGGGCCCGACCTGGCGCGAGAGCATTTTGATGCATGCGGTGGCGCGCCTCGCGCTGCATCCCCATATCCAGAATATCCAGACCTCCTGGGTCAAAATGGGCCCGGACGGCAGCAAGACCTGTTTGAACGCCGGCGCCAACGATATGGGCGGCACTTTGATGAACGAGACGATCACCCGCGCCGCCGGCGCCGCCTGGGGCCAGGAAATGGCGCCGCAGCGGATGGAAGAACTGATTACGCGTATCGGCCGCGCGCCGGCTCAACGCTCGACCACCTACGGCCCGGTCGCGTACGAACGCGAGGCCGCCTCGCGCCTTGCCACGCCGCTCGATCCAGTAGTGAACAACGCGCCACAAATAATTAAAAACAAACAACCTATTCCGGCGACACGCGGCTAGAATATAACTATGTCGGAAGATTATCTCGATTGGGAAATCCCGCCGGAGAATCAGCCGAAGCCGGAGGAGTGGGAGTTCAATATCTCCGCCGCCCTGGCTTCGATCTTCGCGCTCAGGGCCGAAATTCCCGAAGATGCGTTCACCGCCCAAGTGCTCGGCACCGAGCGCGCCGGCAATGGCGTGCTCATCAATTCCGAGGGGCTGGTGCTGACCATCGGCTATCTCATCGCCGAGGCGGAGACCGTGTGGCTGCTCTCCAACGAAGGCGACGCCATTCCGGCCCATGTGGTGGCTTACGATCATCACACCGGCTTCGGCTTGGTGCAGGCGCTGGCGAAAATTTCCTCCACGCCCATCCCGCTCGGCCATTCGGGTAATACTCAGCCGGGCGACCCGGTGATCCTCGCCGGCCATGGCGGCATGCGCCACGCCCTCGCCGCCTGGGTCGCCGCCAAGCGCGAGTTTGCCGGCTATTGGGAATATCTCCTCGACGAGGCCATCTTCACCTCCCCGCCGCATCCCAATTGGGGTGGTGCTGCGCTGCTGGACCGCGACGGCCGGCTGCTCGGCATCGGCTCGCTCTTCGTCCAGCAGGTCGATGAATACGAGACCCAGACCGACGGCAATATGATCGTCCCCATCGAGCTGCTCGACCCGGTGCTCGACGACCTGCTCAAATTCGGCCGCAGCCAGGAACCGCAGCGCCCTTGGCTTGGCGCCTATGCGGCGGAATCCGACGGCCGCCTGCTGGTCGCCGGCCTCGCCGAGGACGGCCCGGCGGAGCGCGCCGATCTTCGGGTCGGCGACACCATCGTCGCCGTCGCCGGCGTCAGCGTGAGCGATCTCGGAGCCATGCTGCGCAAGGTCTGGTCACTCGGCAGCGCCGGAGTCGAGGTGCCGCTCACCATCATGCGCAATGACGAGATCTCCTCCATCACCGTCGCCTCGTCCGACCGCATGCTCTACATGAAATCCCCCAAGCTGCACTGAGCCCGCGACCCATGACCTCCAACCCGCTTGACGGTTTCCGCGTCGATCCCGGCGACATCCAATTTATCGGCGAAGATTTGCAGCGCCCGGAATGCATCCTCGCCGAGCGCGACGGTACATTGTGGAGCGCCGATGCGCGCGGCGGCGTTGTCCGCATCGCGCCCGACGGCAGCCAACATCTCGTCACCTCTTCCGCCGCCGCGAATTTTTCCGACGCTTCCGACGAAGAGACCCGCTACACCCAGGGCACGCTGCCCAATGGCCTCGCTTTCGCCGACAATGGCGATTTTTTGATCGCCAATTTCGGCACCGACCTGTTGGAGCGCATGACCCGCGACGGCGATACCCACACGCTGCACGACAATATCGACGGCGTCGCCATGGGAAAGGTCAATTTCGTCCTGCGCGATTCGAAGAACCGGCTGTGGCTCACCATCTCGACCCGCGCCGAAAACTGGATGCGCTCCTTTACCCCCGATGTCGATGACGGCTATGTCGCCCTGGTCGACGAGACGGGCATCCGCATCGTCGCCGACGGCTTCACTTTCACCAATGAAGTCCGCCTCGATGCCAAGGAAGAGTTTCTCTATGTGGTGGAGACCACGGGCAAACGCATCTCGCGTCTCCGCGTCCAGGAGAATGGCGATCTGACCGGGCGCGAAATCTTCGGCCCGTCGAATCTCGGCAAGGGCTTCCCCGACGGTATCGCGTTCGACGCCCATGGCAATCTCTGGGGCACCCTGATCATGTCGGATCAACTCTTCGCGCTCACGCCCGAGGGCGAGTTGCGCATCCTCTTGGATGATGGCGTGGACGAAGCGACGGACGCCTTGGAAGAAGCCTTCTGGGCGCGCGAGATCACGCCCGAGCTCATGCTCGCCGCCGCCGGCCCCGTCGCGCCCTGGATGGCAAGCGTCACCTTCGGCGGCGCCGATCTCAAAACTGTTTATCTCGGCAGCTTACGCGGAGAACGCATCCCTTACTTCCGCTCTCCCGTCGCCGGCCACCCCATGGTGCATTGGTAAAAAGCGATCACATAACTGCCAATCACGATAGTTAGCGCCCCCGGGATGCTTCTTGCATTCCGGCAAGCGCGACCGCGCGCCCGAGTTAATACGGGGTAGCCAAGGGAGCGGGCGCGACCGCCCGGCGTTTGAGGGGCCAAACGAAAGAGAGAACCAAGGCGCGGCGTCGGCGTTCTCGTCTTAGCCCAGCAACTCCTTGCACGACGCGACAATGTTGGCCGCGCTTAGTCCATACCCCTCACGCACCTTTGGCGTCGGGCCGACGACGGCGAATTCGTCGGGCATGCCGACCATGCGCATCGGCGTCGGGCTTTCCAGGGCCAGCAGTTCCGCCACCGCGCCGCCGAGGCCGCCGGTGACGCGGTGCTCCTCGGCGGTCACAATGCCCTTGGTTTCCGCCGCCGCAGCGAGTACCGCGTCGCGGTCGAGGGGCTTGATGGTGTGCATGTTGAGAACCCGCGCCGCCACGCCCTCGCCGGCAAGGGTCTCGGCCGCTTGAAGCGCATCGCCCACCAGGCAGCCGCAGGCGATGATCGTCACATCGTTTCCGTCTCTCAGGCAGTCCGCCCGGCCGACCCGGAAGGCTGCCTCGCGCTCGGTCACGGTCGGCTCCGGCACGCGCCCGCCCAGGCGGATATAGACCGGCCCGTCGATATCTTCGCACGCCATCACCGCGTTCCACGCCTGATGCACATCCACCGGCACGATGGCGGTCATGTTGGGCAGCGCGCGCATCAGCCCGAGATCCTCGAGCGCATGATGGGTGCCGCCGGAAACGCCGAGGGATATGCCGCTCGCCGCCGCGCCGATCACCACCCGCTGATGGGCATAGGCGACATCGTTGCGCAGCTGCTCCATGGAGCGCGCAGTGATGAAAGGTGCATAGCCGCAAAGAAAGGGCCGGAGCCCCGCCGTCGCCAAGCCGCTGGCGATGCCCATGGCGTTCTGCTCGGCGATCCCGGCGTCGACCACCCGCTCGGGATGCTTCTCGATCATGCCGCGAAGGCCGATCAGGTCAAGCGTATCGGCGGATATGGCGACGACGCTCTCGTCGCGGTCGGCCATTTCGCTCACCGCGAGGCCGAAGGCAAGGCGTGTTTGTTCGCCGGCTTGCGTTGCCGCGCTTTCGGGCATCGCGCTCATAGCGGCTCTCCCAATTCGGCAAGCGCCTTCTTGTAGACCTCATCATCGATCATGTTCTGGTGCCAGAGATGGGTGTCCTCGGCGAAGCTCACCCCCTTGCCCTTGACCGTATGGGCGATCAACATCGACGGCGCGTCCTCTGCATAGGGCAGCGCGTCGAGGGCGGCGACAATCTCCGCCATGTCATGGCCGTCGAGCTCGCGCACGTCCCAGCCGAAGGCGCGCCATTTATCGGCAAGCGGCTCCAGGCCGAGCACATCATGGGCATGGCCGCTCTGCTGGATCTTGTTGTAATCAATAATTGCGGTGAGGTCGGAAAGGCCGAGATGGGCCGCGGCCATCGCCGCCTCCCAGTTGGAGCCTTCCTGCAACTCGCCATCACCGAGCATCACCACCGTGCGCGACGGGCTCTTCTTGAGCCGCGCACCCAGCGCCATGCCGACGCCGATCGAAAGGCCATGGCCGAGCCCGCCGGTGCTCATCTCCACCCCGGCGAGCTTGATGTCCGGATGCATGCCCATCAGGGTTTGATAGCCGTAAAATTCATCGAGGTGGCTCTCGGGTATGAACCCGGCTTGGGCCAGCACGGCGGCGAGCGCGCCGTTGGCGTGGCCCTTGGAGAGGACGAAACGGTCCCGGTCGGACCAATCCGGCTCGTCGGGGCGCACTTTCAAATAGTGGAAATAGAGCGCCGCCAAGAGATCCGCCGCAGAGCTTGAGCCGCCGATATGCCCCGAGCCGGCGGCGTAAAAGGCGCGCCATACATTGCGCCTGATCTTCAGCGCTTCATTGTTGAGCCGCTCCAGCACGGCATCCATATTGCTGGCCATTATCGCCTCTTCGGTTTGTCCGCTATTGGCGCGGTTGGGCAAAGCTATATTCCCCGCCACCCGGCCTGTCGAACCCTAATTGGCGCGTTTTCGATATATCGGCTATCATATTGGGGCAATTGGATCATTCACCTATGGCGCCAGGCCAAGAGGTTCCGTATGAGCGAACACCAGGAACTGCAAAAGCAATTGGAAGAACGGCTCGCCGCGCTTGAAAAGCGGGTCGCCGGGCTCGAAGGCGATCTCCGATCGAGCCATAGCCAGGATTGGGAGGAACGAGCCTCCGAAATTTCCGGCGACGAGGTGTTGGAAGGCCTGGAGAGCGCCGCCCTCGAAGAAAGCGAACAGATCCGCGCCGCGCTCAAGCGCATCAAGGGGGGGGCGTATGGCGCGTGCAATGGCTGCGGCAAGAAGATCGGCGCGAAACGCCTCGCCGCCCTGCCCTTCGCCGTACTCTGCATCGATTGCGCGAGCGAAGGCGGTTCCTGATTTACCGGTGCGCCCCATGCGCAGTTCTGGCTTATGACTAGCGCGCGTTGGTATTTCGATTTCCTCTCCCCTTTCGCCTATCTGCAGTGGCGCGAGCTCGAACGATTGCCGGACGGCCTAGATCTGACACCCCGCCCGGTGCTCTTTGCCGGCCTGCTCAATCATTGGGGCCATATGGGGCCGGCGGAAATACCGGCGAAACGGCGCCATACCTACCGCTACTGCCGCTGGCTGGCGGCACGCCGCAATATTCCTTTCACCCTGCCGCCGGCCCATCCCTTCAATCCGCTGCGGACGCTCCGCCTCGCCGTGGCGCTGGATGCGGATCGTCAGGCGATCGACGGCATCTTCGATTTCATCTATGCCGAGGGCGGCGATGTGGAGAGCGACGCGGGCTGGGACGAGCTGACCACGCGCCTTGGCATCGCCGACGTGGCGGCGAAAATCTCCGCACCGGAGACCAAACAGGCACTCAAGGACAACACCGATGAAGCGATCGCGGTGGGGGTCTTCGGCGTCCCCACCTTTGTCGCCGAGGGCGAATTATTCTGGGGTCAGGACGCGATGGATATGTTTCTCGATTGGCTGAACGACCCGGCCGGCTTTACCTCGGGCGAATATGCCCGCATCGACGGCCTGCCCATTGGCGCCACACGCCGTCGTTCGGGGATGGAGTCCGGCCCGAAGAAAGCGTAGATTTGTAGCCACAATGGAATAAGGGCTCAAAAAGGGAGGTTCCAATGCGTTTCAAGGTAAAGGGATTGTTTTCGCTCGGCCTCTGCGCCGCGGCGGCGCTCGCGCTGCTGACGGCGCCGGCAGCGGCGGCGGACAAGGTCAAGATCGGATTTGTCACCACGCTGACCACACCCGCGGCGGTGATCGGCAACGATATGAAAGACGCTTTCGAACTCGCCAACGAGCATATCGGCGGCACGATGGCCGGGCTCGATGTCGAAATCATCTATGAGGATGACGGCTTCAAACCGGAAATCGGCAAGCAGAAGACCGACAAGCT
>CAZUVO010000032.1:0-2257 GCA_964623955.1 uncultured Rhizobiaceae bacterium
GTCGAAGCTGACCAGATAAGAGGTATCGCCGGTATTGCTCGACAGGTTGAACTGGGCGAAGCCGTCGCCGGCCTCGACCTTGCTGCCCGCCGCCAGGCCGTTGCGGATCGACTGCACGCCATTGTTGGCGGAGATTCCCAGGCTCGAGAGAACGGTGCCGCTGTCGAAGATGTTGATGCCGCGGCCGAGATCGTCATTGGTCAGTACGAGGATATGTTCGGTGCTCGAGACCGAGACGATGCTCGCCGTCACATTGGTCGGATCGGTACCGGAATTGGCACTGTTGATGCGGTCGCGGATATCGGCGAGGGAATCGCCGGCCTGCACCGTAATCGAGGCCGTCGCCGACGGCCCGGCAATGCTGAAACTGCCACTGAAGCCGAGCGCGGAGCTCAGGCTGGAGAAGGTGTTGCCCGATATCTTATGCGCCGCGGCAATGCGGCGGACCTCAAGATCATGCGCGCCGGAGGAGGCGGAATTGTCCACCGTCACGCCGACCAGATTGCCGGCAGCGGAGGGCACGACGCCATCGATCCGGCTGGTGCTGGTAAAGGCTTGTTTGGCCGCGAAAATATTGGAGGCGTCGCCGAGGGTAACGGCGCCGCGCATACCGTCGATCGCGTTGCTGAGCGTATTGAGCGAGGTGCGCAGTTCGCGCAACGCCTCGATCTTGGTGGTGTTGACCTCCACCCGCTGCTCGAGCCGGTCGACCGGAATTCGCTTGGCGGCGATGATGCCGTCGACTGCCGCGGTAAAGTCGATGCCGGTTCCCAACCCCGAAAAAGACACGCGGGAACCGTTGATCGAAACACTATCGAAATTGAGTTCCATGAACTTCGTTCGTCCCTATTGGGCCTAATCGCGCCCTGCGGGGATGGACACGCGGTCGTGAAATTAAGGCGGCGGCAGGTGGAGGGGACGAAGCCCCTCCACCCTTAACGCGCCGTTGACTACTGCAGCAGACGCAGCAGGTTCTGCGGCAACTGGTTCGCTTGCGCGAGCATCGAGACGCCAGCCTGCATAAGGATCTGCTTGCTGGTGAAGTTCGACATCTCTTTGGCAACGTCCAAGTCCAACAGGTTGGACCGGGCCGCTTCCGTGTTCTCCACGCTGGAGGCCAAGTTGGCGGACGCAAAACCAATTCTGTTCTGCGCGGTACCAACCGACGCCCGGATCTCGTTCACCTTGTCGATCGCGGTGTCGAGACGGGTCATGGAGTTCTCCGAAGCCGCCACCGTATCGAGGGTGTCGGTGTCGAGGCTGGCCGCGAGCTGGGCCACACGAGCCTGATCGATAGTCACCGTCACTTCGTCGTTGGTGCCGGTGCCGGTGCCAACGCGGAAAGTGAGCTGCACGTTTGTGGACGTGCCGCCGCCAACGATGAACTCGTTATTGGCACTGATCGTGCCGCCGGCGTTGAACTGCGAGTTCAGCTTCACGGTGAGGCCGAAGTCACTGAAAGCAACGTCCTGGAACGAACCGGCGCCAGGCGCGGCCGTGATGGTCGCGGTCTGCGACTGACCGGTGACCTGGTTGGTCAGGGTCATGACGTTGGAAGCAAAGTCGATTTCCATCGTATCTGTGCTGGAAATAAACGCGCCACCCGTGGCCGAACCGAACACGAACTGCTCGACACCGTCGTTCGTCTGAACGTCGGTACCGATCGTGCCGGCGGAGAAGGTGTTGCTGCCGTTGAGAAGAGTCGTGCCGTTGAACTCGGTGTCCTGAGCAATACGCTCAATTTCCGAACGCAGGGTCACAAACTCATCGTTCAGGTAGGTACGCTCCGTGGCGGACAACTGACCGGAAGAAGACTGCGTGGCCAGAGATTTCATCCGCGTCAGGATGTCGCCGATGGTGGACAGGGCGCCGTCGGCGATCTGCAGCATCGACTGGGCCTGACCAGCGTTAACCTGAGCTTGCTTGAGAGATTCGACCTCAACCTGGAGGCCTTTACCAATCGCCATCGAGGCAGCGTCGTCCTTAGCGGACACAACGCGGGAACCTGAAGACAATTTCGTCAGCGAGCTGGTAGCTTCCATCTCGGTTTTGGTGAGATTGCGATGCGCAACCGCCGACGCAAAGTTGGATACAATAGAGAGACCCATGTTACTTACTCCTACTTGGATTATAATGATCGGCTACATGCCAATCCGACACGGACGTCCGTGTCGCAACGAAATTAGCTGCAATTAGAGTGCCAGAAGGCCGCGACGGCGCGAAACGCCCGGTCATCGGGCAGTTTCGAGATTTTCGC
>CAZUVO010000032.1:2267-25555 GCA_964623955.1 uncultured Rhizobiaceae bacterium
GACAGGCGCCGCGGGCGGCAAAAATTTCCCAGTTTGGCGAGTCGCGATGGGCAATTTTTGCCGACCGGTCAAATTTTCCACGTCGCCTTGCGCGCCAGAAAGCCGCGCCGTCAACGCATCGCCCGCACGCCCGAGCACCGCTCCCCATTCTTCTTCGGTGGCGCGGCGGAAGAGCGTCATGCTGGGGTACCAGGGCGAATCCTCGCGCCCGGTCTGCCAACGCCAGCTCGGCGCCGGCGGCACCAGGGTCCAGACCGGCACGCCCAGCGCGCCGGCGAAATGTACCGTCGTATTGTCGATCGAGATCACGAGGTCGAGCGCTTTCACCTGCGCCGCGAACGCGCTCATATCGGGATCGTGCGAGATCTCCGCCGGGCGATAGAAGGTGAGGCCGAAGCGCGCGTCGAGCGCGCGCCGCGCCGCGTCCTGATCGCCATATTGCAGATCGACGAACAGCGCCCCTTCCTGGCGGAACAGCGGCATCCAGTCGGAGAGTTGCATCGCCCGCTGGCGGCGCTGAATGTGGCTTTTGCCGCCGCACCAGGAGAAGCCGATCTTGAGGCCGTCGCCGAGCGCGTTATAGCGGGCGCGCCATTCGGCCGTTTGCGCCGGGTCGGCCTCTAGATAGGGTTGCGATCGTGCGAAGTCACTTTCGCTGCGGCGATAAAGCCGCGGCAGGCTGCCGAGGCAGATCGCATAGCCGGCACGGATTTCTGGATCGCGGTCGTCGGGCAGGCGGTCGCTGACCTTGAGCCAGGGGAAGGCGCGCTGCATCAAGCTGTTGATGCGGGCCTCGCAATGCAGCGATACCGGCCCGCCGGCGGCGGCAAGCTCGCCAAGGCAGGTGGCGAACATCACCGCGTCGCCCGCCGCCTGTTCGCCGAGCACATAGAGATGCTTGCCGTCAAGATCTTGGCCCTGCCAATCGGGAATGTTCAGATTTGGCGGTGCGCCCTTGGGCATGCGGCGGCGCCATTCATATTCGTCCCAGCCTTCGGCGTAGCGGCCCTGGAGGAGCAGCAGGTTGGCGCGGTTGTTATGCGCTTCGACATAATCGGGCTCGGCGTTGAGGGCGTGTTGCAAATGGCCGAGCGCGTCCTCCGCGAGGCCGCGCTCCATGGCGATATTGGCAAGATTGAGATGCGCCGGCGCATGGCCGGGCGCGCATTCCAACGCGCTCGCGAGACTGGCCTCGGCATCGTCGAGCGCGCCGAGGCGGGCCAAAATACCGCCGAGCGCGGTATGCGCGGCGGCGTTCTCCGGGTTCGCCGCGAGCCCGCTGCGCAAGGCCGCGGCCGCCTCGTCGAGGCGCCCCTGGCGCTCGAGCAGATCGCCGAGCACCGGCATATCCCTGGCGCTGTCGTGATCGAACAGGCCGGCGCGTAGCAGCGCGGCTTCGGCATCGGCCAGCTCGCCGGCCAGTGTCAGCGCGCGGCTTAATTGGCGCTCCGCTTCGGCTTCTTGAAGGCGGCGATGCTCGGTGGTGGGCGTGGCCGCGCCGGTTTGGTGGGCCCGCACCTCCTCGCGCTCGGCGGCGAGCGGGAAGCCCGCCAGTCGTAAATTTCGCGCCAGGGAAATTCTGCCATCTGCGTCATCGGCGCGGAGCCGCAATCCGCGCCAATTGCTTGCGATGGCACCGGCGGTATCACTCTGTGCTTCACGTATCGTGGCCAAACCGAAATGAGCGTCCGCTTGATTTGGGTCCTGTTCGAGAAGGTAGATATAGCAGCGCGCGGCAGGCTCGGTGGCGCCGCCGGCGAGGAGTGCTGCCGCGAGCGCGCCGAGATAATCCGGATTGGATGGCTCGGCCCGAATGGCGGCGCGCAGATGCGCAACCGCCTCGTCTAGCCGCCCGGCCCGGTGCGCGGCCAATCCCGCCTGATAATCGGCATTGGCTGCGCCTGGCGCGCTCAAGGACATTCTCCGCGTTTCCGCTTACAGCATGAAGCGGACCGGGTATTTGTCGCTCGGCAGGACATACTGGACGCCGGTAAAGTTCACCGAATCGACCAGCACGGGCGCCCTGAGATTGACCGACAGGCTATTCGCGCCGTCTTCCTGTGCACGTACGGTGACCAGCAGCAGGACGACCAGATCCTCGAATTTCATCTTGACCGCCTTGGCCGCGGCTTCGATGTCGGCACGGTCGATCAGGCCGCTTTCCAGATTGGGCGGAAAGACGATGAACGACAGGCTCGGGTCGTTGATGCATTGCAGCATACGGAACAGTTCGTATTTGGGATTTTCCAAATCGATCAGGACGAACTCGGTGGCGGCGCCGAAGCCGAGCAGGCCGGTTCCGAAATGCAGCGTGTTGGCCGGGTTGACCTCGACAGTGCCGAACCGCGTATCGATGGTGTAGAAGTCCGGATTTTTTTCGGCCTCCGGCGACGGTTCGGAAAGCGGCGGAACGAATTCGCTCTCCGTCTGGCCTGGTGCTTTCTGTGTTTGCGGCATGTTCTCGATCCTTCTTTGATGAACCGTAACGGTTGGGTTGTTGGTTTGCTAAATTCGCCCGCTAGAGAAAATTGACGAGCGACAATTGAGTGAGGCGTCCGATGGTGAGATAGGACGCTTGCAGGGCCGTCTCATCGGCGGCGAGGGCGGAGACGGCGGATGGAATGTCGGTGTTTTCGATATCGTTGATGATGCCCTCGGCATAGGTCTGAAAGTCCTCATGCCGCCCGGATGCGCGGGACACGACATTGAGCGAGGCGCCGACTTCGTTGCGATAGGCCGGCAGCTCCTTGAGCGCGATGTTGACCATGCTGAGGGCCGATTTCAGCAACGTGTCATTGTCGGTATTGTCGCCCTGGATGGCCGCCTTGGCGGCGCCGATCAGGTTCTGAAAGCCCGACCGGTTGCCCGCGATGCCGTAATTCACCTCGATCGTCTCGGATACCCGCGCCGACAATTGAACGCTGTCGCCGGCGTAATAAGTGGCATCCGGTACGCCGAACGTCGTTGGGTCGGGGACCGGGACCGTAACCGGCTGGGTCGCGGTGGTGGAGCCGGAAAAGAGGAAGCGGCCATTTGTCTGGGTGTTCATGAGGCCCGCTATGGTGGACAACATGTCGCCCGCCTCCGCCGCGAGGGCGCCGGCGGTGCCGGTGGCGGCGTTGAGTTTCTGCATCAGGCGAACCTTGAGCTCGCTGGCGACCTCGAACATGTTGTCGAGCGACGAATCCATGAGCTCGAGGCGCGATGTGACCAGCACATTCTGATCGATGAACTCGCTCGCCCGGATCATCTGCGCTTCGATGCCGATCAGGCGCTGGCTGTCCTGCGAGATGCCCTGGAAGGTGAGCGCCACTTTGCCGGTGGCGATTTGGGTCTGCCGCGCGAACACCCGCTCCTGGGTCTTGGTGACCGAGTTCTGAACGATGTTGTGCTGCGCAACCGATGCGATACGTGCCATGGCAAGCTCCTATCAGGCGCCGATATTGACGAGGACTTCGAGCATCTCGGAGGCGATCTGCACGACGCGGGCCGACATGGTGAAGGCGTTTTGGAAGAGCACGAGCGAGGCCAGTTCTTCGTCGACATTGACGCCGGTCTCGGACAAGTGGCGGGCCTCGATGTTTTCCAGAATAAGTTCGCGATGTTGAAACTTTGCCTCGGCATCGGCGGCGCGGGTCGAGCTCAGGCCGATCATGGAGCCGGCATAGTCGTTGAGCGAGATCGACATGGCCGGCAGGCCGCCGACGGCGTTGAACGCGAACAGGCCGTTGGAAATTGCGGCCAAATTCTGCGCCGCGGTATTGTCGCCGACCGTGAGGCCCCGCTGACCCACCGTGGCGGTCTTGTTGAGCGTGGCGGCCGACACGCGCGCCGGGTCGGTCTTGATATCGGCCCGCACCCCGAGGGTGGAGGCGTTGGTGCCGGTAAAGAAATCGTTCAGGCCGAAATAATGCGAGAAGCCGCGCGTCGTGGCGGTTTCCGCCGTGCCTGAATCGTTGATCGAGATATGGTTGGCGGCATTGTCCGCGGTGATCACCAGATTGCCGTTGGTCACGGCCGCCGTGGCGTTGCCGGTGAGGCCCGCATTGATCGCCGCGATAACGCCGGCGACATTGGTCGCGCCGAGACCGGTCAAATTGACATCGACGGTATCGACCAGGGTGCCCGCCGTGTTGGTGACGGCAATGCGCACCGTGCCGGTGCCCTGAAAGGCATCCAGGGTGGCAACGGTACGCGTGCCGGTCAGGAGGGGCGCGCCGGGGAAGCCGGAGCCCTGATTGTGAACGAGGTTGATCTGATCGCGCGCGACCCGGATGAATTCCTCATGCGTCGCGGCGAGATTGTCGAGTTCGCTATCGCGGGTTTGCAGCAGCCCGGCAATGCGCCCGGAGCGCAAGGTGGTGGTGACATTGGCGCTGGTTCCGCCGGTAACGATTTGATCGCCCGTACCGGTTTGGTTGCCATTGGGGTCGAGGTCGAAGACCTGCACGGCGGCGAAATTGGTGGTCGATGTCATGGTCGACGCCGGCGTATAGACCAGTTCGCGGCGGCGGTCGCTCAACAGCGACGTGCCTTGGATGGTGGCGAGCGTCACCTTACCGTCGGCGCGGCGGACGATGGTGATGTCCACTTCCTTGGCGACGCCCTGGATCGCGAGATCGCGCTTGTCCTCGAGATCGCCGGTGGGGTGGCCGGCGGCGGTGGCCAGGCTGATCTCGCCGTTTAGATTCTCGACCTTCTCCAGGAAGCCGTTAATTCGGTCGATGGAGAACTTGATCTCCTGATCCGCGGCAAAGCGCAGATCTTGAACATCCTTGGCGATGGAGGCGGCGGCGTCGGTAAACGTCGTCGCGGCGGAGATAATGTCGAACCGCAGCGCGGCATTTTCCGGATTGTTCGCCATCGCCTCGAACGACGAGTAAATATCCGAGAGAAAATCCGATACCGATGCGTCGCTGCCGGGCTGGCCGAACAGATTGCTGGTCAGGCGATAGAACTCGTCGACCGCCTGGGCCTTGCTGAACTCGGAATATTCATCGCGCAACTGGCCGCCGAGAAATTCGTTCGCGAGGCGCGTCGCGGCGTCGAGATTGACGCCGTTGCTGACGCCCGCGATGACGATCGCCGATTGATTGGTAACCTTGCGCGAATAGCCCTCGGTGTTCGCATTCGCCACATTCTGGGCGATGTTGCCCAAGCCGGCCTGCGCGGCATTAAGCCCCGTGATGGCATTGTTGATGGCGAGCGAGATCGTCATGAGCTGTGCGCTTTCTGGATTCCGGGCCGGTGCCGATCAGGCCTGCTGATCGAGTTTCAGAGGACCGGGCTGGCGCTTGGCGACGGTCGATTTGCGCGCGGTCTGGCCGCGGTCGCCATAGGTCTCGGCGGGATTGCGCTGACGCGCGACCTCATCGGCGATTACCTTGATGACGTCGCCATTGACCTCGCGCACCGCCTTCAGGACGCGCTGATTGTCGGCGATGACCGTGCGCAGCATGCGCGTGCTCTGGCCAAGCTCCGCCGCCAGTTCGGGCGACATGTCTTTGAGCTCGATGCCGCCGTCCTGCAGCGCCCTGAGGCGCGTCTCATAGACATTGGTGAGCTCCGCCTTCTCGTCCTGCAGGGGCACGATGTCTTTCGGCCGCATGGCGCGCAGCGCCGAAATCTCGGCTGTCAGCAAATCGGTGAGGCGGCGTGTGATCGTGATTAGGCCGGAAATATCCTCATACCCGGCGGCTTCCTGTAGCTGGCTCATAAGCCCTCCTGCATTTTGATGATTTCGCGCATGACGCTGTCGGCGATGCCGAAGCCGCCTTGCTGCGCGATGGATTTGCCCACTTCCTGATTGAGCAGGGAGCGGTAGACTTTCTCGGCGTGGCCGCCGCCGAACATGCCTTCGGTCTCGACCCCTTCGAACATGGATTCGAGAAACATGCTGATGAAAAAGGATTCGTAATCCTCGGCCACGTTGCGCGCCGCGGCTTCGCCCTTGTCCACCGGCAGCCGGGCGGCGGCTTGTGCGGCGTTCGCCGGGAGCGCAATGGGCTGGAGTGCGGTGACGTCCATCACAGCACCTGAATTTCGGCTTGCAGCGCGCCCGCCGCCTTGATCGCCTGGAGGATCGACATCATGTCGCGCGGACCGACGCCGAGGGAATTCAGTCCGGCCACCAGCTCTTGCAGGCTGATGCCGTCTTCGACGAGTTGGAGACGGCTGTCCTCACCGTCCTGCACGCCGATCTGACTGCGCTGCACGGTTTGCGTCGTGGCGCTGGTCGGCGCGAAGGAGCCGGGTTGCGAGACCTGCGGCGTTTCCTCGACCTGAATGGTCAGATTGCCATGGGCGATGGCGATCGTATTGATGCGGACATTTTCACCCATGACGATGACGCCGGTGGTCTCGTCGATTACGACGCGGGCCGGCAGGTCCGGTTCGACCATGAGCTGTTCAATTTCAGTCAGCAATTCCGCGACACGGCCCTGATAGGCATTGGGAACGCGCAGCGCCACCGTGCCGGGATCGACCAGGGCGGCGAAATTGCTGCCGAGTTGGGCGTTGACCGAGTTGGCGATGCGCCGGGCAGTGGTGAAGTCCGGATTGCGCAGCGCGATATTGACCGACTTCATGTTGGCCAGTTCGAACTGAATTTCGCGCTCGATGATGGCGCCGCTGGAAATCTTGCCGCTGGTCGGCACGCCCTTGGTGATCGTCGAGCCGGAGGCGCCCTGGGCGGTGAAACCACTCACCGCAAGCTGGCCTTGCGCAACCGCATAGACTTCGCCGTCGGCGCCGAGGAGCGGCGTGACAAGAAGGGTGCCGCCGAGCAGATTGGTCGCATCGCCAAGCGCGCTGACGGTAACGTCGAGGCGCGTGCCATGGCGGGAGAATGCCGGCATCGTCGACGTGACCATGACCGCGGCGACATTCGCGGTCGAGATCGTCGAGCCCCGCGTGTTAACGCCGAGGCGCTCCAGCATGCTGACCAGGCTTTGCTGCGTGAAGACCGAGTTGGTCAGCCCGTCGCCGGTGCCGTTGAGACCGACCACCAGGCCGTATCCGATCAGCAAGTTGCTGCGGATGCCCTCGAAATCGGTGATGTCCTTGATCCGCGAACGGGCCTGGCTTGGCGTCGCGGCGATCAATACGACAATGGTCGCCGCCACGAAAAGAGCGGTCAGGCGCGTGAACAGGTGGTTGCAAAGCTGGCTCATTAAATTTCTCTGGTCCGTTTTGGCGGCACTTTCGCACCATTTTTCCTTAGCTATGCGAATGCCGTGCCAACTGAAGGCGGCTGTAATCGGCTGAAATCATTCGGGTTTTTACGGGCGTCGTAGGCCGGCCGCCGGCACCCGGGCAAACCGTGCCGCGTGGCGGAAAATCCTGCCCACAGGCAGCCGGACATTCACATCCTGTTAACGCTGATGGGTCCAAACTAGGATTCTCAGAACAGCGATGAGGGTTCGATATGCGAATTCCCTCGGTTGGGCCGACCCAAACATCCTCGACGAAACGCCGGACGCGGGCGGGCTCGGCGTCAGAAGAATCATTTTCTCCCGTGAGTGTGGGCGAGAGCGCCGTGGCGCCGGCCGTGGGCGGCAGCGCCCCGGGAGTGCCGATTTCCGCCGTACTGGCGCTTCAGGAAGTTTCGGATTCCACCTCGCGTGGCTCGGAGAATTTTGCCCGCGGCTCGAAAATCCTCGATCATCTCGACAAAATTCGTCTTGGCCTGTTGGCCGGCGGCATCCCGCGCCAGACGCTGCACCGCCTGGCCGCCGAATTGAAGGCGACCCGTGCGGAGACCGCCGATCCACGCCTGCGCGCCGTTTTAGATGAGATTGAGCTGCGCGCCCGCGTGGAAATTGCCAAATATGAGCGCTGAAAGGGCCCCGCACTGCTCTCTAAGGCCTTAATTTATATTAAGAAAAATCGCCTATCTCCGGATTTTGACGAAGTTTCAACGGCATCTTGTCGAGCGGCGTCCGGATTCCTATACTCCGCGCCCGTTAGCATGTTCGAACAGGGAATAGCAGATCGCCGTGGCTCGCAAAAAAACCGTCAAGGTTCCAAAAAACTACAAGCCGACAAAGTCCGAAGCTTTTATGAATCCGGTCATGCGGAAGTATTTCCATCAGAAACTTCTGGATTGGAAAACCGAGATTTTAGAGGACACCGGCACGACGCTCGAAAAATTGAAAACCGAAACCGTTCAGGAAGCGGATTTGGCGGACCGCGCGGCGTCGGAAGCGGAGCGCACGGTGGAGCTGAGAACCCGCGAGCGGGCGCGTAAGCTGATTTCCAAGATCGACGCGGCGATCCAGCGCATCGAAAACAACACCTATGGATTTTGCGAAGAGACCAGCGAGCCGATCAGCATCAAGCGGCTCGAGGCGCGCCCGATCGCAACGCTCAGCATCGAGGCCCAGGAGTTGCACGAGCGCCACGAAAAAACCCACCGCGACGACTAATCCAAAATTAGCCACGCCGCCAAACGAAAACCGGCCCGCGAGTGGATCGCGGACCGGTTTGTCGTTTTGGCTCGGAGCACCTGTTATCAGAACGGGTAGAGAATATCGAACAGCTGCACGCCGTAGCGCGGTTGCTGCAGGTCGGTGAGCACGCCGCGGCCACCATAGACCACCCGTGCTTCGGCCATCTTGCTGTAATCGATGGTATTGGTGGAGCTGATATCCTCCGGCCGTACCACGCCGGTCAGCCACAATTCGCGCACCTCGTAATTGACCCGCACTTCCTGGCGGCCCTGAACGACGAAATTGCCGTTGGGCAGGATCTGCGTGACGATGCCGGCGACGGTCAGCGTAATCGTTTCGTCGCGCACCACAGTGCCGTCGCCCTTGGTGGATTTGGAGGAGTTGATATCGGCCAGATCGCCCGGCGTGACCGCTTCCGGGAGGATCGCGTCTAGGCTGCTTTCGAAGCCGAGAAATTTAGTGAGATCGTTGTCCTCGTCATTGGTGCGGGTCTGCTCGGTCTTGTTGTTGAGCGTTGCCTTGTCGGCGATCGAGATATTCACGGTGACGATATCGCCGATGGTCGAGGCGCGCTGATCCTTGAAAAAGGCTTTCGCGCCGGTGCGCCACAGCGAGTTGGGCCGGTAGGAGGCCTGCTGCATGCGCGGCATGGGCAGGGTCACCGGCTCGTAGGCCGGGTCGCGCACGGGATTGTCGATCGGCGACAGTTCCGGCGTACCGCCGACCTGGCTCAGGCGTTCGAGAGTATTGCAGCCGGCAAGCAGCGCGGCGGCGGCCACCATGCAGCCGATCCGGCCGAGCGTTTTCTTGATTGGGCGTTTCATCGTCTAATCCTTCAATTGATGCCGATGAGACCGTTCTGCGACACGGTGACGGTATCGGGGCCCGTCGCCTTGGCGATGACGATCGTCTTGCTTTTAAGGTTCATAATGCGCATTTCCTGGCCGGCGGCGCCGTTCTCGACGGCGCGGCCGATGGCGACCAGCAACAGACCGCCATTGCGGTAGACCATTTTGACCGAGCTGCCCTTGCGGATCAGGATCGGCAGGCTGAGGTCCGCGCGGCGCACCGTCGATTCGGCGCGTAGCGGCCGGCGGGCATTCATGCCGACAATTTCTTCCGGCCGCTCGACGGTGCCGCTCTGAATCTGGCCGACACGCACGCGGCGCCAGGCAACGTCCCGCGGGCCGATAATCTCGCCGCTATCGATGCGCCGGGTGACCACCGGCAGCAGCTCGGTCTGATAGATTCTGCCGGTGACGCGCAATTGCGGCGCGGCTGGATCGCCGGCGGGCGCGGCGACCATGGCGCTAAAGCGGGTGCGCCGGGAATCGGTATCGAGACTGATCACTTGGACGCCGGCGGATTTGTCGAGGGCCACGTGAATCGGTGAAATATGGCTCGCCAATTCGATTTCATATTCGTCGCCCCAGCCGTCGAGGATGAAACTCTCTTCGAGCGCGAGCTGAATATCGTCCCGGCCGATGACGCTGCTGAGGCGCTGAATCCGGAGCTTTTCATCGCCGAATTGCGGCGTCCAGGAGATGCCTTCCGTCCGCGCCACCGTCACCAGCTTGGTTGTCGAGAGCACCAGGCTCTTGCCGGGCGCGGGCGCGCGCATCACGACGGTCTCGCCGGCTTCGCCGAGGTCGGCGAAGATATCTCCGAGCGTCACCACACTGGCGGTGACCGTGCTGCTGTTGCGAAGCTGTGCGGCGTTTGCCGCGCCGATTGCCAGAGCCGTGACCAGGCACAGGGCAGAGGCCAGGATATATTTGATAAGTGTTTGTAAATTCATGACTATTTACCCCCGCTTAGCGCATCTGGTTGACCGCGGCCATCATTTCGTCGGATGTGGTGATGACCTTGGAATTGAGCTCGTAAGCCCGCTGGGCCGTGATCAGCGAGGTAATTTCGGCGACCGCGTTCACATTGGAGGTCTCGAGGAAGCCCTGTAACAGGGAGCCGAAACCGCCGATGCCGGCGATGCCGGCAACCGCCGCGCCGGACGCCGGCGTCTCGAGGAAGAGATTGTCGCCGATGCCTTCCAGTCCGGCTTCGTTGGGAAACACGCTGAGTTCGAACTGGCCGACATTCTGCGGCTGCACCTGGCCGGCGATC
Organism: uncultured Rhizobiaceae bacterium; assembly: GCA_964623955.1. Taxonomy (GTDB): domain Bacteria; phylum Pseudomonadota; class Alphaproteobacteria; order UBA828; family UBA828; genus PTKB01. The sequence continues at coordinate 12,839 of CAZUVO010000032.1, forward strand.
TTGACATGCACCTGGCCGGATTCATTGATCGAGATGGACGTCGAATCGGGCGGAATATTGATGCCCGGGCCGACGATATAACCATCGACGGTGACGATCTGCCCCTGGGCGCTGCGCGAGAAGGCGCCGGCGCGGGTATAGGCGGTGTCGCCGTTCGGCATCTGGATGCTGAACCAGCCGCGGCCCTGCATCGCGACGTCGAGATTGTTGCCGCTGTGGACGAGGTCGCCCTGTTCGGTGATGCGGTAGACCGACGCGGTCTTCACGCCCGAGCCGAGCTGTACACCGCTCGGCAGGACCGTGCCCGTGTCGGACGACTGGGAGCCGATCTGGCGGACATTCTGATAAAGCAGGTCCTGGAATTCCGGACGCTGACGCTTGAACGCCGTCGTGTTCATATTGGCGATATTGTTGGAAATGACTTCCACATTGAGCTGCTGGGCCAGCATTCCGGTGGCCGCGACGCTAAGTGAACGCATGATTTGTTTCCCTTGGCTTAGTTGACTGAAGCGATATCGCGCACGGCGCGGCGCTGCAGGTCATGATCTGTTTTGGTCAGTTTTTGCGTGCTTTGATAAGAGCGCAGAACGTCGATCATCCGCGTCATTTCGAGGATCGGGTTGACGTTCGAGGTTTCCAGCGTGCCCTGCTGAATGTGGGTCTCCTCCGCATCCAGCTCGGTCGGCGCTTCGGTGGTGGTGAACATGCCGCTGGCGACCTTGCGCATATTAAGCTCGTTCTCGAAGGTCACGATCTTGATACGGCCGAGCACGCCGGATTCGGCGGAAACCGTGCCATCAATGCTGATGGTGATAACGGCATCGCCCTCTTCCAGGCTAATTTCCGAATCGTCATCCGCGAGGATCGCTTCGCCCGTCGGCGTGACCAGCGTGCGGTCCTCGTTGAGCTGCAAATGGCCGCGCCGGGTGTAATATTGGGCATCGTCCGACTTGACGGTGAACCAGCCCGCGCCGCTGATCGCGACATCGAGATCATTGCCCGTGTTGGTGAAGCTGCCGGGGGTCATGTCGCGCCGGATCTTGTCCTCGGTGACATAGCTGATCTGGTCCCCATTGGGGCCCGGCATGAGAAATTCCTTGAAAGTGACCCGCTCGGTCTTGAAGGCGGGCGTTGTGGCATTCGATAGGTTCTGCGCGATGGCTTCCATTTGCTTGCGCAACACCATCTGCTTCGACATAGAAACGTATACGGCGCTTGTCATGTATCCGGTCCGATTTGATTGTTGACGCCTGCCCGCTTCCATGCAGGCCGCGTGCCAACAAATTTATCTGTTTTATTTCAATGGCATGGCGGGGAAATCGCCGCCCGGAACGCGGCCAATCCGGGGCGCTCGGCAGGCTTTGCCGGGAAATTTCGTCCCCCTCCGCGGCGCCACTTCGGGCGCGCCGGCGCTCAACCACTTCTTAACCACTGTCGCCGTACATTGATCCCGTAAAACTATTGGCGCGCCGGCATTTTGCCGGCGATTCGCCTGTCCATCCGGAGGAACTATCCGATGACCGATGTCTCGGCCAACGAGGCGGCCGTCGAGGACTCACAGGGCGAGGCCGGCGCACCGCGCAGACGCCGCTTCAGCGGCAAGAAAATATTTATTTTTCTTGTTCTGCCGATTGTCCTGGTCGGTGTGGGATTCGTCGGAATGAACATGATGGGCGGCGAGAAAGCGCCGTCGACGCAAGCCGAAGTCGAGGAGGTCGATACCCATCCGAGCGAATCGTTCTATTACGACTTGCCGGATATGCTGGTGAACCTCAACACCCAGGGCAAACAGCCGCGCTATTTGAAGCTCTCGGTCAGTCTCGAGATCGGCGATGAGAAAATGATCCCCGATCTGGAAAAGCTGCTGCCGCGCATCGTCGACCGGTTTCAGGTCTATTTGCGCGAGCTTAGGACCGAAGACATTAGCGGCTCCGCGGGCGTTTACCGCCTGAAGGAGGAACTCCTTGGCCGGGTGAACAAGGCGATCGAGCCGGCGAAAGTGCGCGATGTGTTGTTTAGGGAAATGCTGGTTCAGTAATGGCTGACGAGAACGAAACACCCGAAGATCAAGAAACAAACGAGGCCGCGGCGGATGCCGAAGCTCCGGCCGCGGAAGCGCCGGCCGACGTCGAAGCTTCGCCGCAGGCCGAGGCCGAGGCCGAAGCCGCGCTGCCCGACAATGAAGATGTTGCCGCGGACTGGGAATCGATGCTCGATTCCTCGGAGGATGATTTGGCGTCCGATCCCGGCTGGGGCGAAGAGGTCGTCGGCGACGACGATGGCGACGGCGCGGACGAAATGGGAGCGGGCTCCGGCGAATCCTCCACCCGGGTCCTCAATCAGGATGAAATCGACAATCTGCTCGGCTTCGACGATGCCAATGATGCGAACGACAAGAGCGGCATCCAGGCGATTCTCAACTCGACGCTCATCTCCTATGAGCGCCTGCCGATGCTCGAAGTCGTGTTCGACCGGCTGGTTCGCCTGCTGACCACGAGCCTGCGCAACTTCACCTCGGACAATGTCGAGGTCACCCTCGACAACATCACCTCGATCCGGTTCGGCGATTATCTCAATTCCATTCCGCTGCCGGCGATGCTGGCGGTCTTCAATGCCCATGAATGGGACAATTACGGCCTGATGACGGTCGACAGTTCGCTGATCTATTCGGTCGTCGACGTGCTGCTCGGCGGCCGCCGCGGTACCGCGCCGATGCGTATCGAGGGGCGGCCCTATACGACGATCGAGCGCAATCTGGTCGAGCGCATGCTGAATGTGGTGCTCGCCGATATGAGCACCGCTTTCGAGCCTTTGAGCCCGGTCAATTTCGTGTTCGACCGGCTGGAGACCAATCCGCGCTTCGCCACCATCGCGCGGCCGGCCAACGCGGCGATCCTGATCCGCTGCCGCATCGATATGGAGGATCGCGGCGGCAAGATCGAAACCCTGCTGCCTTACGCGACGCTCGAGCCGGTGCGCGATCTGCTGCTGCAAATGTTCATGGGCGAGAAATTCGGCCGCGACGCGATTTGGGAAACCCATTTGGCGGAGCAGATGTTCGATACCGATATCCAGATCGAAGCGGTGCTCGACGAGCAGGTGTTGAATTTGGGCTCAGTGGCCGAGTTGCAGATCGGCGATACGCTGATGCTGTCGGCCGGCCCCGAAAGCCCGGTGCAATTGCGCTGCGGCAATCTGCAAATGCTGCGCGGATTTATGGGCCGGATATCCGACAATGTCGCGGTCCGCGTCGACAATGAAATTGCCGAACGATTGAGCCACTGATGAACTTTGATAATTTTCTCGACATCATCATCGTCGTCCTCTTGCTGACGACCATTATCTGGTGCGTCATTCTCAACCGGCGCCTGAGGGGCCTCAGAGCCAATCAGGGAGAGCTGGCGACGCTGATCGCGGAGTTGAATCTTGCCACCTCGCGCGCCGAAAGCGGCATTACGGTGCTCAAGGCCAATGCCGACGAGGCGGGCGCTTCGCTGCAAACCTCCATCGAGCAGGCCGAGCGTCTGAATGACGACCTCGCCTATTTGTCGGAACGCGGCACGCGACTTGTCGAGCAGCTCGACGGGCCGACCAAGCGGGCGCGTCAATCCGCCTTCGCCGCGAAGGGCGCGGCCTCTGCCGGCCTCGGCGAGCAATTTGAGCCGCGCGAGCCGCGCGAGCCGCGTGAGGCACCGCGCCGCGAGGCACCGGCGGAGGCGCCGGCGCCCGGCGTCCATGGCGGTATTGCCGATCTCCTGGCCGAAGACGAAGTGCCTGATTTCGTGGTGCGCAGCGAAGATGTGCCCGATTTCGTGGCCCGAGGCGGCGAGGCCGAGGAGCAGACAGATGCGCCATCGCGCAGATCCTTCGGTAACGGTTTGTTGAACGCGCTTAAGACGGCGCGGTGATTTTCGCTAATTCGGAGTGTTCAGTATGCGCTTTCGGGTAAGACTTCTCCCTATCGCGATTATTGGCGTTACGCTCATGCTGAGCGTGCGCGTCGGTGATTTGTGGAACGATTCGGACGCGATCCTGGCCGATATCGGCGTCGCGCCCAGCCATGCCGCCGACAGCGAGCCGAAGGCCGAAGCCGGCGCACCGGCGGCGCAGGCAAGCGGCGAGCAAGCCGATGTCGCCGCGTTGGAGGACGATGCCACGGCCGGATTCCGCTTCGAGAATGTCGAATTCGACCCGATGATGCTCAATCGGGCGGAAATCGAATTGCTGCAAAGCCTCAACGCGCGGCGCAAGGAGATCGAACAGCGCGAGCGCGAGTTTGGCTTGCGCGAGAAAACCCTGGCCGCCGCCGAGCAGGCCCTGGTTGTGCGTATCGACGAACTCCGGCAGTTGAAAACGGATGTCGAAAACCTGCTCTCGCAATATGACGAAGAGCAGGAATCGCGGCTTCGCAGTTTGGTTAAGATCTACGAAAATATGAAGCCGAAGGATGCGGCGCGTATTTTGGCCACCCTCGAGGGCAAAATTCTGCTGGATGTGATCGAGCGCATGCGCGAAGCCAAGACTGCGCCGATTCTTGCGCTGCTGAGTCCCGAAAAGGCCCAGCGCCTGACCGTGGAGCTGGCCGAGCGCAACCAATTTTCACGAGAAATCGACCGCTGATAGCCCTTTTCGCGCCATCGCTTAAGACAATTTTTACGGCGTTTCTCTAACCTGCATCATCAGACCGGTGAGGCCGGCCTACGAGTCATAGAATTTCAAGAAGGATTAAGATCATGGCCGTTGACATGGAAATGAGAGTCCTCGTCGTCGACGACTACAAGACGATGATACGGATTATCTCCAATCTACTGAAGCAGATCGGCTTCTCGAATATCGACGATGCCGCCGACGGCAGCGCCGCGCTCACCAAATTGCGCAATGGCGGCTATGGGCTGGTCGTATCCGACTGGAACATGGAGCCCATGACCGGGCTGGATCTGCTGCGCGAAGTGCGCTCGGACGGCTCGCTAAAGACCACGCCGTTCCTCATGGTCACGGCGGAAAGCAAGACCGAAAACGTCCTGGCGGCGAAGCAGGCCGGTGTCGACAATTATATCGTCAAGCCGTTCAACGCCGAAACCCTGAAGGGCAAGCTCGAATCGGTGCTCGGCGCATTCTAGCGTCGCGTCCAACCAAGATATTTGCCCACAGGGAGGATAATTCATGACTGAGCTCTCGATAGACGAAAGCTTCAGCCGGCGCGCCGAAGAAATTCGCGCCGAACGCGGCGACACCGTCGCGATCTCGGAAGTCGCCGAGGTGGTGAAGAGCTTGCTGCAAACCATGGACGGCGATTTGTCGTCGCTCGACGTCAAGCTGTACCGCGAGATCAATCAGCTCGCCAATTATGTGCAGGACGCCAAGCGGGAAATTTCCGAAATTCAGCCGGAAAATTTGCGTAACGAACAGATTCCGCTGGCGACGGACGAGCTTGACGCCATCGTGAAGTCAACCGAGGAAGCGACGGGAAAGATTCTCGATGCTGCCGAAGACCTCGAAAACGTATCGGCGAGTATGAAAGGCAAGAACGCCGAGAAAATCGTCGACGTGGTCACCAATATCTACGAAGCCTGCAACTTCCAGGACATTACCGGCCAGCGCATCACCAAGGTCGTCAATACGCTCAAACATATCGAGGAAGAGCTGGAGAAATTGACCAAGGTGTTCGGCGACGAGATCAAGAACAGCGCGATCAAGGCCTCGCGTAAGCCGAAGGACGATCGCAACGACGCTGAGCTTCTCAACGGGCCGCAGTCGGCGGATCAAGCGGCAACGCAGGATGAAATCGACGCGCTTCTGGCTTCTTTCGATTAAGCAATTTGGAGTTTGTCGGCCTCGGCCATAGAGCGGACATGGCAATGAAACAACTACTGAAAAGCGCCAATTTTAGGCCCCGCGTGCAGACCCGCAAAGGTTCCCTCGCGGGGCTCGGCGTTATTGGCAACATGCTCGTCTTGGCGATTCTCCCGTTCTGCCTGATTGCGTTTGCGATTGTGGCGCCGGTTTATTTCGCCGTCTCCCTCGCGACCCTCGGCACGCGCCACAAAGCGGGCGCGCGCTACGGTCGCGGTGCCTTGGCTTCGGGATGAGAATCAGGTTGCGCGCGCTAAGCCACTGCCTCCTGTCATTTGCCGCCGTCCTCGGCGTTACGTTGGCGCTCGGTCTATCGGCGCCGGCGCTTGCCGCCAACAGCGATCCGAGCGGCCCGGCGGCATTTCCGGTCGAGCTGCGCAGCGGACTGCATGACGGCTTTGCGCGGATCGTTCTGCAATGGAAACGCCTGCCGGCGTTCCAAGCCAAATCCGATAAATCGATGGTGGAGATTCGTTTCGCCCGGCCGCTCGATGTCAATCTCGCACCGCTTACGAAATCTCTGAAGCAATGGGTCAAGAGCGCCGAGATTCTCGCTGACGGCCAAACTGTCAGACTGCATTTGACACGTGAGCTCGATATTCGCGCCTTCCCGCTCGGCAATATGGCGGTGATCGACCTGGTCGACGCTGAAGCCGTGGCACGCGCCGCCGCCGCCGCCGCCGAAAAGGCCGCACAACCGGCCGCGGCGCAAGGCAACTCGGAAACCGCGCTCGCCGAGACGCTCTCGTCCGAAGTGGCCTCCGTTTCGCCCTCCGGCGGGCCGGAGCCCAAGAAACCCGCCAAACCGGCTGAGAAGAAAGCGGCGAAGAAGTCCGACAACAAGACGGCCGCCAAAAAACCGGCCGAGCCGGCGCAAGAGAGCATGGCCAAGAAAGAGCCCACGCCGGCAGCCAAGCCCACAACCAAACCCACAACCAAATCCACAGCCAATCCGGCGACACCCGCCGCGACCGAAACAGCGATCGCGGCCGCATCCGCGACGCCCGCAGAGAATGCCGCCGCGGCGAGCCCCGCGGAACCGGCATCCATGGTGGCGCAGACGGCGCAGGCGGCGGCCGAGCGCGATGCGCCGGCAATTCATGTCGAAAGCAAGGATCATGGCAGTTTCAGCCGGCTGATCTTCACCTGGAACGCGGCGGTGGCGTATGAGGTGGAGCGTTCCGGGGAGACCGTGTCCGTGCTGTTCAGCGCACCGGGAAAAATCGATCTCATCGGCATCCGCCGCGAATTGCCGAAGCGCTTTTCTTCCGTCGACAGCGTCTTGGCGGAAGGCAAATTGCTGCTGCGTGTCGGCATGGGCGAATCGTTACGCTTGCGTCATTTTCAGAAAGGCACACGCATCGTCCTTGACGCCCTCGATGGCACCGGAACCGCCGGCGTAAGCCGGCCGGCCTGGGCGTCGCAGGATGTCATCACCAAGCCGGGCGAGGCCACGACCCTGATGAAACTCGCCGATGCGAGCCGGGCCAAAAACGAGACTAAGCCACAGCCGCCGGCCGGCTTCGCGGCGCCGAACAGTTCCGCCGTTCCGGGCGTGGCGACGGGTGACGCCCCGCGCAACGATTTGGCCAAAGCAGATACGGCGGCGGCCGCAGCGGCTCCCGCACCGGTGTTGGAAGAACGCCCGCTCAACCCATCCGAACGCGCGCTCGCGGTTAAATTACCGCCGGCGCCGGCGCTCGATGTCGCGACCGAGACCATCTCGGGCGGCATGCGCATGCGCTTCAAGTGGGACCGCCGCGTTGGCGCCGGCGTGTTCCGCCGGATGGGCTATCTCTGGGTGGTGTTCGACGTGCCCCGGCTGGTCGAGCTTGACGAGCTCGGCACGGCGGACGGCATGACCGGCACGATTCTGAGCGCCGATCAGATCGCCGCTCCGGGAGCGACCGTGCTGCGCTTCGGTATCGCCTCCGACCTCTGGCCGCGCGTCGCGCGGAGCGGCACCGCCTGGATAGTTGAGCTGACCGATGCGCCCCTGCCGCCGGCCAAGCCGCTTTTGATTCGCGCCGAGCCGTCGGCGAAAGGCGGCGCGCGGGTTCTCGTGCCGACCCCCGGCGCGGGCAAGAAAATAGAATTCGACGATCCTGAAGTCGGCGACCGCCTGGCGGTGATCGCGGTTAGCGAACCGGGTGTCGGTGTCAAGACCGGCCGCGCCTTCGTGCAGTTCGACATTATGGCCAGCGCGCAAGGGCTCGCGTTCAAGACCCGTGCCGACGATATCGCGATCGATACCAAGGTTACCGGCATCGAGATTACCAGCGAACGCGAACTTTATATGTCGGCCGATACGCTTCTCGGTGAGGGCCGCATCGCCGAGGTGTCGGACGGGCTGTCGGGCTCGATGGGCCCGCTGTTCGAATATGAGGCCTGGCGGCGCGACGATCTCGGCGGCTATCACGAGGCCAAGCGCTATCTGCAGCATGCGGCGGTTGCCGCCGGCATCGAAACGCGCACCGAGCGCCGTCTCAGCCTGGCCAATTTTCATTTCGCCCACGGCCTTGCGGAGGACGCCATCGGCGTGATTCGCCGCATCGCCGACGACGACCCGCAATCCCTCGAGCGGCCCGACTTTCTTGCTCTGCGTGGCGCGACCCTGATGCTCTTGGGCCGCTCCGAAGAGGCCGCCCAGGATCTCGGACGGGAAATTCTCGACGGCGATATGGATGTCACTCTGTGGCGCGCCGCACTGACGGCGACCCGCGGCGACTGGGAAGGCGCCGATTCCGCCTTCGCCATTTCCGGCCCCGCTTTCGAGCGTCTGCCGGGGGATTTGCGGGCACGCTTCGGGCTGCTTGCGGCGCACGCGGCGCTCGCGGTCGGAAATTTCCACCGAGTGAACCGTTTGGTGGAGCGTATCGAAGCCGAGGCGCCCGATAAGAAACACCGGATGGAAGCGCTTTATCTCCGGGCGACGGCCTATCAGCGCACCGGCAAGACCGAAGCCGCGCTCAAATATTTCCAGCAATTGGCGGTCGAAGGCACTCGGCCCATACAGGCGCGCGCCGAGCTGGCCCGCGTCGAGCTGATGCTCCATCTCGGCCGCATGAACCGCAGCGACGCGATCGAGGCGCTCGAGCGGTTGCGCCACGCCTGGCGCGGCGATTCCTTCGAGCAATTGCTGCTCCGGCGCTTGGCCGAGCTCTACCGCGAGGAAGAGAATTATCTCAACGCGCTTCAGGCCATGCGCGATGCAGTGGAGAAGTTCCCCGAATCCCTCGCCACCCCGGAGGTGAGCGATCAGATGGAGCGCATGTTCGCCGATCTCTTTATGAATGGCGGCGCGGATACCTTGTCGCCGCTGACGGCGCTCAGCCTCTATTACGAGTTCGGCGATCTGTCGCAGGACGGCGCCGCCGGCGGACGCATCGCCGAAGGCTTGGCCAACCGGCTGGTCGATGTCGATCTTTTGAACCGCGCGAGCGAATTGCTGCAGCGCCAGCTTCCCTTCGTCGCCGGTGTCGATTTGGCGCGTATCGGCGCCCATCTCGCGGTGATCCAACTGCTCGACCAGGAGGCCGAAGGCGCGCTGGCAACGCTTAAGGAGACGCGCGGCGAAGGCATCGAGGTGCCGGTCGCATTGCTGCGGGAGCGCCGCCATCTTGAAGCCCGCGCCTTGTCGGCGAAGGGCGATTCGGTTGCGGCTTTGGCGCTGTTGGAAACGGACGAGAGCCGCGAGGCCGGATTGTTGCGCGCCGACATTTATTGGAAATTCGAGCAATGGGCCGAGGCCGGCGCCGAGCTCAATAAGTTTTTCGACGGATTCGAAGGCGATATCGCGGTCGGCGAGCAGCATCTGATCATGCGCCGCGCGGTGGCCTTGATGCTCTCGGGCGACGCCCCGGGGCTGGCCAGTTTGCGCGGCGAGTTCAGCGTCGGCATGGCGGAGAGCGTCTATAAGGACGCCTTCGACCTGATCACCAAGGCGACCGATTCGGACGAGGTTCCGGTCCATCAGCTGCCCAAGATCCTGGCTAATCTGGAAGGCGCCGAGGCGTTTCTTAGAAGCTATAAAGACTCACCGGCACTCAATTAAATAAGCCCCAGTTACAAGGCCCTTTTTCCCCGGCGGAGAGAAAGGGTTTGGGATAGAGGGGAGAGCAAAGCGCGCCCAAGCCAAGGGCGCGGACGCGCCCGCCCGGCGCCTGAGGGAACAGAGAAAGCGCTACGCGCTAAGCTTGCCCCAACTCTCCAACCTCTCTTCCCCTCAGGGAAGAGAGGCTTGCTCAAGGGCTAAAACTGTGTCGTGAAGCTTTCGACCAGGCTGCTCGAGAGCAGCATCCAGCCATCGACCAGGACGAAAAAGATCAGCTTGAACGGCAGCGAGATCATCACCGGCGGCAGCATCATCATGCCCATGGACAAGAGGATGCCGGCGACCACCATGTCGATGACGAGAAACGGAATAAAGATCAGAAAGCCGATCTCGAAGGCGCGGCGCAACTCGCTGACCATGAAGGCCGGCACCAGCGCTCGGAGCGGCGTTTCCTCCGGCGAGGCGATGGTGCCTTCATCGGAAATGTCGAGGAACATGGCGAGGTCGTCCTCGCGCACCTGACGCAGCATGAACATGCGGAGCGGCCCCACCGTGCGGTCGAACGCCTCTTCCTCGGATATCTCCTCGGCAATCAGCGGCGCGATCCCCTCGCGGTAGGATTGCTCCAGGGTCGGCATCATGATGAAGGCGGTGAGAAAAAGGGCGAGGCTGATGATCACCGTGTTGGGCGGAGTCTGCTGCAGGCCGATGGCGCTCCGCAGCAGCGAAAAGACGACGACGATGCGGGTGAACGAGGTCACCACCACGAGAATCCCCGGCGCCAGGCTGAGCACCGTGAGGAGCGCGATCATGCGCAACAGCTGACCGGTCAGCGAGCCGCCCTCGCCGAAATTGAGATTGAGCTCCTGCGCCAGGCCGGAGGCGGGGAAGGCGAAGGCGGCAATGGCGAAGGCGGTTGCCGCGCCGAGGCCCGCCAATGCGAGAATTCGGGCGCGCCGGAAGAGGCGGGAGCGAATCATCGCCAGGCGCTTTTCCCGAAGCCGGAGAGGCGGGCGAAGCGGGTGACGGTCTCGTCTTCATGCGCCGCTTCCGCGTCCATTTCCTGTTGTTCCAGATCCAGCGCGTCGGCGAATTTCTTGTCCTTCTTGCCGTCCGGGGTTTTGCGTTTGCCACCGCGCGCGGGCTTGCCCTCGCCGCGCTCGACAACCACGCCGGAGCCCGCGCCGGTGAGCAGGATGAGATGTTCGGTATCGTCGCGGCGCACGAGAACGAGGCGGCGCTTGGCGTCCACCGGGCAGGATTCGATGACCGACAGGCGGCGCTTACCGCCTTTGACATTGGAGCCCGGCGTGATGCGGTTGAGAAGACCGAAACGGCGAATCGCCCAGGCGATAAAGCCGATCATGCCGATCGCCAGGACCAGCACCATGATGAAGCGCAAATAGGTGTCGAACCCCATGGCGGGCGGTCCGTCTAGCCTTTGCTGGGATTGCTGTAGGCCGAGTTGGCTTGGCGCTGGGTAGACATTTGCCTGAGCTGCTCGCCGGTCTCGCGATGCAGCTTGGTGATCGCCTCGTCAAGCTGGCCAAGCTCGTCAAACAGCACGAGAAGGGTGTTGCGCTGAGAAAGCGCCTGCTCATGCGGCATATCGGAGAGATTGGCGGTGATGCCCGCAATCAGGGTCTCCAGGCCGCGCAGATCGAAGGGCTGCTTGAGCTCGATGCATTTTCGCCCGGCGCTGATATGGGCGCGGGCCTGGGCGATAAGGCGTTCGGTTTCGAGAAGCTGGCTCACGATTCAGTCTCCGGCTGGGCCGTTTCGGGGAGTTGGCTGTGCAGAAAGGTGACGATTTCCGCGACCACATCGATTGCCGCGGCGGGAATGAAGGCGTCTTGGTCGAGGCTCGAGAGAAGCTCGGCAAGCTCCTGTTCGCGCTCGCGCCCGGTGCCGCCGGCGGCCACATCGGTGGCGCTATATTCGCTGTCGGAAATGTCGCTCAAGGCTTAATCCTATGTGCGCGCGCGGCCCGAATGGACGCCTCGTCTGCAAAAGGATTATCGCGCCGTTAACCTTAACAACGGCTTAATTCCGGGCGTTTAGCCCATGTCTGGAGAGCCCGTTAGCTGTCCCGCTTGGCCGAGCCGCCGGTCAGTTTGTTGGGATCGAAGGAAACGCCTTCGAGCGCGTCGCCGGCCTGGGCCGCCTCGATATTCTCGCGCAGAATCTTCTCGTGAATCTCCTTGCGAAGCACGGTTGCGTCTTCCGGAAAGGTAAATCCGAGCTTAACGGAACGTCCGCGAATTTCGACCACGGTGACCTCGATCTTGTCGTTGATCACCACGGCATCGCCTATCTTGCGCGTTAAATATAGCATCTTGCCCTGCCATGCCGACTCGCGCGCTAGACACTAGCGCGATTTTACTTTTGGCGTAAGCCCTTAAGATTTTTCGAGGAATCGCTCCATGCGCGCGCGGATGTCGGGCGGGATGGCTTCCGTGCGGATGGTGCCGCCGTCGCGCCGCGCCCAGGCGCTGGTCTGATCGCTTAGGAGCCGCGCCTCGCCATCCGCATGGGCCTCGATTCTGACGCTGAAGGATTTGCCGCCGATGCGCGACACGGCGAGGGAGAATTCGAGCATATCGCCGAGCCGGCTGGGCGCGGGAAACTCCGCCGTGACCCGGAGAAGCGGCACGGCGCGGATGCCTTCCTCGAAGATCTCGCGGTAGGGCATATGGAGCGCGTCGGCGAACCATTCCTCCACGAGATCGTTGGTCATGACGAAATAGCGCGGAAAATAGACGATGCCCGCCGGGTCCGTATCGGCGAAGCGGATGCGCCTGGATGTGCTG
>CAZUVO010000033.1:0-25527 GCA_964623955.1 uncultured Rhizobiaceae bacterium
GTGAAGCCTCCCTGTTTGACTGGCCGGGCCCTTTCGGGCCCGGCCTTTTTTTTCTTGTCACTCGCTTATTGTTTGCATTAGCCGCGATGGGCTGCCGCAATGAGACCGGGAAGTTGCTTCATGTTGATAAATGTTTTCGCACCTGCAGCAGAGAGTATGTGATCACGTGGCTCATCCGGCTCCGCCTCGGGCGCATATCCGAACACCTGCATTTCCGCCGCCACGGCGGCCCTGACGCCGAGCAAGCTATCCTCGACGACGATGCAGTCGGCGGGGGCGAATTCCATGTCGCGCGCGGCGTGGAGAAAGAGGTCCGGATGCGGCTTGCCGCGCCCCGCCATGCGCGCCGTGTATAGCTTGCCGGAAAAAGCCGAAATGAGCCCCACCGCCTCGAGGCTGAGCCGGACCGTTTCCGGCTCGCCGTTCGAAGCGACGCAGATAGCGCCGACCTGGGCTTGCGTCTTGATTTCGGCGATCGCCGCGCCGACCCCGTCGATGGCGGCGAGGTCCGAGCGCATCCCGTCATGCAGCCGGTCGAGAAAGCGCGGCAGAAAATTATCGTCTACCGGCGCGCCGAGACGCGCCTCGATGATCTCGATCACCATCGGCATGGAGCAGCCGAGAAAAACCTCCGCCGCCTCTCCGTCTTCCATGGCGAGGCCGAGGGCGCGCACTTCCTGGGCGAGGACGCGCGCCGCCAGCGGCTCGCTATCGACCAGCACGCCGTCGCAATCGAATATCACCAGGGTTCCGCTCATCGGGGAGTTTTATCCCATGGCGGAGCGGCATTACATATAGAGAAATTCCCGCTTGTCGATATCGGTATAGAGCCCGGCGACATATTCGCCATAGCCGTTAAAGAGCTGGGTGGGAACCCGCTCCATGCCGTTCGGGCCGTAGAATTTCTCCGTCATCTGCGACCAGCGCGGATGCGGCACCTCCGGGTTCACATTGGCCCAGAAGCCATATTCGCGCCCCTGAATCTCCTCCCAGAAGGAGGTCGGCCGCTCTTCCGAAAAGGTCAGCCGTACCAGGCCCTTGGCATGCTTGAAGCCATATTTCCACGGCACCGCGAGGCGCAACGGCGCGCCGTTCTGCTTGGGGATCGGCTTGCCGTAATAGCCCGTCGCGATGAAGGCGAGATTGTTCACCGCCTCTTCGATGGTGAGGCCCTCGATATAGGGCCAGGGATACCAGAACTGCTTCTGGCCGCGCGCGATCTCCGGCTTCTCGAAGGTCTGCATATGGACGAATTTGGCCGAGCCCTGGGGGCGCGCGAGATCGACCAGCGCCTTTAAGGGAAAGCCCGAATAGGGCACGGCGATCGACCAGGCCTCGACGCAGCGATGGCGGTAGAGCCGCTCCTCGAGAGGCATCTTGGCGAGGAGGTCGTCGATATCGATGGTCATCTCCTGCTCGACCAAACCGTCGAGGGTCACCGTCCAGGGCCGGATGGGCAGCTCCTGGGCATGCTGATAGATCTCCTTCTGCGAGCCGAACTCGTAATAATTATTGTAATGCGTCGCGAATTTCTCCGGCGTGAGCTCGCGGTCGAGGGTGAAGGCCTTGTTCGCCGCCACCGGATAGAGCCCGGCGCTCGGGTCGTCACCCGGTTCGTCATGGGTCGCCAGCGCCGCACCGGGAGCGAGCGTCCCCGCCGCCACCATGCCGCCGATCGCACCAATGCCCTTCAGCACCTGGCGCCGGTTGCGGAAAAAACTTTCCGGCGTCGCCGCGCTTTCGGGCATTTCCCATCCGCGCCTGATCTTGATCAACATCGCCTGCTCCCTGCCGTCGCTTGATTGTTCCCGGTTGAATTAGTGCGCCCGCCCGGGCGCGGCAAATCACGCCTGTGTGAGCCCGCCGTGACGGGGCAGAGGCGCTAACCAAATATGACGGACAATCGCATAAGATGCGGCGATGCATTTACCGCTTCGCAATGCCGCCTATCGCCGTCTTTTCACGGCCCAGGCCATCGCCCTGATGGGCACCGGCCTGGCGACCGTCGCCCTCGGGCTGCTGGCCTACGACCTCGCCGGCGCCGATGCCGGCGCGGTGCTGGGCACGGCGCTGGCGATCAAGATGGCCGCCTATGTCGGCGTCGCGCCGCTGGTCGGCGCCTTTGCCGAGCGTTTGCCGCGCCGCGCCTTTCTCGTCGCCATGGATATCCTCCGCGGTGGGATCGTGTTGGCGCTGCCCTTCGTCGATCAAGTCTGGCAGGTCTATCTGCTGATCTTCCTGCTGCAGGCGGCGTCGGCGGCGTTCATTCCGACCTTCCAGGCCACCGTGCCCGACGTTCTGCCCGACGAGGCGGAATACACCCAGGCCCTATCGCTCTCGCGCCTCGCTTACGATCTCGAAAGCCTCTTAAGCCCGCTGCTGGCGGCGGCGCTCCTGACGGTCCTCGGCTTTCATTGGCTGTTCGCCGGCACCGCCGTCGGCTTCGCCCTCTCGGCCCTCCTCGTGGCGGGCGCGGCGATCCCGGACGCCGTCCGCGCCGAGCGCGAGCACGCTCTCCTCCGCCGCGGCCTGCGCGGCGCCCACATCTTCTTCGCCACGCCGCGTCTCCGTGGGCTGCTGGCGCTCAATCTCGCGGCGGCGGCCGGCGGCGCGCTGGTGATCGTCAACAGTGTGGTCTATGTGCGCAGTCTCTTCGCCCGCGCCGAGGCCGATCTCGCCTTCGCGCTGGCGGCGTTCGGCGGCGGCTCGATGGTGGCGGCACTCCTCTTGCCGCGCTTGCTCGCCCGCCTGCCCGACCGCGCCGTGATGCTGCCCGGCGCAGGCCTGCTCACCGCCGCGCTATTCTTCACCGGAGTCACCTTTACCGACGGTAGTGGCGGCGCGAGTGGCGCGCTGTGGCCGGTGCTGCTCGCGCTTTGGCTGGCGCTCGGCCTCGGCTATTCCGCCGCCCTCACCCCGGCCGGCCGGCTCTTACGCAAATCGGCTCATGCGGAAGACCGCCCGGCCCTCTTCGCCGCATATTTCTCCCTCTCCCATGCCTGCTGGCTGCTGACTTATCCGCTCGCCGGCTGGCTCGGCGCGGATGTCGGGCTGGGGACGGCATCGCTCGCGCTCGGCGGGCTGGCGGCGTTCGGCGTCCTCGCCGCACTGCTGCTATGGCCGCGCAATGATCCGGAAGCGATCGCTCACAGCCATGACGATCTGCCGCCCGATCATCCGCATTTGCGCGGCGACGGCAGGGCGCACAGCCATCCCTTCGTTATCGACGATTACCACCGCCACTGGCCCGAACAGGGCTAAACGAGAGACGCGGCGGCGCGTTGGATGCGTTGGCAGGCTTCGGTGAGCGCTTCGGTCGAGGTGGCGTAGGAGATGCGGAAGAACGGGTCGAGCCCGAAAGCCGCGCCATGCACCACGGCGACGCCCTCGCCCTCCAGGAGATAGGCGGCGAAATCCTCCGAGGTCTCGATCGCTTTGCCGTCCGGCGTTTTTTTGCCGATCAGGCCGGCGCAGCTCGGATAGACGTAAAACGCACCTTCCGGCTTGTGGCAGGTGATGCCCGCCGCCTGATTGAGCATGCTGACCACCAGGTCGCGGCGCTCGCGGAAGGTCTCGTTGCGCACGGCAATCGAATCTTGCGGCCCGTCCAGCGCCTCGATGGCGGCGGCCTGGCTGACCGAAGAGGGATTCGACGTCGATTGCGACTGCACCTTGGCCATCGCCTTGATCAGCGCCGCATCGCCGCCGGCGAAACCGATCCGCCAGCCGGTCATGGCATAGCCCTTGGAGACGCCGTTCATGGTCAGCGTGCGGCCGTGTAGGTCCGGCGCCACTTGGGCGAAGGTGGTGAACGAAAAACCGTCATAGACGAGATGCTCGTAGATATCGTCAGACAATATGTGAACGTTCTCGTGCGGCCTCAGCACTTCGGCGAGCGCGGCGATCTCATCCTCGCTATAGGCCGAGCCGGTCGGGTTACTCGGCGAATTGAAGATGAACCATTTGGTCTTATCCGTGACCGCCGCTGCGAGCTCCGCCGGCGTCAGCTTGAAGCCGTTCGCCTCCGCCGCCGGCACGATCACCGGCGTGCCCTCGGCGAGAATCACCATATCCGGATAGGACACCCAATAGGGCGCCGGGATGATCACTTCGTCGCCGGGATCGAGGGTCGCCATCAGCGCGTTATAGAGCACATGCTTGCCGCCGGAGCCGACATTGATCTGATCGATGCCGTAATCGAGCCCGTTGTCGCGCTTGAATTTGCGCGCGATCGCCGCCTTCAGCTCGGGCGTGCCGTCGACCTTGGTATATTTGGTCTGGCCCTCGCGGATGGCTTTAATGCCGGCTTCCTTGATGTTCTCCGGCGTGTCGAAATCGGGCTCGCCGGCGCCGAGGCCGATCACGTCGCGGCCCTCGGCGCGGAGCTCCGCAGCCTTGGCGGTGATCGCCATGGTCGGCGACGGCTTGATGCGCGCGAGGCGCTTGGCGATGAGGGACATTGCAAAATCCAGTGTTTAGGGGCTGCCAAATTATGCCGCCCGGGCGGCATCGGCAAGCGGACATACTGTCTCAGTCGTGAGAATCGAAGATTTCGCCGAGCCGGTCGAGCGAGATGCCGCCGACATGCTCTTCGCCATTGATGAAGAAGGTCGGCGTGCCCCCGACGCCGAGGGTGCCGCTGGCATATTCGAAGCTGTCGATGACCTGCTGCTGCAGGTCGCCCGCCTCGACGCAGGCCTTGAACTCGGCCCGCGTCACGCCGACGCTCTCGCCGACCTCGGCGACCGCGAGGAGCGAAGGAGTCGCCGCGCTCCATCGCCGGTAACTGGCAAAGAGCGCGTCCTGTGCCGCGAGGAAACGCTCCGGCCCGGCGCAATGGGTGAGGATCGCCGCCTCGGCGGCAGGCCAGTTCAGCGGGAAGTCGCGGAAGATGAAACGCAGCTTGCCGGTATCGATATATTGCGCCTTCAAATCGGGAAATATCTCCTCATGGAACGCCTTACAGTGCGAACAATTGAGGGAGTAATATTCGATCATGGTGATCGGCGCATCGGCCTGGCCGAACACCATATCGCCGGGCCGCGCCGCCATCACATCGGCCGCCGCCGGACGCCACAGCGCGGCGGCGAGGAACAGGCCGGAGAACAGGGCGAGCAGGGTTCGTCTGGTGCTGATCATCATGGCATCAAACTAGCAAAAGATACCGGGAGAGAATAGCGCAGGCACGCTTCGGCTAAAGGCTGAGCGAGCCGCCGACGATGAAGGCGCCGTAAATATAGGGCGGATAGCCGGCACGGCGGAGGGTGTCGCGGGCGGCGAGCCAGGCGGCGCCGACATCGCCCGCGCCGAGCGCGTCGTGAAAGGCGGTCATGAAGGCAAGCGTGCCTTCGTCGGAGACTGGCCACAGGCTGTTGATCACCGTGGTCGCCCCGCCGAGATAGAAGCTGCGCGGCAGGCCCAGGAGGTCATCGCCGGCGGCGACCCGGCCCGCACCGGTTTCGCAGGCCGAGAGCACCACGAGGCGCGCCGGCAGGGGCCGGCGATAGATCGCCTCGGCGGTCAGCTTCGCGGCGGCGCCGTCGCCGCTCAAAATAAGCGCGGATTGCAGCGGGCGGGAGGCATGAAACTCGGCATGGGAGGCGATGTGGAGAACGCGAACGCCGCCGCCGACCTCGCCGCGCAGTTTCTCCTCGGTCGCCGCCTCGCCGAGCAGGGGCTCGACGCCATAGGTCGCGCCGATGCGCTCCGCCTCGCGCCGGGCGCCGGGAAGCTGTGGCATCTCGTCGAAAAATTGCGGATCGCCGACCACCACGGCGTCGGGCGCGCCGGCCTCGCGCCGGTTGCGCAGCATCCAGCCGCCGGTCGGCAGCACGGCAACCGGCGCGTCGATGGCGAGCGCACCCCAGGGAATGAAAAAGAGCTGGCCCGAGGGCACGACATAAAGCGTCCGCCGCGCGCCCCAGGCGGCGACGTTCAAAAGCCTGCCAAGGCCGTCGGTCATTTTTTGCTGGCGACCCGCATCGGCGCTTTCCTCCACCGCCAGGCGGAATGCTTTGAGCACTTTGGCGAAGCCGCTATCGCTCGCGCCGAGTTGCTCGATGCGGATGGCATCGCGCGTAATCAGCAATATCCGGACCAGCGCATCGCCGCGCGCGGGCAGGCCGTAGGCGAGAACATCGCCCGGCGTCAGGGCGGCCTGAATGTCGCCGACTTCGCTGTGCGACACGGAAAGAACATCCGCCAGTTCCGGGTCGCGGGCGCGCAGTTCCGCTGCCAGCTCGTCGCGCTTCGCGGTGAGATCGCTTTGCTGGTCGAGGAAGTCTTCCGCCGCGCCCGCCGGCGATCCGGCGAGAAAGCGCAGATTGCGAAGCTCGCCGTCGATCCCGCGGATTTGCTCGGAGAGCTCGGCCTCGCGCCCCGCCGCGACGGTGCGGTCCGCCAGCATATCGACGAAGGCCCGCGCCCGGCCGCGCTCGAGAATATCGAACGCCTTGGCCAAATCCCCCTTGGCGATAGCGAAGTCGACCAGCCGGGTCGTCACATCGTCCTTGCCGATGCCGAAGCGGCGCTTGGCCCGGTCGGTCGCCAGCGCGCCGGAGACCAGCTCGATCGCCGCCTGGGCGCGCTCGAACGCCGCTTCCGCTTCCTCCGCCCGGCCATCGGCGAGGAGCGCCTCACCCTGCAGCGCCTCGATGCGCCACACCAGATCGGGCAGGCCGCGCCGGTTGGCCTCAGCGGCGGCACGGCCGGCGATAAGCTCGGCCTCGTCGAGCAATCCGGCCTGGAGCAATGCCTGGGCATGGAGCGCGTCGGCGGAGATTTTCGGCGTCGCCAATCCGGCGGCATCGAGCAGCGCGTGGACCGAGGCGAAGGCGCGCTTGGCCCCCGCCCGGTCGTCCTTGACGATCAAAAGCACCGCCCCGAGCACCGCGAGATTGAGCGCCCGGCCGTAATAGCCGTCGGCATGGAACGGCACCACCAGCCGATAGAAGGGATGGGTGGTGACGCTGAAGATATCGGCCGCGGCGGCCTCGGCGCGGCGCGCCCAGACCAGCGCCTGCTCGAAATCCTCAAGCAGCATATAGGCCGCGGCGAGGGAGCTGTAGGACCGCAGCTGCGCCGTGGTCATGTTGAAGACCTCGCCGAGATTCTCCGGCACGGTGGCGTATTCCGTCGGCAGCCGCCAATCGCGGGTGGCGACGGCGACCTGGGCGAGGTAATTGATCGCGTGCTTGAAATCGCCGGCCCAGAGCCGCGCCTCGCCGAGCAACGCCCGGCTGTTCACATTTGTATTGAAAGTCTCGATCTCGAATTGCTCGGCGCGGGCGAGCTCGGCCTCGGCGGCATCGCTCTGCCCGGTGGTGATATGGATCTGGGTCCGGAGCATGGCGATTTCGAACAGGGTGCGGCTGTCGCCCGCCGCCGCCGCTTCCGCCGCGTCGAGTGCGGTAAGCGCCGCCGGCGCGTCGCCCCGCATCTGCGCCGCGAACGCCGCCGCCAGATCCGCGCCGACCGCGACGCCGTAAGAGGTGGTTTCGCCGGCCTGGGGCGTCGCGATGGGATCTTTGAAGTGGAGCTCGGGGATGAGCGTCGCCGCGGCGCCATCGGCCATGGCGCGGAACAGCTTATATTCCTCGATTTTGAGATTTGCCGCCCGGGGGAGCGGCGGAATCTCGGGGACTTTTATCCCCGGCGCGGACTCGGCATGCGCCGGCGAAGCCAGCGCGAGGGCGAACAGTATTAAGACAAGCGGGCGAAGAAACATCGCGTCATCCGTCCCGCGCGGCCTTATCCGCGTAACAACGTCTCACATCGCCGGGCGCGCGGCCCGGCCACTACGATCAGGCGCAGTGGAGGCCGTAGAACAGCGCACCGGCGCTCTGGCCGAGGACAGCGAAATCGCCTTCGACCTGCCCCGTCGAAGCAAGGTCCACGATCGCCTGCATCGCGGCTTCGTTGATTTTGGGAATGCCGCCGCCGCAAATGGCTTTGACATCGCCTTCCGACATTTTCTGCACGACCAGCTCGGCCGGGTCGGCAGCATGCACGGGCGCTGCGGCGAACAGAGCAAAACCGGAAATCGCGATGGCGAAGATGATCTTTTTCATAGCCGTGAACCTTCTCTCTCTCATGGTGTAATTCGCCGAGGGAGGTTAACGGGTGTTGGTTAACAGGCCATAAACCCGACTCGTTGCCCCGGCTAAGAATAAGGCTCACCAGTTGGGAATGCAGGTGCTCACCAGCCCGCCATCGACGATTAGTTCCGATCCGGTGATGTAGCTCGCATCGTCGGAGGCGAGAAAAGCCGCCGCCTTGGCGAGCTCGAACGGGTCTCCCATGCGCCCGATCGGGATCATTTGATGGCGTTCCTCGCGGATTTTTTCGATTTCCGCCGGGCTGTGATCCGCTTTCAGCGGCTCCTGGATCAGCGGCGTGTCCATGACGCCGGGCAGGATCACATTGGCGCGGATTCCCTTGCGCGCATATTCGAGGGCGATGGAGCGGGTGAACTGGATAATGGCGGCCTTCGAGGTGTCATAGGCGATCGCCGGCGTGCCCCAATAGCGGATCGCCGCGACCGAGGAGATGTTGACGATGGCGCCTTTGCCCTGGGCCTCCATGACCGGCAGAACATGCTTGCAGGTCAGGAACATGCTCTTGACGTTGGTGTCGATCACCTTGTCCCAAACCTCTTCCGGCAGCGCGACCGGGCCGTCGAGTTCCAATAGGCCGACATTGTTGTGCAGCACGTCGATGCGGCCGAGCTTGCCCTGCACGGTGGCGACCATATCTGCGACGGCGGCGTTGTCGCTGACATCGCAGATGAGGCTCGTGACCGCATTGCCTTCGCCGGAGATGATCGCTTCGGTATCCGCCAGCGCCGCTTTGTCGATATCGAGGGCGACGGTATGAGCCCCCTCACGGGCGTAATGGATGGCCGCGGCCTTGCCATTGCCCATGCCCTCGCCGCTTGCGCCGGCGCCGGTGACGATGATCACCCGGTCATCAAATTTTCCCATCATTACCCCCGTGCAAAACCCTCTCCCCTAGGGGAGAGGGCTGGGGAGAGGGGGAAAGCTAAGCGCGCGCAGCGCGCTAAGGCCGCCCCACCTTCCCAACCCTTCCTCCCCCCCGGGGAGGAAGGGCTTATGAATTTCGCGTCGGTTAAATCGGCTCGGCGATAAATACGGGAATCTTCGCCCGCGGGGTTTTCGCCTTGTATTCGTTATAGGTCGGAAAGATCGCCACGCCGGCCTCCCACAGCTCGGCGCGCTCGGGATCGTCATGCACTTCGCGAACCCGCATTTTGGTGACCACCGTCTCGTCGCGCAGCTCGACCTCCGGATTGGCGCGGATATTGTGCACCCAGACCGGATCATTTTTGGCGCCGCCATTGGAGCCCACCAGAACATAGCCGTCGCCGACCTTGACCCGCATGAGGGGAACCTTGCGGATGCCGCCGGTCTTGTTGCCGATGCAGGTGAAGATGATGACCGGAATACCGGTATCGAGCAGGGTGGTGCCTTTGGTGCCGCCGCTGCTTTCATACAGCTCGACCTGCTCGCGCACCCAATCGAACGGTTGGGGAATAAATTCTGGCATTGCGTCCTCCTGTAAAATTGTTCCCGGCCATCCTAACAAGACTTGGCCCACCATAGGGAGGGACTTGTCAGCCTCGCTCTCTTGGCCGACCATCGCACCGGCCCGCCCGCCAAGAGGCGCGTAGGATAAAGGGAGACCGGGTGTGAAATTTGGCGTCTTTCTGCCCAATGGCAGCGATGGCTGGATCATCTCCGAAGCGATCGAGCCCTTCCTGCCGACCTATCGGCATTTGGAATCCATCGCCATCGAAGCGGAGAAGCAGGGCCTTTCCTTCGCCCTGCCGATGATCAAGTTCAAGGGCTTCGGCGGCACCACCGGTTTTTGGGACCATTGCCTTGAGCCTTTCACCCTGGTCGGCGGGCTCGCGGCGGCGACCAAGACCCTCGATTTCATCCCGACGGCGGCGCTCCTCGTGCTCCATCCCGCCTATACCGCGCGCATGATGGCGACGCTTTCGAATATGAGCGGCGGCCGGGTCGGGCTCAATGTGGTCACCGGCTGGAGCAGCGCCGAATATGAGCAGATGGATCTCTGGCCCGGTTCGGAGTTCTACGAATCGCGCTATGATTTCGCCGCCGAATATCTCGCGGTGCTCAAGGATCTCTGGACCACGGGAACCTGCGACCGCAAGAGCGATTATTGGAATCTCGACGATTGCCACTGCCTGCCGATGCCGGACCATGCCATCCCCATCGTCAGCGCCGGCCAATCGCCGGCCGGCGTCGATTTCTGCGACCGCTTCGCCGATCTCCGCCTCGTCATCGGCCAGCCCAAGGTGCTCGCCGATCTCGAACGCCGCCGCGCGGAAGGCGTCGCCGCCAATTACGGCACTTATATATTGCTCCACATGATCGTCGAAGACAGCGACGCCAAGGCGAAGGCGGTCGGCGAGGAGATCATCCAGAAGGCCGATAAGGCGGCCATCGCCAATATGATCGCGAGCGCCAATATGGACAGCAACGAAGGCGGCAGCAGCGAAGGGGTGCGCGTCTCCCTCGACCGGCCGCTGGAGGAGGGCAATTCCGCTTTTACCGCCATCCCGGTGGTGCATGGCTCGCCGGACACCGTCGCCATGAAGCTCGACGAGATGGCCGAGCGCACCGGCGCCGACGGCTTTATGTTCAGTTGGAACCACTTCGAGACCGGCATCCGCCGGTTCGGCCAGGAGGTGCTACCGCGCCTCACCTGTTGAGACGCGCATTAACCGGGCCGGGGCAAGACGGGTGTAATCGGGATTCACGCGCTGGATCTCGTTCAGCATATCGTCGAGGCCCTTGGCGAGCTTGTCGAACGGGATATTGCCTTCGAGCTTCTCGCCATTGATGAAAAAGGTCGGTGTCGCGGTAACGCCGAGCGTCTCGCGGGCGAATTTCTGGCTGTGATAGATCTGCCGCTCCCATTTCCGCTCGTCCAGGCATGTTTGGTATTGCGTCGGACTAACACCCTGGGTCTCGCCGATGCGCGCCACCGCCTTCGAGGTCGATTCCGCCTTCACCCAGCGGCTCTGGGTCTTGAGCAGAATGTCGAAGACAGCAAAGTAACGCTCCGGCGGCGCACAATGGGCAAGGATCGCCGCCTCCAGCGCCGCCCAGGAAAGCGGAAAATCACGATAGACGAAGCGCACCAGCCCGGTATCGATATAGTCGCGCTTCAGCCCGGGATAGGTCTCGGCATGAAACTTGGCGCAATAGGGACAATCGAGCGAGTGATACTCGATCATCACAATCGGCGCATCGCCCGACCCCAGCGCCCGATCCCCGGGCCGCTCCTGCATGGGGTCGGCGGCAGAGACGGCGGACGCAAAGATCAGAAGCGCCGCCAGGGCAAGGGCGGCGGATCGTACGAAGAATTTGGCCGTTTGGGGCATACTGCCAGCCTAGTTCCTTAGGTGCGGGCGTTTCAAGCTGACGCACCCGCCGCCCCGACGTGCTAAACTCCACCCATGAAAGCTTCCCCCGCCCCGCACCCCTCCGGAGACCCCACCGGCCACCTTATGGGCCCGCGTAAATCGCCGCCTCTCGATGGCGGATCGGGCAAGCCGTTCGAGCTGGTGTCGGAATATCAGCCGGCGGGGGATCAGCCGCAGGCGATTGCCGAGCTGTTGGCGGGGCTCGGCGAGGGCGAGCGGGATCAGGTGTTGTTGGGCGTCACCGGCTCGGGCAAGACCTATACGATGGCCCAGGTGATACGCGAGTTGGCGCTGCCGACCCTGGTGCTCGCGCCCAACAAGACCCTCGCGGCCCAGCTTTACGGCGAGATGAAGGGCTTCTTCCCGAACAATTCGGTCGAGTATTTCGTCTCCTATTACGATTACTACCAGCCCGAAGCCTATGTGCCGCGGACCGACACCTATATCGAGAAGGACGCCTCGATCAACGAGCAGATCGACCGCATGCGCCATTCCGCGACCCGTTCGCTCTTGGAGCGCGAGGATGTGGTGATCGTCGCCTCGGTTTCGTGCATCTACGGCATCGGCTCGCCCGAGACCTATTCGGCGATGACGCTCTATCTCGATATGAAAAGCCGCATCGAGCAGCGCAGCCTCCTCAAGAAGCTCGTCGAGCTACAATATCGCCGCAACAACACCGCGCTGGAGCGCGGCGATTTTCGCGTGCGCGGCGATGTCATCGAAATCTTTCCGGCCCATTCGGAAGACCGCGCCTGGCGCATCTCCATGTTCGGCGAGGATGTCGAGGAGATCGTCGAGTTCGACCCGCTGACCGGCCACAAGACCGCCAAGCTCGAACAGATCCGCGTCTATCCCAACAGCCATTACGTGACGCCGCGCCCGACCATCAACCAGGCGATCAAGAGCATCCGCCAAGAGCTTGCCGAGCGGCTCGAGGAATATCAGGCGACCGGCCAGCTGCTCGCCGCCGAGCGCCTCGAACAGCGCACGAACTTCGATCTCGAGATGATGGAGGCGACGGGAAGCTGCGCCGGCATCGAGAATTATTCGCGCTACCTCACCGGGCGCAACGCCGCCGAGCCGCCGCCGACCCTGTTCGAATATCTGCCGGAGAACGCGCTTCTCGTGGTCGATGAGAGCCATGTCACCGTGCCGCAGTTGAACGGTATGTATCGCGGCGACTTCAAGCGCAAATCGACCCTCGCCGAGTTCGGCTTCCGCCTGCCGTCGTGCATCGACAATAGGCCGCTCAAATTCGAGGAGTGGGAGGTCATGCGCCCGCAGACCATCTTCGTCTCCGCGACGCCGGGGCCGTGGGAGATGGAGCGCACCGCCGGCGTCTTCGTCGAGCAGGTGATCCGCCCGACCGGCCTGATCGATCCGGTGTGCATCATCCGCCCGGTCGAGCAGCAGGTCGACGATCTCATCGCCGAATGCCGCGACTGCGTGAAGCAGGGTCTCCGCGTGCTGGTGACGACACTCACCAAGCGCATGGCCGAGGATCTCACCGAATATCTCCACGAGGCCGGCATCCGCGTGCGCTATCTCCATTCCGACGTCGATACGCTGGAGAGGATCGAGATCATCCGCGACCTCCGCTTGGGCGCGTTCGACGTCCTCGTCGGCATCAACCTGTTGCGAGAGGGCCTCGATATTCCCGAATGCGGGTTGGTGGCGATCCTCGATGCCGACAAGGAGGGCTTCCTGCGTTCGCGCACCTCGCTGATCCAGACCATCGGCCGTGCCGCGCGTAATATCGATGGGCGCGTCATTCTCTATGCCGACACCATGACGAACTCCTTGAACCAGGCGATCGAGGAGACCGAGCGGCGCCGCGCCAAGCAGCAGGAATACAACATCGCCAACGGCATCACGCCGGAGAGCGTACGCAAGAATATCGGCGATATCTTGGAGGGCATCTGCGAGCAGGATTACGCCACCGTGGAGACCGGCGACGAAGAAACCCGCCACCTGATCGGCGACAATCTCACGGCCTATCTCAAGGATCTCGAAAAGCGCATGAAAGACGCGGCGGGCGAGCTTGAATTCGAGGAGGCGGCGCGTCTCAGGGACGAAATCCACCGCCTGCAGGAAAGCGACCTCGGCCTCTCGACCGAACGCGGCAGATCGGCGCCCGCCGACAGCACCAAGCGCCGCGCCGGCCGCAGCCATGGCGGCGCGCCGGGCACCCGCTCCACCGGAAAAAAGAACAAATTTTCCCGCAAGGCCAAGCGGCGGAAATATAGATAGGCGTGCGCGGGTCACGGCGACGTGGTGTTGCGCAAACCAGAGCTCGTCCGCGGGCTAGGCTCGCAACGAAAAATTCTTAAAAATCAGAAGTTCGGGAGTATTCGATGCAGAGCGATTTCACAGGCAAGCGCGTTCTGGTCACGGGAGGGTCGCGCGGCATTGGGCGCGGCGCCGTCGAGGCGTTCCTCGAGGCCGGCGCGCGGGTTGCGGTAAACGGGCGAACGGCCGAATCCACGGCGGCGGGAATAGCGGCCATCGGCGGCGGCGAGAGGCTCGTGGCCGCACCCGGCGACGTCTCGTCGGTGGCGGATTGCGAGGCCATCGTCGGCGCGGCGGTCGACGGCCTGGGCGGCCTCGACGTGCTGGTCAACAGCGCCGGTGTCGCCGAGTTCGGCCTCGCCGAGGATTGCGGTGAAGCGATGTGGGACGCGACCCTCGACATCAATTTGAAAGGCACCTTCTTCGCTATCCGGGCGGCGCTGCCGGCCTTGCGCGCAAGCAGGGGCAACGTCGTCAACGTGGCGTCGGATGCCGGCCTCATGGGCCAGGTGGGTTTGGCCGTCTATGGCGCGTCGAAAGGCGGCGTCATCAACATGACCCGCGCCCTGGCGCTCGAATTCGCGCCCGATGTCCGCGCCAATTGCGTCTGTCCGGGCTATGTCGACACCGACATGGTGCGGCGCGATTATATCGACCAGGCCGACGACCCCGCCGCTACCGAGCGGGAGGTTATGGAATTCGCACCGCTGAAACGCATCGCGACGGTCGATGAGGTCGCCAGCGCGATCCTCTATCTCGCTTCGGAAGCCGCGGGCTTCATCACCGGATCGGCACTGCAGATCGAGGGCGGATCGACAGCCGGACGAGATTGAGAGAAGCGCCGGAAGATTCAAGCCCTTCTTCCCCAGCAGGGAAGGAGGGCTTACTCGTTCAGTAACAAGCCGCAATAATCTCCGTATTCTCGAACGCTTCCCAATGGGCCACCTTGCCGCGTTTGATGGTGAAGACCCAGGCGAAGGTGACGTTCCAGCGTTTGCCTTTCGATTTGGAGCGGGCGATCTCCTGGCCGGTGACGGTGATGCGCCCGCCTTCGCCGATATATTCCTTGAATTCCTGCTTGCCGAAATCGACGGCGCCCTCGATCGCTCTGAGATAAGACCTCTGCCGTGCCGGGCCTTTCCAGCGCCCGGCCCAGGGCAGTTTCTTCGAGCCCGGCAGAACCCAGACGCAATCCTTCGTTTGCATCGCGCGCATCGTCGCCAGATCGCCCGCTTGCAGCGCCCTCAGCCATTTGCGCAAAATTCGTTTGTTTTCCGCCACCGCCATTTCGTTTTCCTCCTGTTGACCGCGCTGCGTGAATCTGTCGCAATCTTTTCGCTGCGGCATTGCGCCATCTTGGGGCAGAATGGGCCGAGAACAAGGATTCGTTTGAAAGAGCTGCCGATCCCTTGAGCGAAACGGCCCAGCCCGGCGGCAAGCCGAAATCCCCCTGTCGCGTGCTGCCGACGCGGCGCGCGAACATCCGCTGTCCGCGCCGATAATTCCCTTTCTCCTCCTGGTGCTCGGCACCCTGCGCGATCTCGTGCCGATCATCGCCGTTATCGCGGTTTTCCAGCTCGCCGTGCTGCACCAGCCTTTCCCCAATCTGGTCGATGTCCTGGTCGGTCTGGTGTTCGTCATGTTCGGCTTGGCGCTGTTCGTCAAAGGGTTGGAGATGGGGCTCTTCCCCCTCGGCGAGGGCCTGGCCGAGGATTTCGCCCGCAAGGGCAGCCTGTTCTGGCTGCTGCTGTTCGCCTTCGCGCTCGGTTTCGGCACCACAGTGGCCGAGCCGGCGCTCATCGCCGTCGGCCAGGAGGCGGCGCGCACGGCGGCGGCGGGCGGCGTGATCGAGAACAATGCCGCCGCCATCAACGGCTTCGCCATGGGCCTGCGCTATACGGTCGCGGTTTCCGTCGGCGCCGGCATCACCCTCGGCGTGCTGCGCATCCTCAAGGGCTGGCCGGTCCATTGGCTGATCATTTCGGGCTATATCATCGTCGTGGCGATCTCGCCCTTCGCGCCCGACGAGATCATCGGCATCGCCTATGATTCGGGCGGGGTGACGACCTCGACCATCACCGTGCCGCTGGTGACCGCGCTCGGCGTCGGCCTCTCGACCATGATCCGCGGGCGCAACCCGTTGATCGACGGCTTCGGCCTGATCGCCTTCGCCAGTCTGACGCCGATCCTCTTCGTCCTCGTCTTCGGCATGGTCATGTAGGGGACGGCGATGAACATCTTCGACAGTATCGGCGAAACCATCCTCGGCACCCTGCGCGATCTGGCGCCGCTCGTCGGTCTGATCCTCTTCTTTCAGATTGTCGTCATCCGCAAGAAGCTGGCCAATTGGCGCCGCGTCGGCATCGGCTTTATCTATGTCGTGATCGGCCTCTCGCTCTTTCTCATCGGTCTGCAATCGGCGCTCTTCCCGCTCGGCGAGACCATGGCGCAGCAGCTTACCGATCCGGAATTTCTCGGCCTCGTCGAAGGGGTGGCGGGCAATTGGGACGATTATCTCTGGGTCTATGTATTCGCCGCCGCCATCGGCTTCGGCACCACCGTCGCCGAACCGGCGCTGATTGCCGTGGCCGACAAGGCGGGGTCGGTCTCCGGCGGAACGATCAACCCCTGGGGCTTGCGCTTCGCCGTCGCCATCGGCGTCTCGGTCGGCGTCGCGCTCGGCACCTTCCGCATCGTCGAGGGCATTCCGCTCTATTGGTTCATCATGGCCGGCTACGCCATTGTCATCCTGCAGACTTTCTTCGCCGCCCGCTCGATCATCCCGCTGGCCTATGATTCGGGCGGCGTTACCACCTCCACCGTAACCGTGCCCCTGGTCGCGGCGCTCGGCCTCGGCCTGGCCGCCAATGTGCCGGGGCGCAGCCCGCTCATTGACGGCTTCGGCCTGATCGCGCTCGCCAGCGTGTTCCCGATCATCGCCGTTCTCGGTTACGCCCAGCTCACCGCCTGGCTCACGCGCAAACGCGCTGCCGGCGAACCTGAGGAAAGGACCTGACATGAAATTCAAACTTGTCGTCGCACTTGTCGACGATAGCGAAACCGACGCCGTGCTCGAATGCGGCCGGCGTGCCGGCGCCACCGGCGCCACCATCATCACCTCCTGCCGCGGCGAAGGCCTGCAGCCCGAGAAGACGTTTCTGGGCTTGAGCCTGACCGGCCAACGCGACATTCTGCTGTTTGTCGTCGAGGAACACCGCAGCCGGGTCATTCTGGAGGAAATCGCCACAGTCGGCGCTTTCGACGAGAGATCCGGCACGGGCATCGCGATTCAGATCGATATCGAGGATGCGGTCGGCCTGTCGCACCAGTTTGCGGAAATCCAACACGAGATCGAGGACGAGATATGAGCGAGAGAAAGCATATTCAGGTGCGCGAGGTCATGACCGACATGCCGGTGCCGGTCGACGGCCTGGCGACCGTGCGCGAAGCGCTCAACAGCATGCGCGAGGCCAATGTGCGCTCGGTCGTGGTCGAGCGCCGCCGCCCCGGCGACGAATATGGCATCGTCGTCGTCTCCGACATCGCCAACAAGGTCATCGCGCGCAACCGCTCGCTCGACCGCACCAATGTCTACGAGATCATGTCGAAGCCGGTGCTCACGGTGGATGCCTCGATGGAGATCAAATATGCCATCCGCCTGCTGTCAAAATTCGGCCTGTCGCGCAGCCTGGTGGTCGACCATAACGAGGCGATCGGCTTCGTGACGCTCCGCGACATGGTGTTTCGCTACACCGATATCATGGACGCGCCGGCCGGCCGCGGCGACTCCTGAGCGCCATGGCAGCGGCATACCCAGAGCCCCGCACGGCCCTCGTCACCGGCGCCGGGCAGCGCATCGGCCGCGCCATTGCGCTTGGCCTCGGCGAGGCGGGCTGGGCGGTCGCGGTGCATCATAATGATTCTTGCGCCGAAGCCGAGGAAACCGTGGCCGCGATCGAAGCCGCCGGAGGGCGCGCCGTGGCGCTCGCCGCGAATCTCGGCGATGAAGCCGAGGCCTCGGCGCTCGCGGGCCGCGCCGCCGAAGCCCTGGGGCCGCTCGGCTGCCTCGTCAACAATGCCTCGCTGTTCGAATATGACGATGCCGCCAGCGCCACGCGGGAGAGCTGGGAGGCGCATATGTCGGTGAATCTACGCGCGCCGTTCATCCTCGCTCAGGCATTTGCGGCCGGCCTGCCATCGGGTGCCGCCGGCACGATCGTCAATATCCTCGATCAGCGGGTGTGGAACCTGACGCCCCATTTCATCTCCTATACGGTCAGCAAGGCCGGACTCTGGACCCTGACCCAGACTTTGGCCCTGGCGCTGGCGCCGGCGATCCGGGTGAACGCCATCGGCCCCGGCCCGGTGCTGCCGAGCGCGCGACAATCCGAGGCGCAGTTCCGCGCGCAATGCGAGTCGACGCCGCTCGGCCATGGCGCCAGCCCGCAAGAAATATCCGACGCGGTGCGTTTTATCCTTGCGGCGCCGGCCATGACCGGGCAAATGATGGCGCTCGACGGCGGCCAGCATCTCGGCTGGGCCATGCCGTCATCCCGAGAGGTGGAGGAATAGCCGCCCGTGAACGAGCCGACCCCTTTCAAGCCGCGTGCGCGCTCCGGCGCCGAGCCCAGTTACCGGCGCGTCTTTGTGCGCGATTTGATCCTCACCTGCGCCATCGGCATCCATGCCCATGAGCATAATGCGCCCCAGCGGGTGCGCATCAATGTCGAGCTGATCGTGCGCGAGGATGAGCGCAATCTCCTGGACCGCATCGAAAATGTCGTCGATTACGAAACCATCGTCGAGGGCGTGCGCGCGATCACCGAGGAGAGCCACATCAATCTGGTGGAGACCCTGGCCGAGCGTATCGCCGGCCTCTGCCTCGCCGACGGGCGCACCGCCCGGGTGCGGGTCAGCGTCGAGAAGCTCGACATCTATGCCGAAGCGGAAAGCGTCGGCGTCGAAATCGAGCGCGCGCGGGGCGACGCCTGAGCGATTTCGCCGGGTCCTTCGGGATTCAGCCGAGGGCAATTGTTCACATCGAATGACCCGCCGCGGCTCACCGGTTCGTGAAGGCCGATAATTTCCGGTCGCAGTGACGGACTGATTATTCCAAAATAAAATAACATGTTTTCAATAGATTATGCCGCTTTAGGCGATTAGGCGCGCAATCGTTTCGCGCCGCCTGGCAGCCGGTTCACGAAGTTCGGGAGCTTCCTTAAGCTGTTTCCAACAGGCTTATCCACAAGTGGCCATATGCGGTTTGATGCACATCATGGTGCGCCCGCGAAATTAGAACTATTTTTATCTAACAATGGTCCCAAGCGAAGAAGGGGGTTTTGCACCATGGCATATAAGTCGATTCTTCTTCACCTCGATGGCGGCGCGCGCGACGAAACGGCGCTTGCCATTGCCTTGCAAATCGCCGAGCAGGAAGCGGCGCATCTCACGGCGCTGCATGTCATCCATCCCTTCACCGCCGCGCTCGGCACCTTCGGCGATGCCGCCGGCGGCGTGATCGCCGATATCGAGCAGGACTATTTCGACGCCGCGCGCGGCGCGGCGGCGGACCTGCAGCAGACGGTGGAGCGCCATGCCGACCAAGCGGGCATTCCCGTCGAATGGCGCCTCGAGGAAGGCCTGGCGGACGAGATCGTGCCGCTGCAAGCGCGCTATGCCGATCTCACCGTCGCCAACCAGATCGATCCGGCGAGCGAGGATGCGCCGCGCAAATCCGGCCTGGCGGTGAATCTCGTCATGCACTCCGGCCGGCCGATGTTGCTCGTGCCCTATGCCGGCACGTTCGCCGCGCCGGGCAAGCGCATTCTCATCGCCTGGAACGGCAGCCGCGAGGCCGCCCGTGCGGTGAACGACGCCATGCCCTTCCTGCGCCGGGCAGAGCTGGTTTCGGTGCTCAGCATCAACCCGCGCGAAGCGGATCACATCGCCGGCTACGATATTTCCAACCATATCGCCCGCCATGGCGCCAAGGCGGAGGCGGTGCGCACCGTCTCCGGCGATGTCACCGTCGGCGAGCTGCTCCTGTCGGAAGCCGCCGATCTTGACGCCGACATGATCGTCATGGGCGCCTATGGTCATTCCCGCCTGATGGAATTCGTCATGGGCGGCGCATCGCGGCAGATTCTGGAAAGCATGACCGTCCCGGTCCTCATGTCGCACTGACGCGCTGGGTCAGGCATATATTTAGTGCGTGGCCCCCCTGCCGGACGCTAAATAGGCTTCGGTAGTGAATTCTGTTCACATCGATTCGCGGGCGCGGGTGATGTCCGGATTTTCGCCCCGCCGAAATCGAAATACGACAAGGTTAATAGAAATTTAACGATAAAACCTATAATTATCAATTGCTTGTCAAAAATGCCTATATTTTAGGCGAATCGATATAAGACATTGGAAAGGCACGATACCGCCCCGTCCATAGGCTTTCGCACACAGACTTATCCACATAATTCGTGGACAGCCCCAAAGCGCCTTCTCCGGCCCGCCCAACTATATCGCCCAACCATTTGAATCGATGGCATTTGCGTTGCCGAACCGATGGCCGATGAATTCAAGCAATGGATATTTTCCCCTTACGATCCGATATCGATATAACTGGCGGCGGGAAGATAAGGGCGTTTCGCTTATGACCAATTCACTTGCGGCGGGCCTTGAGGCGCTGCGCCAGGCCATCGCCATCATGCCTGGCAGCCCCGGCGTCTATCGCATGCTCGATGCCAAGGGCGACGTGCTCTATGTCGGCAAGGCGAAAAACCTAAAGAAGCGCGTCACCAGCTACGCCAATGCTGGCGCGCTGTCGGGCCGGCTGCAGCGCATGGTCGCCGGCATCGCCTCGGTCGAAGTGGTGACGACCAAGAGCGAGGTCGAGGCGCTGCTGCTTGAAAGCAATCTCATCAAGCGTCTCAAGCCCTATTACAACATCATCCTGCGCGACGATAAATCCTTCCCCTATATCCTGATCACCGGCGGCCATGCGTATCCCCGCATCACCAAATATCGCGGCGCGAAGAAAAAGCAGGGCGAATATTTCGGCCCCTTCGCCTCGGCCGGCGCGGTCAACCAGACGGTCAATGCGCTGCACCGCGCCTTTCCGCTCCGCTCCTGTTCGGATTCGATTTTCGCCAGCCGCACCCGGCCCTGTCTCCAGCATCAGATCAAGCGCTGCGCCGCGCCCTGCGTCGGGCGCATCGGTGAAGCCCAATATGCCGATCTGGTGGACGAGGCGCGCGACTTTCTCTCGGGCCGCAGCCAGCACATCAAATCGCGCCTGACCGAACGCATGACCAATGCGAGCGAGGCGCTCGAATATGAGACCGCCGCCGCTTACCGCGACCGCATCCGCGCGCTGGCCCATATCCAGGCGCGCCAGGGCATCAATCTGCATGGCCTCAAGGATGCCGATGTGATCGCCGTGCATCAAAGCGGCGGGCAATCCTGCGTGCAGGTTTTCTTTTTCCGGGGCGGGCAGAATTACGGCAACCGCGCTTATTTTCCGCGCCATCAAAAGGACGCCGGCGCGGCCGAAGTGCTCGGCGCCTTTATCGGCCAATTCTATTCCGAGCGCACGGCGCCGCCGCTCCTCCTGGTCAATCAGGCGATCGACGAGCGCGACCTGATCGAGGAGGCGCTTTCGCTCCGCTCCGAGTGCCGGGTGCATATTCACCGCCCGAGCCGGGGCGACAAGGCCACCATGGTGACCGATGCCGAGCGCAATGCCCGCGAGGCCCTGGCGCGGCGCTTCTCGGAAAGCGCGGCTCAGCGCAAGCTGCTCGAAGGCCTCACCGACAAGCTCGCCCTCGACGGTGTGCCCGAACGCATCGAGGTCTATGACAATTCGCACATCTCCGGCACCGGCGCGGTCGGCGCGATGATCGCCGCCGGCCCTGAGGGCTTTCTGAAAAAGGCCTACCGAAAGTTCAACATCAAGAGCGATGCCAAGCCGGCGGAAGAGGGCGGCATCACCGCCGGCGACGATTACGGCATGATGCGCGAGGTCCTCACGCGCCGCTTCTCGCGTCTCCTCAAGGAGGATCCGGAGCGCGCCGACGGCGCCTGGCCCGATCTCGTGCTGATCGACGGCGGCGCCGGCCAATTGAGCGCGGTGCAGGAAATCTTCGCCGAGCTCGGCGTAAGCGACGTGGCGCTCGCGGCGATCGCCAAGGGGCCGGACCGCAATGCCGGGCTCGAGCGCATCTTCCTGCCGGAGCGCGCGCCGATCTTGCTGCAGCGCCGCGATCCAGTGCTCTATTTCATCCAGCGCCTGCGCGACGAGGCGCACCGTTTCGCCATCGGCACCCACCGCGCCAAGCGCGCGCGCAATGTCTCCAAATCGCAGCTCGATTCCATTCCCGGCGTCGGTCCGGGCCGCAAGAAGGCGCTCCTCCATCATTTCGGCTCGTCGCGCGGCGTGTCGCAAGCGGGCCTCGCCGATCTCGAACGGGTGCAGGGAATTTCCGGCGCGCTGGCACGCACCATATTCGATCATTTCCATGCCGAGTCTTGAGCGTGATAGAGTGCCCCTGCCTGGAACCCGCTCGAATATGACCTATCTGCCCAACCTCCTGACAGTCAGCCGCATGGTGCTGGTGGCGCCTTTTGTCGGCCTGTTCTATCTGCCCGATGCCGAGATCGCGGCCTGTGTGACCTTCGGTATTTTCGTCCTCGCCGCCGTCAGCGATTTCTTCGACGGCTGGCTGGCGCGCCGGCTCGACGTGACCAGCCAATTCGGCCGCATTTTCGATCCCGTCGCCGACAAGCTGCTCGTCGCCGCGGCGCTGATCATGCTGACGGCGGAAGGTCGCGCGCCGGCCATCGCGGTCGCCCTCATCCTGCTGCGCGAAATCCTGATCTCCGGCATCCGCGAAGGCTTCGCCGGCAGTCTCAGCATTCCGGTGAGCACGCTCGCCAAATGGAAAACCGCGGCGCAGATGGCGGCGATCAGCCTGCTGCTGATCGCACCGGCCCTGGCCGCGCTCAATTGGCCGCTCGCGCTAGCCGGCGAGGCGGCGCTCTGGCTGGCGGCCTTGCTGGGCTGGCTCACCGTGATCCTCTATATGAGCGGCGTCTCCCGGCAATGGCCCGGCAAATGAGCGGCGATATGCAAATCTTCGGCATCGCCGGGTGGAGCGGCAGCGGCAAGACGACGCTGTTGCGCCGGCTTTTGCCCGAGCTCACATCGCGCGGCCTCGAAGTGGCGACGATGAAATATACCCATCACCAGTTCGACCTCTTCCCGTCCGATCACGAGGTCACCGCGTGGCGCGACGCCGGGGCCGATGAAGTCTTATATGTCTCCGACCGGCGCTGGGCGCTGTTGCATGAGCTCGACGGCGAGCCCGAGCCGCCGCTCGAAGAGCTTTATGAACAATTTTCCGATGTCGATTTGCTGCTGATCGAGGGCTTCAAGCGCCACCCCCACGCCAAGCTCGAAGTCCACCGCGCCGAGACCGGCCTGCCGCTGCTCGCCGCCGAGGATGATTGGGTGGTCGCCGTCGCCAGTGACAGCGGCAGGCCGGAGAGCCTGCCCGAAAATCGTGATATCATGCTGTTGGATTTGAACGATATTCCGGCCATCGCCGATTTCGTCATCGCCCATTGCGGGCTGGCGGTGGCGGGTGCGGCGGAACGGCGCGCGGAGCGAGGCTGATGGCGCAGTTGAGCGACGATTGTTTTGCCTTTGGCGGCGAACTGATGCCGACCGCCGAGGCACTCGCCCGTCTCGCCGAGACCACCGAAGCGGTGGCGACGGCCGTAGAGGTGCCGATCACCGAGGCGCATGGCCGCATCCTCGCCGAGGACATTCTTTCCCAGCACGACGTGCCGCCGCACGACAATGCGGCGGTCGATGGCTGGGCGGTCTATTTCGACGATCTCAATAAGGATGGCGATACCAGCCTCGCCTGGCGCGACCGCATCCCCGCTGGGCGGCCGCTCGGCCATGCGGCGCCGCGCGGCGAAGCGCTGCGTGTCTTTACAGGTGCGCCGATGCCGGAGGGCGAAGGCGGTGCGCCCGGCCCGGATACGGTGCTCATGCAGGAGGATTGCCGCGAGGAAGACGGCCAGGTGATCATCCCGCCCGGCATCAAGAAGGGCGCCAACCGGCGCAATGCCGGCGAGGATATCAAACAGGGCGAGGCCATCCTCGCCGCCGGGCGCCGGCTCAAGCCCCAGGATGTCGGCCTCGCCGCGTCCGTCGGCCTCACTTCGCTTGCGGTCTATCGCCGGCTCAAAGTCGCGGTCTTCTCGAGCGGCGACGAGGTGTTCGAGCCGGGCCAGGATCTGCCGCCCGGCGGCATCTATGATTCCAACCGCTTCATGGTGATCGCCCTCCTCGAAGGGCTGGGCTGCGAGGTCAACGATCTCGGCATCCTGCCCGACCGGCTCGACGCGGTGCAGGGCGCGCTCGACAACGCGTCCAAATCGCACGACGCGCTGATCACCTCGGGCGGCGTTTCGACCGGCGAAGAGGACCATATCAAGGGTGCCGTCGAGGCCCTCGGCCATCTCCATTTCTGGCGTCTCGCGATCCGCCCGGGCCGGCCGATCGCTCTCGGCCAGGTAGGCCGCGTGCCCTTTGTCGGCCTGCCGGGCAATCCGGTAGCGGTGCTGGTCACCTTCCTCCGCTTCGCCCGGCCGCTGCTCCTCGGTCTTTCCGGCGCGCGGGACACCGAGCCGCACAGCTTCCCGGTCCGCGCGGATTTCGACTACAACAAGAAGGGCGGGCGGCGCGAATGGCTTCGGGCACGCTTGCGCACGCTTGACGATGGCAGCCTGGCGGCGGAGAAATACAAAAGCAGCGGCGCCGGCATTCTCTCCTCCGCCGTGTTCGCCGACGGGCTGATCGAATTGCCCGAAGACGTCACCCGGGTGGAAGAGGGCATGCTGGTCGATTTTCTGCCGTTCAACGAAATGATGCGCTGAGGAAGCACCGGTCGTGAAACTGCTCTATTTCGCCTGGCTCAAACAAAAGATCGGCACCGGGGAGGAAGACGTCCCGCTGCCCGACGGCGTCGCCACCGTGGGCGCGTTGGTCGATTGGCTGAAGGCGCGCGGCCCCGGTTACGGCGAAGCACTGGACGATCTCTCGGTCGTCCGCTTCGCCGTCAATCAAGAATTCGCCGCCCTCGATCAGCCCGTAACCGAGGGCGACGAAGTGGCGTTTTTTCCGCCGGTGACGGGCGGCTAGGGGCCGTAAGATGATCCGCGTCCAGCGCGAGGATTTCGATGTCGGCGCCGAGATGGCGGCGATGAGCGGCAAGAATATCGGCGCGCTTGCTTCCTTCGTCGGCCTGGTGCGGGGCGCGGACGGCGAGGATGCCATCGGCGCCATGACGCTGGAACATTATCCCGGCATGACCGAGAAGAAGCTCGCCGAGATCGAGGCCGAGGCGCGCGAGCGCTGGCCGCTCGAGGACTGCCTGGTCATCCACCGCCATGGCCGGCGCGAGCCGGGCGAACGGATCGTGCTGGTGATCACCGCCTCGTCCCACCGCCAGGCGGCGCTCGAATCCTGCGCCTTCCTCATCGACTGGCTGAAAACCAGCGCGCCCTTCTGGAAGCTGGAAGAACGCGGCGACGGCGAAGATTGGGTCGACGCCCGCGCATCGGACGATGAAGCGGTGGAGAAATGGGTGACGAAAAAATAGCTCTGCAAAATTATCGTTCCGGAATGCTTCGGCATTCCGGCAAGCGCGCCAAGCCAAGGGAGCGGACGCGACCGCCCGGCGATTGAGGGGCAAACAAAAGAG
>CAZUVO010000034.1:0-14279 GCA_964623955.1 uncultured Rhizobiaceae bacterium
TATGTCTACGCAAATGCGTCGTCGCAGGTGAAGCCACCTGCTCGGGATTTGCTTTAGCGCCACGACTGGAGCGCGCGCTGATCGATGGCGAAGCGGTCGGCCAGCCAGTCCGCCATGTATTCCTGGCCGATCGTCGGATTGTCGTGCTGGCAGTGCTCGGCGCCGGTCTCCTCCTCGCCGATCAGCTTGAACGTGACGTCGACGCCGTTCGCCTTGGCGTACTCGTAGACCTGGGTCGCCTGACTCACGCCCAGCACGTCATAGCCGCCGTGGCAAATCAAATAGGGGCAGCGCATCTTGTCGACCACGCCGTCGAGCTCGAAATCCTTGCCCTTCTCGAACGCCTCCGCCATGGACCCGACGCCGAACACCCATTTGATGTGTGCCGCCAGGCCATGATTTTCGTCGGCCTTGCCCCAAAGTCCGTTCACGCTCCAGATCGCGCCGTGTGAGATTGCCGCGGCCAGGCGGTGCTCGAACGACGCCGCGCGGGCGGCGTAATAGCCGCCCAGGCTGGAGCCGCTCACCGCGATGCGCGTGAGGTCGACGTCGTCGCGGGTCTCGAGGTAGTCGATGCAACGGCCCACCGGCACCTCATAGTCGTAGCGGTTGGCCACCCCGTGGCGCCGCAAGGTGCCGCCCTGACCGGGACCGTCGACCATCAGCTTGGTGATGCCGCGCGCCAGAGCGCCGCGCCCGGTCATGAAATACATCTCGTCCTTGAAGGAATCCAGCCCGCCGAAGGAGATCAGCACGGGCTGACGCTCGACCTTGAAGGGCGCACGCAGGTAGTAGGCGTAGAGCGACACGCCGTCCTCGTAGGGAATCTCGATCACCTCGAGGGGCGGCTTCAGATTCTTGCCCCAGCTGCGCGAGCAGGTCTCGAGCTTGTCGAAGGTTTCGAGCCGGCGCGGGTCGTCGCCGGCCAGCCAGAACTCCGCCTGACGATAATAGTCGACGGCCCGCAGCCAGCAGTTCTTCGCCGTCTCGACATGACCCGAGGCATCGGCCGCGTCGCCGCGCCGGTGATTGCGCTCGGCCACGTGCAGCCATTCCCGGTGCCAGCTTTCGTGGTCACCCGGAATCATGCGGCTCGCGGCTTGGAAGCATTCGCTGATCGCGCCGCCGCCTTCCTGGGTTTCCCCGAGCGCGCGGCGGAACTGATAGGACATCCACGGGAACTCGGGCCAGTGATGCCAGCCCCAGGGTTCGAAGTGGGCGTTGCGGTTCTCGGTTATTGCGCTGATTGGTTCGTTTTCCATCCGCCTCCTCCCAGATCGCCTGCCGTCACCGGGCGCCTCGCAAGCACGCGGCGGCGCAGCGGGCCAATCCTGAGTTGCTCTATGCGCGAAATCAATCCCAATCCGCTCTCCAGCCGGCTGTCATAATCCCCGAGCGGCACGCCGCGCGTACGGGCGAGAATGTAATCCAATTCCGCAATGGGGTGACGGAACCGGGAGATCTAGTGAGAGATGCGGTGGGAGACAGTCCGATTGCCGCGTATTTGCCAACCCGCGACGGGAGCGAAGCCGCCGTCTCGGCCCTTCCGTTT
The DNA here is from genome assembly GCA_964623955.1 of uncultured Rhizobiaceae bacterium. Taxonomy (GTDB): domain Bacteria; phylum Pseudomonadota; class Alphaproteobacteria; order UBA828; family UBA828; genus PTKB01. Next base: position 1,553 of record CAZUVO010000034.1, read on the forward strand.
TTTGACCTTTGTGCCGGGCTTGATTGAATTGGCAGACCAATCGATCAGGCCCAACCAACCGGAATTTGCGCCGGTCTCGTCGCAGAGCGAAACGACCGCCAGGCGGTAACGGATCATGCCATCGTCGAAGGAGAACGACCCCTCTTCCAAATTCGGCGCCGTTCCGCTTCCACCGGTCCGGCTTTGGGCGAGGAGCTTGCCGTAAAGCGTCGCCGCCAGTTTGTTGCTGCCTCTCCTGGCGCCTTTTTCGGCGCCAAAAGATTTCATGAGGACGGTGCCGACGCCATAGGAATCCGGCCGGGCCGAAGGGCTGCCGTCGAGGCTCCACACGCAGTACCCCTGAAGGCTGCGCGGCAGCGTCTGGATGAATTGTTTTCCCGATAGCTGGCCACGGGTCTCGCGCCAGCGTTTGGCAAGATATTCCGTCTTGCGTTGCTCATGGCCGATTTCCGCCGAATCCGGCAATCGGAACGGAACCTGCATATCTGTGAAGCGGATCATGGCGCCAATCTCCCCCCGAGGCACAACGAATTATTTTGTTGTTCTTATGACGGTACCCTGATGGCGCTATCCTATATGTCTAGGGCGGCCAAGATGTGACTATGGTCACAACGCAATCGATATTTGCGGTTCACGCAGAGTATGACCGTAACGAATTGGGTTTTGCCGCCGCCGGCTAGCTCCAAACCTCGCCGCAGATGCGGACGTAATTCTCGCCGAGAACATTCCTGACCGCCTGGTCGGGATAGCCCGCCTGCAGCATCAGCTCGGTGAGGGTGAGCACATGCTCGGGCAGGGCGGTGACGATGCCGGGCCAATCCGGGGCTTTCGCATCGGGCCATTCCTCCGGGCGGGCGCGCATATAAGCGTTGAGCGGCTCGGCCTCGAAGACATAGTCGAGTCCCAGCCCGGCATGCTCGGCGCCGACCAGCTGGACGATATAATCGAGATGGCGAAACAGGGTCTCCGGTTTCGTCTCCGGATCGCCGTGATACATGCTGCTGCTCGGGATGCCCAACAACCCGCCGGTCGCCGCGCAGGCCTTGATTTCCTCGTCGCTGATATTGCGCGGATGGCTATAGAGCGCCGCCGGGCTGGAATGGGTGTAGACGCAGGGCTTGGCCATCATCTCGATGGCGTCCATCGCCGTCTTGTGCCCGGTGTGGCTGAGGTCGAGCAACATGCCGACGCGCGCCATCTCCGCGACGAGCTGGCGGCCGAAGGGTGTGAGGCCGGCATCGGTCTCGTCGACCGCGCCGCCGCCGGCGGAATTGGCATTGTTGAAAGCCAAAAGAGTTTGCCGGATGCCGAGCTTGTAGAACGCCGCGACCATGTCGAGATTGCGCTCGAAACAGCGTGTGCCTTCGAAATGAAGCAGCACGCCCAGGCGGCCCGATGCCTTGGCCGATTTGACGTCGGCAACCGATTCGCACAAGAGGACATTCTCCGTGGCAATCAAAGTATTGCGCACGGTGGCGACGCGCTGCACCGCCTCCGAGATATTGTGATTGTCGCCGGCGATGGTCGCCGAGAGGGCGGTGAAGCCGGCGGTGTGAAACCGCGCCATCTTGTCGAAATCATTGCCGCACCAGGGCTCCCACGGCCACACCATGTCCCAGACGATGGCGTCGTTATAAAGCTTCCGCGCGGCGTCGGAGATCGGCACGCTCATGACACCTCTCCCGGCAGCGGATGGGCCTGGGCCGCCTGCTTGTTCATCAGCCCGCCATCCACCGGCACCACGGCGCCGTTGAGATAGGCGGCCTGATCGCTCGCCAGGAAGACGGCAACATTGGCGATGTCCCAGGCTGTTCCTTGGCGACCCGTCGGCGACATGGCGTCGCGCGCGGCGATGGTCTCATCCGCCGAGCCATGCAGATCGAGCACATCGCCGTGGGCGTGGATCAGCGGCGTGTGCATCAGCCCGGGCTGCAGCGAATTGCAGCGGATGCCGTAGGGCGCATTGGCCACCGCCACGGCGCGGCTGAACTGATCGACCGCCGCCTTGGAGGCGTAATAGGAGAGCACGTCATATTCGCTGACCCGCGCCGAGAGGATCGAGGAGATGTTGGTGATCACGCCACGCTTCTGCGCGCGCATCAGCGGCAGGGCGTATTTGCAGGCGAGGAAGCAGCTTTTCACATTGACCGCGAATGTGCGGTCCCAATCCGCCTCGTCGAGGGTCACCGGATCGCCGAACGGGCTGATCGCCGCGTTGTTGTGCAGGATATCGACGGTGCCGAACTCGGCCACCGCGCGCTCGACCGCCGCCTTGACGTCCGCCGAGGAAGCGACGTCAGCGGCCACCGCCACGGCCGCGCCGCCCTCGCCGCGGACGATCTCCGCCGTCTGCTCGGCGCGGTGCAGATGGATATCGACCGAGACCAGCTTGGCGCCGGCGCGCGCATAGCCGACCGCCGCGGCCTGACCATTGCCCCAGCCGATCTCGACATTCTCGGCCACGCACCCGGCGCCGAAAACGACTGCGACGCGGCCGGACAGATCGATCTCCATGACGCTCTTTCCCCTTTGACCAGCGGACATTTAATCGCGCGGTTGGCTAGCGGGCAACAGGCCGCATATTGATTTAACGCCGCAGCCGGGCGAAAAACGCTTTGCCGACAATGAACTCCGTCAGGGGCAAAGGAGCAGACCATGAACGCGCGCGATCCCATTTTCGATATTCTCTTCGAGCCGGTGAAGATCGGCCCGGTCACCGCGCGCAACCGCTTCTACCAGGTGCCCCATTGCAACGGCATGGGCGAGCGCCAGCCGCGCGGCATGGCGGCGATGCGCGGCATGAAGGCCGAGGGCGGCTGGGCCGTGGTCTCCACCGAAGAAGTCGAGATCGACCACACCACCGATTTCACCCCGGCGATCGAAGGGCGTCTCTGGGACGAAGGCGATATCCCCTATCACGCGCGCATGGTGGACGCGGTGCACGAACATGGCTCGCTCGCCGCCATCGAAATCTGCCAGCAGGGCATCGCCTGCGCCAATCTGGCGAGCCGGGTGCCGCCCATGGGGCCGAGCGCCCAGTCGCTGATCAAGTTCGCGCCGCTGCAGGCGCGCAAGATGGATTTGAGCGATATCCGCGGCGTCCGCGACAGCCACCGCGCCTCGGCTCTTCTCGCCAAGCGTGCCGGCTACGACATTGTCTATGTCTATGCCGGGCATGACCTGTCGATCGCTCAGCATTTTCTGCAACCGCGCTACAACCAGCGAACCGACCAATATGGCGGCTCGCTGGAGAACCGCGTGCGCCTCCTACGCGAGTTGATCGAGGACACCAAGGACGCGGTCGGCGATACTTGCGCCGTCGCCGTGCGCTTCGCGGTCGACGAATTGCTCGGGCCCGACGGCATGGCGGCGGACGGCGAAGCGCCCGACATCATCGCCATGCTCGCCGAGTTACCCGATCTCTGGGACGTCAATATCAGCGATTGGGAAAATGATTCGCAGACCGCGCGCTTCGCCGAGGAGGGCTATCAGGAGCGCTACACAAAATTCGTCAAGACGCTGACCACCAAGCCGGTGGTCGGCGTCGGACGCTACACCTCGCCGGATCGCATGGCGGCGCTCATCGCCAAGGGGGCGCTCGATTTCATCGGCGCGGCGCGGCCCTCCATCGCCGATCCGTTCCTGCCCAACAAGATCGCGGAGGGGCGTATCGAGGACATCCGCGAATGTATCGGCTGCAATATCTGCGTCTCCGGCGACATGACCTACACGCCGATCCGCTGCACGCAAAACCCGACCATGGGCGAGGAATGGCGCAAAGGCTGGCATCCGGAGCAAATTCCGCCGGCGGCATCCAAGGACAGCGTGCTGATTGTCGGCGGCGGCCCGGCGGGACTGGAATGCGCCCGGGCCCTTGGGCAGCGCGGCTATGCGGTCACGCTGGCGGAAGCGGGCGACGCGCTCGGCGGACGGCTGCGCGGCGAATCGCAACTCCCCGGCATGGCGACCTATCAGCGGGTGGCGGAGCACCGCATCAATGCCTTCAACAGTTTGCCCAATGTGGAGACCTATCTCGCCAGCACCCTCGACGCCGAGGCGGCGGCGGAGTTCGGCGCGGATCATATCGTCATCGCCACCGGCGCCCATTGGCGGCGCGACGGGATGGGCCTGCATCAGCGCATTCCGCTCCCCGCCGACGATACGGGGCCGGCGGTCTTCACGCCGGACGATATTATGGCTGGGAATCTACCCGAGGGCGGGCCAGTGCTGGTCTATGACGATGACGGCTACATCATGGCCGGGCTGATCGCCGAGGCGCTGGCGGCGAAAGGCCTGGAGACGGTGCTCATGACGCCCCACGCCATGGTCTCGCCCTGGACCGAGAACACCCTCGAGCAACCCGCCATCCAGCGCCGGGTGCTGGAGGCGGGCGTAACGGTGAGGGCCGGGCGGCGGCTCGTGTCGCTAACCGGCGCGGCGCGCCATGTCTGCGTCTATACCGGCGAGGAGAAAGAGACCGCGGCGGCGGCGGTCGTGCTGGTCACGTCGCGCATCTCCAACGACAAGTTGTGGCGGGATTTGGAAGCGCGGAGCGAGACAGCGTGGCAAAGCCTGACGCGCATCGGCGATGCCCTGGCGCCGGCGACGGTGGCCCATGCGGTTTATGCCGGTCACCGTTTCGCGCGGGAGTTTGATGCGCCGGCGAGCGCCGGTGCGCCCTATAAGAGAGAGAGGGTGACCGTCTAAATTAACCGATATGCACGATCTCGCCGGTATTAGCTGACTCTTCCGCCGCGAGCACCGCCCGCATGGCGGCGAGCGATTCCTCCGGGGTGATCACATTGGGGCGCTCGCCGCGGGCGACGCAGCCGGCGAAATACATGATCTCGTCCTTGAGCGCGCCGCCGGTCAGGCCGTCGAAGCGCGGCCAATAGGTCGTGTCCGGACCGGTAAAACCCGATGCGGTGCAGAGGCCGAGATTGGGGAAGGTGTCCTGCACCTGGACGAAGCCGCCTGAGCCGATCACATGCATGCGCTCGTCGATCATGAAGGGCGCCGTGTCGGGCATCAGCCAGGCGCTTTCATAGACCGCCGTCGCGCCGTTCTCGAAGCGGTAAATGATCTGGAACATGTCAGGATGGACATAGTCGTTCACCCGCACCGTCTGGGTATAGGCGCTGACGACATTGGAGCCAGAGAACCACTGCATCAGGTCGGTGTCGTGAATTGCCGTGTCGGAGATCGGGCTCACCTTGTCGAGCGCGTTCGGCGCCCAGGCGGCGGGCACGTTGCGCCGGCCGTTCAAGGACACCACCCGGCCGATGCCGCCGGCGGCGATCTCCTTGCGCGCGGCGATGCAGCGCGGGTTGAAGCGGCAGACATGGCCGACCATGAGATAGGTCGAGGCGTCGCGCGCGGCGGCGCAGATCTGCTCGCACTCCGCCACCGTCGGCGCCATGGGCTTTTCCAGCAGCACATGCTTGCCGGCGGCCAAGGCGGCGGTGGTGATCTCCGCATGGCTGTCCCAGCGGGTGACGATATGGACGATATCGATGGCGGAATCCGCCAACAGATCGCGGTAATCCTCATAGAGCGCGGTGACGCCATATTGCCCGCCGATCTCCGCGAGCCGCGCGCCATCGCGGTCGGCCAGCGCCACCAGTTCCAGCCCCGGCACGCCGGCGATGGCGCTGCAATGGATTTCGCCGAACCAGCCGGCGCCGATCACGCCCACTTTGAGATTCGTCATGTCGCGCGCTCCCTTCCACAAACTCTGGCGGTTCCCCGCCATTTCTTGATAGTTTGCCACTTGTCCGCCGGGACGTAAAAAACAATAAGCCCCTAGGGAGAGCGAAACCGGAATGAGCGAGACATTCGACCAGGTCTATGCGCGCGCGATGGCCGAGCCGGAAGGTTTCTGGGCCGAGGCCGCCGAGGCCATCGACTGGGACAGGAAATGGGACAAGGTGCTCGACGATTCCGAGGCGCCTTTCTACCGCTGGTTCGCCGGCGGCAAGCTCAACACCTGCTATAACGCGCTCGACCGCCATGTGGCGAACGGGCGCGGCGATCAGCCGGCGCTGATCCATGATTCGCCGGTGACCGGAAGCGTCACCACGTACAGCTATAGCGAACTGCTCGATGCCGTGGCGCGCTTCGCCGGCGCCCTGGCCGCGCGCGGCGTCGGCCCCGGCGAGCGGGTCATCATCTATATGCCCATGGTGGCGGAGGCGGCGATCGCCATGCTCGCCTGTGCGCGCTTGGGCGCGGTGCATTCGGTGGTGTTCGGCGGCTTCGCGGCGAGCGAGCTGGCCGTGCGCATCGACGATTGTTTACCGAAGGTGATCGTCTCGGCCAGTTGCGGCATCGAAGTGAACCGGGTGATCGCCTACAAACCGCTCCTCGACGAAGCCATCGAGCTCGCGACGCACAAGCCGGAAAGCTGCATCATCCTGCAGCGCGAACAGGCATTGGCCGAGCTCACACCGGGCCGCGATAGTGACTGGCGCGAGGCCGTGGCGGCGGCGGAGCCGGCAGACTGCATCCCCGTGGCGGCGACCGATCCCTTGTACATTCTCTACACCTCGGGCACCACCGGCCAGCCCAAGGGCGTGGTGCGCGACAATGGCGGCCATGCGGTGGCGCTTTATTGGACGATGAAGAACATCTATGGCGTCGAGCCGGGCGAGGCGTTCTGGGCCGCCTCCGATGTCGGCTGGGTGGTCGGCCATTCCTATATCGTTTACGGGCCGCTCCTCCACGGCAACACGACTATCCTCTATGAGGGCAAGCCGGTGGGAACGCCCGATGCCGGCGCCTTCTGGCGAGTGATCGCGGACCATAAAGTCGCCGCCATGTTCACAGCACCCACCGCCTTCCGCGCCATCAAGCGCGACGACCCGAAGGGCGCGTTGATCCAAAACTACGACCTCTCCAATTTCCGTACTTTGTTTCTTGCCGGCGAGCGCACTGATCCGGACACGCTACACTGGGCCGAGGACAAGCTCGGCGTGCCGGTGATCGATCATTGGTGGCAGACGGAAACCGGCTGGTCGATCTGCGCCAGCTGCGTCGGTATCGAAAAACTGCCGGTGAAGGACGGCTCGCCCTCCCGGCCGGTGCCCGGCATGGATGTGCGCGCGCTCGATGAGAATTGCAACGAGGTGAAGGCGGGCGATATCGGCGCCCTGGTGATCAAGCTGCCGCTGCCGCCCGGCACTTTCCCGACCCTGTGGAACGCCAAGGAGCGCTTCGTCGAAGCCTATCTCGAGGAGTTTCCGGGCTACTACAAAACCGCCGATGCCGGCTTTATCGACGAAGACGGCTATGTCTATGTCATGTCGCGCACCGACGACATTATCAATGTCGCCGGCCATCGGCTCTCGACCGGCGCGATGGAGGAGGTGCTGTCCGAGCATGCGGATGTCGCGGAGTGCGCGGTGATCGGCGTCGCCGATCAGCTCAAGGGGCAACTTCCCCTCGGCTTTCTCGTGCTCAATGCCGGGGTCAACCGCGAGCATGGCGAGATCGTCGGCGATGTCGTCGCCCTGGTGCGCGAACGCATCGGCCCGGTCGCCGCGTTCAAGACCGCCGCCGTGGTCTCCGCCCTGCCGAAGACGCGCTCGGGCAAGATCCTGCGCGGCACCATGCAGAAGATCGCCGATGGCGAGGAATTTAAAGTGCCGGCGACGATCGACGATCCGGGGCTGTTGGATATCATCACCGAGGCGCTCGGCGCGCTCGGCTACCCGAAGACCTAGCGCATCAACGAACAGGAAAGAGGAGGAACGCGGCGATGGATGGATTGATAATGGACCGGCCTTTGCTGATTTCGTCGCTGATCGAGTTCGGCGCGCGCTATCATTCCAAGTCGGAGATCGTCTCGCGCTCGGTCGAGGGGCCGATCCACCGCTACACCATGGCGGACGCCAATCACCGCTCCAAGCAGCTCGCCCAGGCGCTCAAGCGTCTCGGCGTGGCCGAGGGCGACCGCATCGCCACCATCGCGTGGAACGGCTATCGCCATTTCGAACTTTATTTCGGCGTCTCCGGCATGGGTGCCGTCTGCCACACCATCAATCCGCGCCTCTTCCATGAGCAGATCGTCTATGTGATCAATCACGCGGAAGACAAATTCGTCTTTATCGATCTCACCTTCGTGCCGCTCTTGGAAGCGCTCGCCGCGCATCTTCCCAAGGTCGCGGGCTATGTGGTGATGACCGACAAGGAGCATATGCCCGAGACCAAGCTGGAGAACGCGCTCTGTTACGAAGAGCTGCTCGCGGCGGAGGACGGCGATTACACCTGGCCCGAATTCGACGAGCGTACCGCCTCATCGCTCTGCTACACCTCGGGCACCACCGGCAACCCGAAGGGCGTGCTCTACAGCCACCGCTCCACCGTGTTGCACACCTTCACCGTCTGCTCGGCCGGCGGCGCCGGGCCCAACACCCGCTCGCGCTATCTCTCGCTGGTGCCGATGTTCCACGTCAACGCCTGGGGTCTCCCTTATGGCTGCGCCATGACCGGCGCCAAGCTGGTGCTGCCCGGCCCGCGCTATGAGGGCGACATGATCTTCGACCTGATGGATGAGGAGAAGGTCGACAAGGCGGCCGGCGTGCCGACCCTTTGGCTGCTGCTCCTCGGCGAGATGGAAAAGCGCGGGCGCAAGCCCGAGGGCTTCGAGACCCTCGTCGTCGGCGGCTCCGCCTTCCCGGTCTCGATGATCGAGACCTTCGAGGAAAAATACGGCGTCAATGTCCACCATGCCTGGGGCATGACCGAGCTCAGCCCGATCGGCACCATCGGCACCCTGCTGCCGTCGATGGACGCGCTCTCCAAGGAGGAGCGCCGCGCGATCAAGACCACCCAGGGCCGCGCGGTCTACGGCGTCGAGAAGAAGATCGTCGACGACGAGAACAATCCACTGCCCGAGGACGGCGAGGCGTTCGGCGAATTGCTGGTAAGGGGCCCGTGGACCGCGAGCGCCTATTACAACGACCCGGAGGCGACCGCCCAATCCTTCACGGAGGATGGCTGGTTCCGCACCGGCGATGTCGTCACCCTCGGTGAAAACGGCATCATGAACATCGTCGACCGCAGCAAGGACGTGATCAAATCCGCCGGCGAATGGATCAGCTCGATCGATCTGGAGAACGCCGCGATGGGCCATCCGGCGATACAAGAAGCGGCGGTCATCGGCATGCCGCATCCGAAATGGGACGAACGCCCCCTCCTCGTCGCCGTCGCCGCCGAAGGCGAAACGCCGACCCTCGACGACGTCAAGGATTTCCTCGCCGACAAGGTCGCCAAATGGTGGCTCCCCGACGATCTCATGATCCTCGACGAACTGCCGCACACCGCGACGGGCAAGGTCTCCAAGTTGAATTTGCGCGAGCAGTTGAAGGATTATTCGTTTCCGGAGGTGTGAAGCGCGGGCACCTGGTCTGGTCGATAGGCCGGTATTAACGCCGGCAAGCAATCATAGGTCCTTGGCGCAGGCTCCCAGCCGCTCGATGGTGGCGAGCACTTGGGATTGGCTCAGCCCCGGCCACTGTACGCGGCAGATCATGTGGCCTATGCCGAGCTCGTCGCGATAGCGTTCGAGCTCCTGGCGCACCGTTTGCGCATCGCCGATGACAAAGCGGTCTTGCGCGAAATTTCGGAAATCATCGTTAAAATCGGCGCTCGATGTCGCGCTCTCGTCCTGACCCCAGCCGGCATAGGCCTGGTATTTATATTTGAGGGCGTCGACGCATTCATCGAAAGCCGTGGCGGAATCGCCGCCGACATAGACTTCGCGCATGAGCGGCTGTTCCGTTACCGGCTCAAGCCCGGCGGACGCGCGCTCTTTCCTGAACAAATCGAGAAGCGGTATCAGCGTTTCGCGATTGGGAATGGGGAGCGGAATCCAGGCATCTCCGAGCCTCGCCGCGCGGCGGATCGCGGCGTCTACTTCTCCGGCGATCCAGATCGGCGGCCCGTTCGTCTGCTTCGGTTGCAGGCTCGGCACCTGCCGGGTCAGCTTGAAATACTTGCCTGAGAAATCGACCTCGCCGCCGCGCCAGCATCGCCGCACAATCTCGAGCGCTTCCTCGAAGCGTTTGCCGCGTGTGTTCATGGCCACGCCGGCGGCCTCGAACTCTTCCTTGCGGTAGCCGATCCCCGCCCCCATCACGAGCCGCCCGCCGGACAGCCAATCGAGGGTCGCCATCTCTTCGGCGGTTTGAAGCGGGTTCTGCATGGCCAAAAGAACCACGCTGCTGCCGATCGTCATGTCCCCGGCCTCGGGCACGATACGGGCCAGAAGCGGCATCATCTGAAACATCTGCAGGGGCCCGGACGCGACATGTTGACCGAACCAGACCGAAGCGAGCCCGGCGTCCCTGGCCGTTCGAACCTGCGCCAATATATTGCCGATTTCGGGTTCAAGGGACGCGCCGGGGGGAAACTGCGTGCTGAGAAAAATTCCGAGCTTCATGGCGCTTGCACTATGGGTGGCTCGCGCCTGACCGTCCATGAGATTTTAGGGTGCGCGCGCCGACCCATCGATAGGCGCGCGGTGGAGCGATCGACGAATTGCCGCACACGAAGACTGGCATGGTGTCCAAGCCGATCCTCCGCGAACAACTCAAGGATTGTTCGTTTCCGGAAGTTTGAGGGAGCAGGCGCCTAATCCGCGGTCGCCGCCTCCAGGGCGAAGGGGCAAAGGGCGACGAGACCCATTTCCACGTTCCATGGCGCTTTATCTTCCACCCCACAGCGGGTGCCGGCGAGGAGGAATTGGTTCAATCCGGCGGATGTGCCGGCGGGACGGCGATAAACCAGACTACAGTGCTTGCGGTCCAGCGTGTCGCCCCATACCCAGCAAGCCCAGTTGCCCTCGAGCGCGAATGTTCCGCGCTCATCCAGACCGTCGATATTCCAGCGATGGGCGGCGCCGCCGGGGTTCCTGGCGGACCCACCATTGGATGCCGGAGCCGAATTCGCGCCCGGTGATCGTTCGGTCGAAGAGCAGGGTTTCGGTCTCCGAGGCGCTCAGCAATTCACCGCGAGGCTCATGTTCCGGCGGAAACAAGGGCGCGCCGGCAAGGCGAAAGCCCTCCACCAACCCGGCGAGGTTTTGTTGCATGCTGAGGGAGATCAGGCCAAATCCGCCGTCGATTGAGAGGTTGGGCACCTGCGCCTTTAGGGTTTCCAGCTCCGCACTGGCCTCGTCCGAACGGCCGAGCAAGGCCAGCGCGGGCGTCAAGATCCACGATCCGAGGTAGCTGTCGGGCACGATTTCGCCAAAATGGGCGGCTTCCGTCGCGGCCTCGGCGTAGCGGCCCAGGCCAAACAAAATCCAAGACATGTCGAGCACGTAGCCGGCGGGTGGCTCCGGATTCAAACGATAGGCATCCTTCATGATGGACAGCGCCAGCTCGTGCTGGCCGTTGCTGCTCAGCACCATCGCGTAACTCGCCCGTACATCGGGATCGCCCGGCGCCAGCAGGACCGCCCGTTCGGCCATCGTGATGGCATGCTCGGGACGCCCCATCGCCACGAAGCGCGATTTCATGGCGAGTGCGAGCGCGAGATCGGGATCGTCGACCAGCGAAGGCCGCGTGAGGTCGATTTTCTTACCGGAACTGCTCAATGCGGCGTTTTCGAACGCTTGCCACGCACCCCACCAATTCTCCCTGATATCTTCAAGCTCCGGAGAAACGCTCCACATGGTCATTTGCGTGTGGGCCCAGGCAAGCGCGCTATGGGCCAAGGTGAAATCCGGATCGAGCATGATTGCCTGCTCGAACAAACCGATGCTGCCTTCGAGATCGGCGCGCGTCATGCGAAGACCCATCTGCCGGCCGCGAAGGTAGAGCTCGTAAGCCTCCACACTCGCCGTCGCCCCGGCCTGACGGTGCGCCTTCTCGGCCGCTGTCGGCGACACGTGCAGTTCCTCGACGATGTTGGCCGTGATGTCGTCCTGCAGGGCGAAAATACCGCTTATCGGCCGATCGTAGCGGCCGGCCCAGATCTGGCGCCCGCTCAGCGCGTCGAACAGTCTGGCGGTGACGCGAACCGTATCTCCGGATTTTTGCAGGCTTCCTTCGAGGACGTGCTGAACTCCAAGCTCCTCGGCGACTTGCTTCACGACGTTGGGCTTGCCCTTGTAGGCGAAGGTCGAGTTGCGGGCGACGACGAAGAGCTGATCGGTGCGCGAAAGATCGGTGATGATGGTGTCGGCAATGCCCTCGGCGAGATAGTCCTGGTCCGGATCGCCGCTCAGATTCTCGAACGGTATGATGGCGATCGACGGCTGGTCGGGCAGCGGATAGGCCATATTGGCCTCGACCGCCGCCTCGACGCGCGGCACCCAGGGCTCCAGCGAAAACAGCACGCCGAGCAGCGAGCCGACGATAATGATCGCGGCGGCGGCGGCGGTCGCAAGCATGCGCCGCGGGACGGCCGGAAACGCGAACAAACGTCGTCTATTGGCGTTGGCGGTCTGCCCGGTCCCGGCATTCGCAGTCTTTGACAAGGCCCGGTCGACCAGACCGTTCATGTCGCCGACCAGGTCGTCGGCGTCGGCGTAGGGGCCGGTAATCTCCGTTAGAATCTCTTCGTCGGAAGTTTCGAAGAGATCCTCGGCGAGGGCGTCGGCGAGCCTGTCGAGCCGGCGGCGGTCCTGTTCCGATGCACGCGTCATAGCTTCCACCCCGATGGGAAACGTCTTTCGATCCGGCGGCGGATCATCCGCCGCTTGCTTTGGTAGGCGGTCGGG
>CAZUVO010000034.1:14341-18167 GCA_964623955.1 uncultured Rhizobiaceae bacterium
GCGAAGCGCCTCGCCCTCCACGCCATCCATCATGCCCTCGACCAATGTGCGCGCGATCGAATCATCGGCGAACAGGTCGAGCAGGGCCGTGATCATGGCCGTGGTTTCCTGGTCGCGGGCCATCTGCTCCTCGACGGTGGCGGAGGGATCGGGCGGGTCCACCGCCTTGTCCGCGCCGCCATGCCCATCGATGACCACAAGCGCGGGGCGCCCGCTTAGCTTCTCAAACTCGGCCGATGCGACGCCGCGCATCGCGGCGGCGAGAAACTTCACCACCTCGACATGGGCGGGACAATTGCGGCCGCCGTCGAGCGCGCGGCGCAGCGTCTCCTGCATCAAATCCTCCGGCTCCACCGCCCGGCTGCGCGCGTAATAAGCGGCGATCTTCCTGAGACGCGCCCAATCGGCCGCCGACAGGGCGCGCACGGCATCCCCTAGCTCTTCCGGCGAACGATGCGGCGCGGTGTCCATGTCCATCCCTGCCTCCCCCTATAATGGTAATGCAGGCACAGCGATGCCGTTCGGACATTTTTTTATGTCGAGTGTGGCAGAGGGGCGATCAAATCCACCGCCGAATGATGGGGCGGTAAGGGAAAGGGATGCGAGAACGCGCTATGCCTATCCGAGCAGCGGCGTGTAGGCGTCCAATAGTTTGAGGCAGGCGTCGCGGTCCGCCGTCGGCATTTGCAGCAGCACCCGGTCGACGCCGGCTTCCGCATAGCCCTGGAGCGCGGCTTTGGTGGGCTCGTTTGATTCGGCCACCAAGGTTCTAATCGACGCGAACTGGAACACCGTCGTCGAGAGCGTCGCCATATCGCGCCCGGCCTCCTCGGCGAAGCGGCGGAGGCGCGCTATGCCGTCGACCATGTCGATCGGCCCCAAGGGCAGCCAGCCGTCGCAATACTCGACCACGCGGCGCAGCGTATAGTCGGATTGGCCGCCGAGGAGGATCGGCGGATGGGGTTTCTGTACCGGCTTGGGGAAGGAAAACGCCGGGTCGAAATCTATGAATTCGCCGTGATATTCGCCTGTTTCCTCAGCCCATAATTGCTTGGCGGCGAGGATGGTCTCGCGCATCACCTTGAAGCGGGTGTCGTAGGAGATGCCGTGATTCTCCATCTCGTCGACATTCCAGCCGCCGCCGATGCCGAAGATGAAGCGCCCGCCGGAGAGACTGTCGAGGCTGGCGACGGATTTCGCCAGATTGAACGGATCGCGCTGCGGTACGAGGCAGATGCCGGTGCCGATTTTCAGCGTCTTGGTCACGCTCGCGGCGAAGGCGAGGCCGACGAACGGATCGTAGGTATGGTAATATTCCTTCGGCAGTTCGCCGCCGCCCGGCCATTCGGTTTTGCGGCTGGCCGGAATATGGGTGTGCTCGCACACCAAGAGCGATTCGAAGCCGCGCTGCTCGAGCTCGACCGCAAGTTCGGTGATCGCGAACGCATAGTCGGTCGGGAAGTAAAATACGCCGATATCCATTTTTGCTTCTCCGTTTTTGGCCCGCTCCCTTAAACCTCGAGCCACTCCTTGCGCACCTGGTCGTTGGCGCGGAGATCCTCCGGCGTGCCTTCGAAGACGATGCGGCCATGGCCCATGACGTAGACGCGGGCCGAGATGTTAAGCGCGATGGTGAGCTTTTGCTCGACCAGCAGGATGGCGACGCCGCGGGCGGCGATCTCCTCGATGAGCTGGCCGACCCGCGCGACGATCTGCGGCGCGAGGCCCTCGGTCGGCTCGTCGATCATCACCAGTTCCGGATCGCCCATCATGGTGCGGCAGATGGTGAGCATCTGCTGCTCGCCGCCGGAGAGGACGCCGGCGGATATATCGGCGCGCTCGCGCAGATTGGGAAAGAGGTCGAAGGCGCCGTCGACGGTCCAGCGGCCCGAGGCGCGCGCCGATTTCTGGCCGAGGATCAGGTTCTGCCGCAACGTCAGCGTCGGGAAGATGTCGCGGTTCTCCGGTACATAGCCGATGCCTCTGCGCGCGATGACGTGGCTCTTGCGCCCGGCGATTTCCTCGCCCTTGAAACTGATCGAGCCTTGCGGCGCGACTTCGCCGATGATCGCCTTGAGGGTGGTCGAGCGCCCGACGCCGTTGCGCCCCAACAGGCTGACGATCTCGCCTTCGCGCACGTCGAGATCCACCCCCTGCAGGATGTGGCTCTTGCCGTAATAGGCGTGAAGACCGCGAACCTTCAGCATGTCAGGACGCCTCCGTGCCGAGATAGGCTTCCTGCACCTTGGCGTTGGCGCGGATTTCCTCCGGCGTGCCGGTGGCGATGACCTTGCCGTAGACCAGCACCGAGATGCGGTCGGCAAGATCGAACACCACGCCCATGTCATGCTCGACGATCACCATGGTGCGGGTCGCCGAGATGTCGCGGATGAGCGCCACCGCCTGTTCGGTTTCGGCGCCGCTCATGCCCGAGGTCGGCTCGTCGAGGAGCACGGTGCTGGCGCCGCCAGCGATGGTGACGGCGATCTCAAGCGCGCGCTGATCGGAATAGGAGAGGAGCCCCGCCGGCACCTGGGCGCGCGAGGCGAGGCCGGTCTGCACCAGCACTTCTTCGGTGCGCTCGCGCAAATCCCGCTTGCGCCCGACGAATTGCCAGAAGGCGTAGCGGTAGCCGAGATTCCATAAGAGCGCGCAGCGCACATTCTCGAACACGCTCATGCGGTGGAAGATATTGGTGACTTGGAAACTGCGGCTGAGGCCCTTGCGGTAAATATCGTAGGGCGCGCGGTTGGTAATGTCGGCGCCATTGAGCCGGATGCGCCCGCGGCTCACATGGTAGCGCCCGGTGACGAGATTGAAGAGGGTCGATTTGCCGGCGCCGTTGGGGCCGATCACGGCATGGATCTCGCCCTGCTCGATGGCGAGATCGACGCCCCGGATCACTTCGGTCGGGCCGAAGCTCTTCTGTACGCCCTCGAATTCAATTGCCGGGTTCATGCCGCCACCATGGCGCGGGCCTCATGCATTGCCGCGCTATAGGCCTCGGCGACGCGCGGATAGGTCAGCTTGCAGCCATAGCCGCCGGCGGCGCCGAGCGCGACGCAAATCAGCCAAGGGCCAGATATCCGCCGCGTCGATAGCGATGCCGTAGAGAATCATGGCGCTATCCAGCGATACCGTGGTGCTGAGAAAATACGCCATCTCCACCAGGCCGATGCCGCCCGCGAGCCCGACCAGGCTGGTGCCGAAGGCCACGCCGTAAGCCGGCGTCATGCCCCACAGCAGGCGCGGCGCGGCGCGGCGTATCGGCTCGTGCATCATGATTAGCCCGGCGAGCCCGCCCGGCGCGAACATCACCATAAGCACGAAATTCAGGCCGAGATAAAGATACCAGGCCGGCGAGATGTCGCTGAGATAGGCGTTCAACAGAGTAATCAGAATGGCGCCCAGGATCGGGCCGGCGAAATGACCGGTGCCGCCGATATAGACCATGATCAGAATGACCGCCGATTGGGCGAGGCCGACGGTCTCGAAGCCGACATGTTCGACATTCACCGCATGCAGCGCGCCCGCCAGCCCGGCGAAGAAAGACGACAGCGAAAAGGCGAGCCAGCGCACCCGGTGAGTGTTGTAGCCGATGAACTGCACCCGCTCGGGATTGTCGCGCACCGCATTCGACATGCGCCCGAAAGGCGTGCGGGTGAGCGCATACATGGCGACGCCGGCGATCACGCACCAGGCGGCGATCATGTAGTAGACCTGGATGTCCGGGCCGTAGGTGATACCGAACCATTCCTCGCGTACCCAGCGGTCGGTCTGCACGCCCTCTTCGCCGCCGAAGAAGAAAACGATGATCAGCGTCAAT
>CAZUVO010000034.1:18196-25473 GCA_964623955.1 uncultured Rhizobiaceae bacterium
GGCAAACGCCGTGCCGGCGCGGCGCGTTGAGACGAAGCCGATGATGAGGCCGAAAAAGAGCCCGGCGATGCCGCCGATAAGCGGGATCAGAGTGACGGGGATATACGGGAATGCATCCGCGTGCATGCCGTTTATCACATGCGCCGTGACGAATCCGGCGAGGCCGAAATAGACCGCGTGGCCGAACGAAAGCATGCCGCCCTGGCCGAGCAGCATGTTGAAGGCGAGCGCGAAGATGATGGCGATGCCGGCCTGGTTCATCACCGAGAGCGCGAAGGACGAATTGATGATCAGCGGCAGCACGATGAGGAGCGCCACGATCAGCGCGCCGATGCTAATTTTTCTCGGGTTCGGCATCGTCAGACGTCCCGCGTCCCGAGCAGGCCGCGCGGGCGGAAGATCAGCATGAGGACGAGCAGCAGATAGGGCAGGAGCGGCGCGATGGCGCCGGTGGTCAGGCTGACGAGATCGGCGAGGATCCCCTCCACGTCCCGTTCCACGCCAAGCAAATCGAATATCGGATAGAGCGAGAAATCGTAGGAAATCGCCATATTGTTGAGGATGCCGATGAAGAGCGAGGCGATCAGCGCGCCGCCGAGCGAGCCGAGCCCGCCGACGACGATGACGACGAAAACGATCGGCCCGAGCTGGATCGCCATGCCCGGCTCGGTGCCGAGCACATTGCCGCCGAGCACGCCGGCGACGCCGGCCAGCGCACAGCCAACGCCGAAGGTCCACATGAAGACCTTGGGCACGTCATGCCCGAGCGAAGCGACCATATGGGGATGGGTGAGCGAGGCGCGGATGATGAGGCCGATGCGGGTGCGCGTAAGACCGAAGAAGAGCGCGACGAAAATGCCGACCGAGATCACCAGCATGAAGATACGGTAGACGGAGTAATCGAGGCCCTGCCAGGCGAAGGCGGCGACGTTCATCGATTCGGGCACGTCATAGGGCACCGGCACCTTGCCCCAGACCATCTGCACCACCTCCTCGATGACGAAGGCGAGGCCAAAGGTGAACAAGAGCTCGGCGACATGGCCGAAGCGGTGCACCGGGCGGAGCATATAACGCTCCACCGCGGCGCCCAGCAGGCCGGCCAGAATGGGCGCGGCGATCAGTGCCGGCCAAAAGCCCAAGGGCTGGCTGATTTGATAGGCGAAATAGGCGCCCAGCATGAAGAAGCTGGCATGGGCGAAATTCAAGACGCCCATCATGCTGAAGATCAGAGTAAGGCCGCTCGCCAACAGAAACAGCAGCATCCCGTAAAGGACGCCGTTGAAGAGCGAAAAGACGAAGACTTCCAAATTGCTACCCGTCGCACCGTCGCCCAGGATGCCAAAAGGCTCCGGCCCTCCGCCCCCGGCGTGGGGAGGGAGGACCGGTTGTGTCTAGCCTAGCGTGAAGCGGGCGTTACGGCCGCTGCATGTTGCAGGTTGTCGGCAGCGTGGTGTCCGCGCGGCTGATCACGCCGTCGGTGGCAAAGGCGATCTTGAAGTCGTTGCCCTTGTACATGATCGGCATTTTATAGTCGCGGGTCAGGCTGCTGACCATGAGCGGCGTCTGGATCTGATGATCGGATGCGCGCATCTGAACCTCGCCGAGCGGACCCGGGAAGGTGAGACCTTCGAGCGCCTTGCCGACGGCGACCGGATCGTCGCTGCCCGCTTTGTCGATCGCGGCCGCCAGCATGCTGACCAGCCAGCGATAACGGTCCGAATACCAGGTGTCCTTGTATTTTTCCAAATACAAATTGCCGAAAGCCAACGCATCGGCGTCGATGCCGGAGTGATTCTCGTGATATTCGTTGACCTGCTTGAGCGAAACCTTATGCGCATCGGCACCGTAACCGGCGACCGAGGAGGTCAGCCCGCCATAGATGGTGTAGAACTGCACCTGCAGGTTGGCGCCCGCCGCAAACTTAATCAGACGTACCAGATCGGGGCCCCAATTGCCGGTGAGCACCGTATCCGCGCCCGACGCCTTGATCTTGGCGATGAAGGGCGTGAAATCCTGCGTCTTGCCGAACGGCACGATGAGCTCGTCGCCGACGATCTCGACACTGGGTGTACGCTCACCCATCAGCGCATGGGCCGCCGCCTGGAAGCTTTTCCCATAGGCGTAGTTCTGATTCAGCATGTAGACCTTTTTGATGCTGGAATCGCGGCTCATCTGGGTCACAAGCCCGGCCACTTTCATGTCGACATTGGCGTCGAAGCGGAAATGCCAGAACGAGCACAGCTCGTTGGTGAAGGCCGTTGTCACCGCCGAATGGTTGAGGAACATCATCGCCTTGTCGGGGTTGCGCTTATTATGCTTGCCGATGAATTGGATGATGTTGAGCGCGTGGTTGGAGCCGATGCCCTGAGCGATGTAGCTGAGCCCCAGATCCACCGCCTTTTTCAGTTGCTGGGTGGTCTTTTCGGCGCTCATGGCGTTGTCAAGCGGCACAACCTCGAGCATCCGCCCGCCGAGCACGCCGCCAGCATTATTGATTTGCTCTGCGGCGGTCTCCATAGCCTGCAGCGCATCGGTGCCGACCGCAGCGATCGGGCCGGAGAGCGGCTCGATCAGTCCGATCTTGACGGTTTCGGCGGCATGGGCGCTGCTGTTCGCGGCGGCGAAGAACCCGCCGACGGTCAAGCCCATGACGCAGGCGATGATTCCGAATATTCGCATGATGAGTAACCTCCCAAATCCTGTTTAATTCTTCACGTCGTGGAGCGCCCGGGAGCCGATCTTTGTCAGGCCCTTCTTGGCGGGCAGCCTGCAAAGAGTGTACGTTCCCTCCGCGACAGTGGCAATAAAGCTGTGCCCCAGGTTAATCGGAAGGAAGACGACAAAATGAGTACGGTCACAACAACGAAAATGTCCCACACGGCCGTCCTCACACTTGACCATGCGCCGGTAAACGGCCTCGGTCTGGCGCTGAGAACCGCGCTGACCAAGGCCTTCCGCGACGCCATCGAAGATGCCGAGGTCACCGCCATCGTGCTCACCGGGGCGGGCCGCATGTTCTGCGCCGGCGCCGATATTTCCGAGTTCGGTACACCTAAATCCATGCAACCACCTTCCCTGCCGGAGATTATCAATATGATCGAAGGGGCGGCGAAGCCGGTGGTCGCGGCGATTCACGGCAATGCGCTCGGCGGCGGGCTGGAGCTTGCGCTCGGCTGCGATTACCGCGTGGCGCAAGCTGGCGCCAATCTCGGCCTGCCCGAAGTGAGCCTCGGCATCATCCCCGGCGCCGGCGGCACCCAGCGCCTGCCGCGCGTCATCGCCGTCGAACGCGCGCTCGACATGATCGTCAGCGGCAAGCCGATCAAGGCGGCGAAGGCGGCGGAGCTTGGTCTGGTCGATGAACTGGCGGAGGGCGACCTGGTCGAGGCGGCGGTGAAATTCTGCCAAGGCCTGCCGGCGGAAGCGCTGCGCCCAACCCGGGCGCGCGAGGACAATCTAGGGCCCGCGCGCGACAAGCCGGAGATGTTCGACGATTACCGCAAATCCATGGCGCGCCGGGCGCGCGGGCTCGAGGCGCCCTATGCGGCGGTGGAATGCGTCGAGGCGTGTCTCGCCAAGGAGTTCGATGACGGGCTCGATTTCGAGCGCGAGACCTTCAAGCGCCTCGTCGCCTCGGATCAGTCGCGCGCCCTGCGCCACGCCTTTTTCGCCGAGCGCGCCGCCGCCAAGATCGACGGCCTGCCCAAGGATACGGCGGTACAGAAAGTCGAACGCGCGGCGGTCATCGGCTGCGGCACAATGGGCGGCGGCATCGCGATGAACTTCGCCAATGCCGGCATTCCGGTCACGGTGCTGGAGACCGAGGATGAGTTTTTGCAAAAGGGTCTGGAGACGATCCGCAAGAATTACGCCGCGAGCGTCGCCAAGGGGCGCATCCCTCAGGACAAAATGGATGGCTGCATGTCTTTGATTTCCGGGGTCACGGCATTCGATCAACTTGGCGAGCCGGACATGGTGATCGAGGCGATCTTCGAGAAGATGGACGTCAAGAAGGAAGTCTTCGCCAAGCTCGATGGCGTGACGCCGCCGGCGACGATCCTCGCGACCAACACCTCGACGCTGGATGTCGACGAGATCGCTTCGGCGACCAAGCGGCCGGAGAAGGTCATCGGCACGCATTTCTTCAGCCCGGCCAATGTCATGCGCCTGCAAGAGAATGTGCGCGGCAAGAAGACCTCGGACGAAACCATCGCCAGCACCATGGCGCTCGCCAAGAGGATCGGCAAGGTCGGCGTGCTGGTCGGCGTCTGCGACGGCTTCGTCGGCAACCGCATGCTCTACGCCTATTCGCGCCAGGCCAATTTCCTCCTCGAGGAAGGCGCCCTGCCGCATGAGGTCGACAAGGCGATCTTCGATTTCGGCTTTCCCATGGGCCCGTTCGCCATGGGCGATCTCGCCGGACTCGATGTCGGCTGGCTGGTGCGCCAGGCGCGCGCCGCGACGCGGCCGACCAATCTGCGCTATTCGCCGATCGCCGACCGCATCTGCGAAATGGGCCGCTATGGCCAAAAGACCTCGGCCGGCTGGTACCGTTACGAAGAAGGCAGCCGCGCGCCGATCCCTGACCCGGAGATCGAAAAGCTCATCATCGGCGTCTCCGAGGAACTCGGCTATCAGCGCCGCACCATCGATGAGACGGAAATCGTCCAGCGCTGCATGTATCCGCTGATCAACGAGGGGGCGAAGATCCTCGCCGAGGGTATTGCCCAGCGGCCCGGCGATATCGACACGGTATGGCTCTATGGCTACGGCTTTCCGCGCCAGCGCGGCGGGCCGATGTTCTACGCCGATACGGTCGGCCTCAAACAGGTTTATGACGTCATGAGCGCGCTCTATGACGAGCATGGCGATTGGCTGAAGCCGGCGCCCCTGTTGCAGGAGCTGGCCGAGGCGGGCAAGGGATTCGGGGATTTGTAGAGATGGAGCTATCGCTTTCCAGCAGCGACGCGGCGTTTCAGCAGGAGGTTCGCACCTTCATCCGCGCCGAGCTTCCCGCCGACATCAAATCCAAGGTCGAGCGCGGCCAGCGGCTCGACAAGGACGATTATGTCCGATGGCAGAAAATCCTCTTCAAACAAGGCTGGATCGCGCCGGGCTGGCCTGCCGAACATGGCGGTACAGATTGGACGCCCCTGCAGCGTCACCTGTTCGAAGAAGAGCTCGCCAGCGCCTCGACCCCGCGCATCATGCCGTTCGGCCTTTCCATGGTGGCGCCGGTGATCATGGCCTTCGGCGACGGCGCGCAGAAGGCGCATTATCTGCCGCGTATCCTCTCGAGCGAGGATTGGTGGTGTCAGGGCTATTCCGAACCGGGCTCGGGCTCCGACCTCGCCTCGCTCACCACCAAGGCGGTGCCCGACGGCGAGGATTATATCGTCACCGGCCAGAAGACCTGGACGACGCTGGCGCAATATGCCGACATGATTTTCTGCCTGGTGCGCACTTCGACGGAGGGTAAGCCG
This sequence comes from uncultured Rhizobiaceae bacterium, assembly GCA_964623955.1. Lineage (GTDB taxonomy): Bacteria > Pseudomonadota > Alphaproteobacteria > UBA828 > UBA828 > PTKB01. The sequence continues at coordinate 23,680 of CAZUVO010000034.1, forward strand.
CAGGAGGGTATTTCTTTCCTGCTGATCGACATGCATTCGCCAGGGATCGACGTCAAGCCCATCCGCACCCTCGATGGCGGCGAGGAGATCAACGATGTGTTCTTCGACAATGTGCGCGTGCCCCAGGCCAACCGCATCGGCGAGGAGAATAAGGGCTGGACCTACGCCAAGTTTCTGCTCGGCCATGAGCGCACCGGCATCGCCGCCATCGGCCGCTCGAAGCAGGAGCTGCGCCAGCTCAAAGCGATTGCCGCGGCGGAGCCGGCGGGCGACGGCAGCCTCGCCGAGGACGGCCAGTTCGTCGGCAAGATGGTCGATCTGGAGATCGACATACTGGCCCTCGAATCCCTGGTGTTGAAAATCGTCGCCGACGAGACGGCGGGCCGCACGCCGGGCGCGGAGGCCTCGATCCTGAAAATTAAAGGCACCGAGATTCAGCAGCGCCTCAGCGAGCTCGCCTTGGAGGCCGTCGGAATTTATGCCAATCCCTATGTCGCCGAGGCGCAGCAGGCCGGTTGGAACGAGGCGCCCATCGGGCCCGAGCACGCCGCCACCGTCGCGCCGCATTATTTCAACTGGCGCAAGGCGTCGATCTATGGCGGCACCAACGAAATCCAGAAAAACATCATTGCCAAGATGGTGCTCGGGCTGTGACGGATTTTTCCCTCAGCGACGAACAGAAACTGTTCCAGGAAAGCGTCGAGAATTTCGTCGCCAAGGAATATGACATCGACAAGCGCCGCGCTGAGAGCGAAAGCGAGGACGGATTCAGCCGCGACCGGTGGAAAAATTTCGCCGAGCTCGGCTGGCTCGGCCTGCCTCTAGCCGAGGAAAATGGCGGGCTCGGTGGCTCGGCCCTCGATATGGCGGTGCTGATGGAGGGCTTGGGCCGCGGCCTCGTGCCGGCGCCTTATCTCGCTTCCGTCGTGCTCGGCGGCGGCCTGGTCGAAGCGGCCGGGAGCGCAGAACAGAAAGCCGCGATATTGCCGGCGCTGGCGGCGGGCGAAACGATGCTCGCCTTCGCCTATGCCGAGCCGCGCGGGCGCTACGACCTCGCCCGCCTGCAGACGCAGGCCGAAGCAAAGGACGGCGGCTACGCGCTCAGCGGCCACAAGAGTGTCGCATTCCATGCCCAGAGCGCCGACAAGATCATCGTCTCGGCTGCGGCGCCGGAAGGTATCTCGCTCTTTCTGCTCGACCGGAGCGCAGCGGGGCTCGACTTACGCCCCTACCCCACCATCGACGGCTTGCGCGCCGCCGAAGTCATGCTCGACGGCGCGATCGGCGAGCCGCTCGGCGCGCCGGGTACGGCGCTGCCGGTCATCGAGGCGGCGATCGACCGGGCGACCATCGCGGTTTGCGCCGAAGCCCTCGGCATCATAGCCGCGCTGATTGAGATGACCCGCGCCTTTGTCGGCGAGCGCAAACAGTTCGGCATCGCCATCGGCAAGTTTCAGGTGCTGCAGCACGCCCTCGTGGACATGTATATGGCGCACGAATTATCGAAATCGCTGACCTACCGCGCCGCCGCTGCACTCGCCTCGGCTGACGGCAGCGCGCGGGCGGCGAGCGCCGCCAAAGTACAAATCGGCAAGGCCGGCAAGCTGATCGGCGAACAGGCGGTACAACTCCATGGCGGCATGGGCATGACCGACGAACTCGCCGTCGGCCACTATTTCAAGCGCCTCGCCATGATCGAAACCCTGTTCGGCAACACCGCCCACCACCGCCGCCGCTTCGCTTCGCTGTGATAGACAGCAAGAATTATCATGCAGACGGCACCTCCAACCGGAA
>CAZUVO010000035.1:0-22420 GCA_964623955.1 uncultured Rhizobiaceae bacterium
CGGCCGTCCTTGGCACGCACCGCAAGCGTATCCGCTTGCCACACGCCATCCACCAACTGGCCCATTATATTCCTCCCAGCGCGCCTGTTACGACCCCGTCATACAATGATATGACAAACTATAATTTATTGAAATAAAACACCTTTACGGTGAAATCACCCGCCGGTCGATGACGCGCTGGCGGCGACGAACTGGGAGATGTCCGCCTCGGGCTTGGCGCCGAAATGAGAGATGATTTCGCCCGCCGCCAAGGCGCCGAGACGGCCGCAGCGCGCCAGATCGAAATCATGGGTAATGCCATAAAGAAAACCGGCGGCATAGAGATCGCCGGCGCCGGTGGTATCCGTCACCTGCGCCACCGGCGCGGCATCGACGATATGCACCTCGCCGCGGCCGGCCACCACCGAGCCCTTCTCGCTCCGCGTCAATGCGACGATTTCGCAATGCTGGGTGATGCGCTGCAGCGCGTCGTTGAAATCGCCGATCTCATAGAGCGAGAGGATCTCGTCCTGGTTGGCGAACAGAATATCGACATGGTTTTCGACGAAATCGCGCAGCTCCTCGCGGTGGCGCTCGACGCAAAACGGATCGGACAGGCTGAGCGAAACCCGCCGGCCATTGGCTTTGGCAATCGCTTGCGCCTTGCGAAACGCCTCCTTGGCGCCGGGCGGGTCCCACAGATAGCCTTCCATATATGTGACCTGGGCGGCGGCGATGAATTCCTCGTGGATATCCTCCGGGCCAAGCTCGACGCAGGCGCCGAGATAGGTGTTCATGGTGCGCTGGGCATCCTCGGTGACGAAAATCAAACACCGCGCGGTCGAGGTGCCGGTGACCGAGGGGGAGGATTCGAAGCTCACGCCGGCGGACGCCATATCGTGGTGGAACACATCGCCGAGCACATCCTCGCTCACTTTGCCGATATATCCGGCGACACCGCCCATCAGCGCCATGCCGATCATGGTGTTGCCGGCCGAGCCGCCCGATACTTCGACGCCGGCGCCCATGGCGCCATAGAGCGTCTCGGCCCGCTCGGCATCGATCAGCGTCATCGAGCCCTTGTTGAGCGCATGTTCTGTAAGAAACGAATCCTCGGCGTGGGCAATAACGTCTACGATCGCATTTCCGATCCCGACCACATCCAAAGTCGCGTCCGCCATAAGTCACTCCGCACTGATGGTTCCAATATCCGCCGGCCGCACTATAGGCATTCCCAGGGCTTGCGGCCAGGACGGCGGCACCCTACAAGCTTGGCGATAGGAACGGAAGAGGCGCGTTGCAAGGCGCCTCCGCGCGGTAACGGGAATTTCGTCATGGTTCAGGCGCTGGTGCTCGCCTTCGAGCAGCTCGGCGACAAGCGCATCCTGCGCGCATTGTTGTGGACGATCGTGCTCGCCCTCGGCGCCGCAGCCCTGTTGATCGCCGGCGCATCGGCCATGTTCGCCGTGCTGGAATTGTCCGGTATCACCTTTATCGACTGGGCGCTGGCGCTCTTGGGCGGCATCGCCGCAGCTTTCGTCGCCTGGATGTTGTTTCCCATCCTCGCCGCCGAATTCCTCTACATGTTTGTCGATGGCGTCGCCGATGCGGTCGAAGCGCGCCACTATCCCCATCTCGCGCCGGGCAAGCCGGCGTCCTGGTGGCAATATACCAAGGCGGGGATTCGCCTCGCTTTGGTAATGGCGTTTTTCAATCTTTTGATCCTGCCGCTTGCCTTCGTTCCCGTCGCGCAAGTGTTCTATCCGGTCTTCTATTTCATCATCAACGGCATGCTGTTGGGCCGGGAATTCTTCGAAATTGTCGCGCCGCGGCGCATGAGTTTCGCCGCTGTGCGCAAATTGCGGCGAAAGCACCGTATTAAATTATTTGTCTCAGGCATTGTAATTGCATTACTATTCACAGTTCCGCTGGTCAATTTGATCGCGCCGATCGTGGCGACGGCCTTTATGGTCCATATCTTCCACGGTCTACCGAAAGGCGATCTCGAGCCCGGCGACGAACGGTCATGAGGCAGCGAACAGCGATCATGAGTGTGACGGAAACGAAATGTTCCGCCGTAAAACCAACGAAGCAGGAGGCCGCAGATCCATGAGCGGCAATAGCAACGAAGACCCCCATGTGATTCCGCGCCTGTCCGGCGATTCGATGAATCTCGACGGCGCCGGCCGGGCCGTGCAATTCCACCCCGATGTGCCCCATCGCCTGGTCAGCTCCAGCACGGAGGCTCCGGAGGATTTGCCGCAGGATTTCGGCCCGGACAGCAAGCGTCTTACGGTCGGCAAGGATATGAGCCTGAAGGGCGCCGAGATATCGGACTGCGGCCGGCTGGTGATCGAAGGGACGATCGACGGCAATCTGGTCAGCGGGCGTTTTCTCGAAATCGATTATGGCGGCGTCTTCAAGGGCACCGCCGTGGTCGACAATGCCGAAATTGCCGGCACTTTCGATGGCGAGCTGACGGTGCACAACCGGCTTGCCATTCATGCTTCGGGGCAGGTGCGCGGCAAGATCCGTTACGGTCAATTGGAAGTCGAGCGTGGTGGCCAGATCAACGGCCACGCCGAGCATGACGGCGAAAACCGCGAGGCCGATCTGCAGCCCGTGGACGACGACAATCCGAGCATCACCTTCTCCAGCCCGGCGGCCCTGTCAGAAACCGATTGATGGCACGGCGAAGGGGCGGATTTTGGCCGGGGCTTTCCGGCCCGGCGGCGCTCGTCCTCGCACTATCGGTTGCCGCCGCCTGCGCCGCGCCGCAAGCCAATAGAGAGCGGCCGCGGCCGAAAGCGGTGGTGATCGAGGTTCCGGTCGAACAGCCGCTGGAGCCCGCCAGAGAAAAACCCGCCGCGCCCGAACGCGCCATGGACCCGCCCCCGGCTTCCGAGCCTGCGCCTGCGCCCGAGCCCGCGCCGCAGATCGTCCGGCGGGTCATCAATGACGATCCCGCCCAGCTCATGGGCTTGGCGCCGGACGCAATCGGCCGCCTGCTCGGACAGCCCTCCCTGTTGCGCAGCGAGCCGCCGGCCCAGGTGTGGCAGTACGCAATAGCGGATTGCGTGCTCGATATATTCCTCTATGCCGAGGAAAGCGATCCGAAAACCGCCCGCGTCACCTATTTCGAGATTCGCGGCGGCGACGCGGCGGCGCGGGGCATGCGCGCCTGTTTCGCCGCTATTCTCGAAAGCCGGCCTGTCGAGAACGGGACAAGCCCACACTCCTGACAGATCAGGCTACGGTCTTCTCCTTGAAGGCGCAGAGCTCGCGCACCTCGCATTTCGGGCAGTCGGGCGTGCGCGCCTTGCAGACATAACGCCCGAACAGGATCAGCCAATGATGGGCGTGCAGCAGCAGATCCTCCGGCACGACCTTGTAGAGTTTCTGCTCGACCTGATCCGGCGTCTTGCCCCGGGCGAGGCCCGAGCGGTTGGCGACGCGGAAGATATGGGTATCGACCGCGATGGCGGGCTCGCCGAACACCGTGTTGAGGACAACGCCCGCGGTCTTGCGCCCGACCCCGGGCAGGGCCTCGAGCGCCTTGCGTTCGCCCGGCACCTCGCTGGCATGTTTCTCGATCAGCATATGGCTAAGCGCGATGACGTTCTTGGCCTTGGCATTGTAGAGGCCGATGGTGCGGATGTGCTTCTTGAGCCCGGCTTCACCGAGGGCTACCATTTTCTCCGGCGTATCGACGGTGGTGAAGAGCGCTTTCGTCGCCTTGTTGACGCCGACATCGGTCGCCTGGGCGGAGAGCACGACGGCGACCAGCAGGGTGAAGGGGTTTTTGTAATTGAGCTCCGTCTCCGGCGCCGGAATGCGTTCGGCCAGCCGTTTCATGAACTCAGCGGCATCGCTTTTTTTCATGGCGGCTGAGATTAGTCGGCGCGGGCGGGTTACACTAGTGCCCTTCGTCATTTGAATGCCACCGCCAGGGTTGGCCGATATGAAACTGTTCGTGACCGCGCTGCTGATCGCCGCCGCCATGCTGCTGGCGTTGTTGGCGCCCGGGGCGATCGCCGAGGCGGATTTGAAGGAAGGCCGCGCCGCCTATGCGCGGGGCGATTTCGTGGCCGCCGCGGCGGAGCTCAGGCCGGCCGCCGAAGCCGGCGCGGCCGGCGCCCAGCGCCTGCTCGGCGTGATGTACCGCCGCGGCGAGGGCGTCACCAAGGATGGCGAACGGGCGCTCTACTGGACGCGCCAGGCCGCCGGGCAGGGCGACGGGCCGGCCCAGTTCAATCTCGCCAACATGTATGAGACCGGCGATACGGTCGCCAAGGATCTCACCCTCGCGGCGAAATATTACGAGGCCGCCGCCCATGCCGGCATTCCGCTGGCGCAATACCGCCTCGGCGCCTATTACCTGGAGGGCACCGGCGGGGTGCGCGACGTGGTGCTCGCCTTCGTCTGGTATGCCCGCGCCGCGGCCAACGAGAATGCCGGCGCGCTGGCCGCCCATGCCGCCAAGGAGCGGGATAAGATCGCGCGTTCCCTCAGCGGCCGCCAAAAGCAGCGCGGCACGGCGCTGCTCGACAAGGAAGGCGCGCAGGAGGAAGCGGCCAAACCGCGCAAGCGCTCGACCGGCACCGGCTTCATCGTCAGCGCCGACGGCTATATTCTCACCAACAATCACGTCGTCGCCGGCTGCGCGGAGGTGCGCATCAAGCCGCTGGTGGTGCCGGTCGTCGCGCGGAACGAAGAACGCGATCTCGCCCTCCTCAAGGTGAGCGCGAATTTCAACCGCTTCGCCACCTTCCGCTCGAGCGACATCCGCAAGGGCGAGACCGTGGTGGTGGCGGGCTTCCCGCTGCCCGGCGTGCTCGCCTCCGACCTCAAGGTCACCACGGGCACGGTGAACGGCTTGGCCGGGCCGGGCAACGACAAGACTCTTCTGCAGCTCTCCGCCCCGGTGCAGAAAGGCAATAGCGGCGGGCCGCTCCTCGACCTCTCCGGCCATGTGGTCGGCGTCGTGCTCGGCAAGCTGGACGCATTGAAATTGGCCCGCGCCACGGGCGATATTCCGCAGAATGTCAATTTCGCCATCAAGGGAAATGTGGCGCGGAACTTCCTGGCCGCCAATGGAATCGAGCCGGTGACGGCGCGCTCGGGCAAGAATCTCGCGCCGGCCGATGTCGCCGAGCGCGCCCAGTTCTATACCGCGCTGATCGAGTGCTGGAAGTAGCGATGGCGGAAAGCGGAAAACACAATCCCGATATCGCCGCCGCCGAAGAGCGCAGCGAGGCGGACGCGCCGCTCTACTTCGATGCGGTGCTCGAGCCGCACCGCGCCCTGTCGCGTTCGGGCTTTGTCGCCGTCATTCTCATCGCCGGTGCGATCTCGCTCGCCGTCGGCATCTTTTTTCTCGTCATCGGCGCCTGGCCGGTGCTTGGGTTCCTCGGCCTCGATATTTTTCTCCTATGGCTGGCGATCAAGCTGAACGCCCGCGCCCGCAAGATCACCGAGCGCATCCGCGTGACCGCCGACGAGGTGACGGTGAGCCGCGAGACGCCGCGCGGCGCCGAGAGTTGGAGCTTCAATCCCTATTGGCTGAATGTCGCGCTCCAGGAGAGCGCCGGAGGCAAGGGCGAAATCCGCCTCTCTTCGCACGGCTTTTCGCTCAGCCTCGGCGCATTTCTCATGCCCAAGGAGCGGCGCGAATTGGCCGACGCGCTGAAGCAGGCGCTCGCCGATCTCGGGCGGATCAGCTAAAGCAAATCCCGAGCAGGTGGAATCACCTGCGACGACGCATTTGCTTCAATCAAATATGATTAGAGCGTGTCGGGTGAGCGCAAGCGAACCTGGCGGGCTCTAAGCGCCGAATTCCATCACATCGGCCATGGTGTAAAGGCCGGGCGATTTGCCCCGCGCCCAGGCCGCGGCCTTGAGGGCGCCACGGGCGTAGGTCTGCCGGCTGGCGGATTTGTGGGTTAGTTCCAGCCGCTCGCCATCGGCGGCGAAGATCACGCTGTGGTCGCCGACCACGTCGCCGCCCCTGAGCGCGGCGAAACCAATGGCGCCGCGCCTGCGCGCGCCGGTGATGCCGTCGCGCCCGCGCTCCGCCGCTTCGTCGAGCGAAACGCCGCGCCCCTTGGCGACCGCGCGGCCCAAGCCGAGGGCGGTGCCCGACGGCGCATCGACCTTGTGGCGGTGATGCATCTCGACGATCTCGATATCGTAATCCTCGTCGAGGAGCGCCGCGGTCTGCTCGGCAAGGCGCATCAGGAGGTTGACGCAGAGGCTCATATTCGGCGCCTGGACGATAACGGTTTTCTCAGCAGCCGCTTCCAGCGCCAGCTGCGCCGCATCCTCGATGCCGGTGGTGCCGATGATCAGCGCCGTGCCGTGACGCGCCGCGCATTCGGCATGGCTTTGAGTGGCGGCGGGCAGGGTGAAATCGAGCACCGCGTCGCTCGCGGCGAAGAGCGCGTCGGCATCCTCGCCGACGGGAATCCCTAAGGCCGGCAGCCCGGCAACCTCGCCGGCATCGCGCCCGATCGCGTCATGCCCGGCGGCCTCGCTCGCCGCGGCAAGGCGAAAGCCCTCCGTCTCGCCCACCTGAGTGATGAGCATCGCGCCCATTCTGCCGGCCGCGCCGGGAATGCCGATTTTGATATCGCTTGAATCCGCCATGGAGACCTCGCTCGCTGTCGGCGGAAAAGAACCACAAAGCGGCCCGCACACCAAGTGCTATTCGCGGCTGAGCGGGGTGGCAACAAATCCCGAGCAGGCGGAATCGCCTGCGACGACGCATTTGTTCCAATTGTAAAGAGGTAGAGCGTGTCAGGTGAGCGCGAGCGAACCTGACAGGGTCTAATCTTTGAGGTCTTCCCAGAGGTCCTTGACCTTGGAGAAGAAATTGTCCGATTGCGGGCTTGTGCTCTTGGTGCCGAGACCATCGAACTGCTTGAGCAGTTCCTTCTGCTTCTTGTTGAGATGGACCGGCGTTTCGACCGCCACCTGAATATACATATCGCCCTTGGCATTGCCCCGGAGCGCCGGCATGCCCTTGCCGCGCAGGCGGAACTGATGGCCGCTCTGGGTGCCGGCGGGGATGGTGACCCGCGCGCGTCCGCCGCCGAGCGTCGGCACTTCGACCGCGCCGCCCAGCGTCGCCTCCATCATCGGGATCGGCACTTCGCAATAAAGGTTCATCGAGTCGCGCTGAAAGAGCGCATGCTGGCGGACCGAAATGAAAATATAGAGATCGCCGGCCGGCGCGCCGCGCGCGCCCGCTTCGCCCTCGCCGGCGAGACGGATGCGGGTGCCGTCCTCGACGCCGGCGGGAATGTTGACCGCCAGCGTCTTTTCCTTCTGCACCCGGCCCGCGCCGCGACAACTCGTGCAGGGATCTGCGATCACCGTGCCTGAGCCCTGACAGGTCGGGCAGGTACGCTCGATGGTGAAGAAGCCCTGCTGGGCGCGCACCTTGCCGACGCCGCCGCAGGCGCCGCAGATGGTGGGCTTGGTGCCTTCCTTCGCGCCGGAGCCGGAACAATCGTCGCAGCTCACCGAGGTCGCGGCCTGAACCTTGGCCTGCTTGCCGCTGAACGCGTCTTCCAGATTGACTTCCATGTTGTAACGGAGATCCGCGCCACGCGCCGGGCCGCGCCGCGCGCCGCGCCGCGAGCCGCCCATGAAATCGCCGAAGAGATCGTCGAACACATCGGCGAAGCTGGAACGGAAATCGAAATCGCCGGCGCCGGGACCGCCGCCGCCTTCGAACGCGGCATGGCCGAACTGGTCATAGGCGGAGCGCTTCTGTTCGTCGGACAGCACGCTATAGGCTTCGGACAGCTCCTTGAAACGCGCCTCCGCCGCCGCGTCATCCGGGTTCTTGTCCGGATGATATTTAATCGCGAGCTTGCGGTAGGACTTCTTCAACTCGTCCGCGCCGACATCGCGGGCAACCCCAAGGGTCTCGTAATAATCCTGTTTGGCCATCGGACCCTCAGCGCTCGGCGAAACCGCGCGCGCCGCCGAAATTTATCGGCGGCGCTGGCGGCACATGTGGCGGAATTGACGTCATCGCCGGATACGAATCAGTTGGAGCGCTGATTCTTGTCCTCGTCGTCCAACTCCTCGAACTCGGCGTCGACGACATTATCGGGCTCGGGCGCATCCTCCGCATCCGACGGGCCGGGCGCTTCCGGTCCACCGCCGCCGGCCATGCCGGCCATGTCGGCCTCCGGCCCACCGGCATCCTTATAGACCGCCTCGCCGAGCTTCATCGATGCCTGGCCGAGCGCCTCCATCTTGGCGCCGATCTCGGCGGCGTCTTCGCTGGCGAGCGCCGTCCTGACGTCGGCGATCTTGGCTTCGATCTCGCCTTTCTCTTCATCGCTGACCTTGTCGCCATGCTCTTCGAGCATCTTCTCGACGCTGTGCACCATGGCTTCGGCATGGTTGCGCGCCTCGACCAGCTCCTTGCGCTTCTGATCCTCTTCGGCATGGGTCTCCGCGTCATGCACCATGCGGTCGATCTCGTCGTCATTGAGCCCGCCCGAGGCCTGGATGCGAATCTGCTGCTCCTTGCCGGTGGCCTTGTCCTTGGCCGAGACATTGACGATGCCGTTGGCGTCGATATCGAAGGTCACCTCGATCTGCGGCACGCCGCGCGGCGAGGGCGGAATGCCGACCAGATCGAATTGTCCCAAGAGCTTGTTGTCCGATGCCATCTCGCGTTCGCCCTGGAACACGCGGATGGTGACCGCGGACTGATTGTCGTCGGCGGTGGAGAACACCTGGCTCTTTTTCGTCGGGATGGTGGTGTTGCGGTCGATCAGGCGGGTGAACACGCCGCCCAGCGTCTCGATGCCGAGGGAGAGCGGCGTGACGTCGAGCAGCAGCACGTCTTTGACGTCGCCCTGCAGCACGCCGGCCTGAATGGCGGCGCCGACGGCGACCACCTCGTCCGGATTGACGCCCTTATGGGGCTCGCGGCCGAAGAAATTCTTCACCGTCTCGATCACCTTCGGCATGCGCGTCATGCCGCCAACGAGAATGACCTCGTCGATCTCGCCCGGCGACAGGCCGGCATCCTTGAGCGCCGCCTTGCACGGGTCGATGGTGCGGTTGATGAGGTCTTCGACGATGGCTTCGAGCTTGGCGCGGGTCACCTTCATGGTGAGATGCTTCGGGCCGCTCGAATCGGCGGTGATGAAGGGCAGGTTGATTTCCGTCTGCATGGCGCTGGAAAGCTCGATCTTGGCTTTCTCCGCCGCCTCTTTCAGACGCTGCAGCGCGAGCTTGTCCTCGCGCAGATCGATGCCGTTCTCTTTTTGGAACTCGTCCGCCAGATAGGCGAGGAGCCGCATGTCGAAATCCTCGCCGCCGAGGAAAGTGTCGCCATTGGTCGATTTGACTTCGAACACGCCGTCGCCGATTTCGAGAATGGAGACGTCGAAGGTGCCGCCGCCGAGATCGAACACGGCGACCGTGCCGCCTTCCTTGCGGTCGAGCCCGTAGGCGAGCGCCGCGGCGGTCGGCTCGTTGATGATGCGCAGCACTTCGAGGCCGGCGATCTGGCCGGCATCCTTGGTCGCCTGACGTTGCGAATCGTTGAAATAGGCCGGCACGGTGATGACCGCTTGGGTGATCGTCTCGCCGAGATTGGATTCGACGGTCTCTTTCATCTTTTGCAGGATGAAGGCGCTGATCTGGCTCGGCGAATAGTTTTCGCCGCGTGCCTCGACCCAGGCGTCCGCATTGTCGTGCTCGGCGATGGTATAGGGCACCATCTTGATGTCTTTTTGCGTCATCGGGTCCTTGAAGGCGCGCCCGATAAGCCGCTTGATGGCAAAAATCGTGTTTTCCGGGTTGGTCACCGCCTGACGCTTGGCCGCTTGACCGACCAGCCGCTCGCCATCCTCGGTGAATGCCACGATGGAGGGCGTGGTGCGCCCGCCTTCGGCATTTTCGACCACGCGGGGCTCGGAGCCCTCCATGATCGCGACGCAGGAATTCGTCGTGCCGAGATCGATACCGATAACTTTACTCATGTCTCGCCCTCATCATTTTGCAGACCCCAGCGGCCAATCGATGCACCGAGCGGGGCCCCATAAAGGTTGAGCGAACCGCCATGTACGTGACGGCTCAATTCGAGGGCATATATTGGTGCCCGCGAGCCCGCCTGCAACCGTCTAAACCGTGAAATTTACCGAAAACCCCGGATTCTTCCCAATTCGCCCTTATTTCGGGCTGAATTCGCCGCTCTTTTCCCAGGAAACCGGCGGAAATACCAGAATTATTTACCCGACCCCTGGATTAAGCGCTGGTGTCGAGCTTGGCCCCTACATTTTGTGCCTCGCCGCCGGCAGCGTTATCGCCGCCATTTTCCGCCGCTTCGCCACCCTTGGCGACGCCGACCATGGCCGGACGCAACAGCCGCTCGCCGATCACATAGCCGGCCTGCACCACTTCGATGATGGTGCCGTCCGGCTGGCCGGTACCGGGCGCCTCGAACATGGCCTGATGCAGATTGTAATCGAACTTCTCGCCCAAGGGATCGACCTGGGTGATGCCGTGGCGCTCGAGCGCACTCGCCATCTCGCGCGCGGTCATCTCCACCCCGTCGACCAGCGCCTTGACGATATCGCTTTCCTCGCGCGCCTCGTCCGGGATCGATTCGAGGGCGCGCGCCATGTTGTCGGACACCGAGAGCATATCGCGGGCGAAATTGGCGATGCCGTAACGCCCGGCATCGGCAACGTCTTTCTTGGCGCGGCGGCGGACATTTTCCGTCTCGGCCATGGCGCGCAAGAGCTGGTCCTTCAAATCGGCGGCGTCCTCTACCGCCTCTTCTTCTTCCGCTTCCTCTTCTTCTGCTTCTTCCGGAGGCGCGTCCGGCTCGCACGGCGCCAGCGCGTGTTCTTCCTCGCCGGTCTCGCCGGTCTCCGTGGGCTTGGCGGCCTCGCCGGTCTCTTCTTCGCCGGCGCCGGGCTGCCGCTCTTTGTCGTTCATTAGAAACTCACCTCTGTCTCGGTTAACTCAAAATCCGCCCGATCACGCTCGCCGTGTGATCGACCAGGGGCACGATGCGCGCATAGTTGATGCGGGTGGGCCCGATCACGCCGATCGCGCCGATGAAGCGCGAATGCTTGTCGCGATAGGGGGCGACGATCATCGAGCATTCGGTGTTGTGAAACAAATTATTTTCCGCGCCGATGAAGATCTGCACGCCCTCCGCGCCTTCGGTGCTTTCCAGCAGTTGCACAAAGCCCTCCTTGCTTTCGAGCGCGTCGAACAGGCTGCGGATGCGGTCGAGATCGGCCATCGCATTGATGTCGTCGAGGAGATTGGCGCGCCCGCGCACGATCAGGGTGCCGCTATCCTTCTGCTCGTTGGCCCAGGTGGCGAGGCCGGCCTCGACGACCTTGGCCGAGAGCTCGTCCAGCTGGGCGCGGTGCTCCGCCAGCTCGGCGGCGATCGCGGTGCGCGCTTCTTCCAGCGTCCGCCCGGAGAGGCGCGCATTGAGATAATTGGCCGCCTCGCTGAGCGCCGATTGCGGCATGCCCGCCGGCACCTGAATGACACGGTTCTCCACCACGCCGTTTTCGGTCACCATGATGGCGAGCGCCTCGCCGGGGCCGAGGGAGGCGAATTCGACCTGCTTGAACGGCACATCCGCCTTCGGCGCCAAAACCAGGCCGGCGCAGCGCGAGAGGCCGGAGAGCGCCTCCGTCGCCTCGCTCAGGAGCTCCTCCACGGTGCGGCCCGAGGCGTTGCAGGTGCCTTCGATGCTGGAGCGCTCCTGCTGGGTGAGATTGCCGATTTCCAGCAGGCCGTCGACAAAGAGCCTGAGGCCCAGCTGGGTCGGCAGGCGCCCGGCCGAGGTATGGGGCGAAAAGAGCAGGCCTGAATCCTCCAGGTCCGCCATGACATTGCGGATCGTCGCCGGCGACAGCGGGTTCTCGAGGCGGCGCGAGAGCGTGCGCGAGCCGACCGGCTGGCCGGTCTGCATGAATTCCTCCACCAGCCGGCGAAGAACCTCCTGGGAGCGCCCGCTCAGCTCGTACAACATGCCGATCCGCTCGAATTGGTGCGTAAATACTCCATCATCGGTGAATGTAGTGAGCCCCCGGAGCAGCGTCAACGGCGCGCCGGGCGTATACTTTACGGCGGCCGGGCGCTCGGTTAGGGTCCGGAAAACTTTCCCATATGAGGACGAAAATTATGCGCCCTTCCGGCAGACAGCCCGATGAATTGCGCGCCGTTTCGCTGCAGCCCGGCTTCAGCAAACATGCGGAGGGCTCCTGCCTGGTCCGTTTCGGCGACACCCATGTGCTGTGCACCGCGAGCGTCGAGACCCGCGTGCCGCCCTGGCTGCGCAATTCGGGGCGCGGCTGGGTCACGGCGGAATATGGCATGCTGCCGCGCTCGACCGGCTCGCGCAGCGGCCGCGAGGCGGCGCGCGGCAAGCAGGGCGGGCGGACCCACGAGATCCAGCGCCTGATCGGGCGTAGTTTACGCGCCGTGACCGACCTCAGCCAATTCGGCGAACGCCAGATCACCCTCGATTGCGACGTGCTGCAGGCCGATGGCGGCACCCGCACGGCGGCGATCACCGGCGCTTATGTCGCGCTGCATCAAGCCTTCGCCGGGCTCGTCGCAGCCGGCGAAATCGAGCGCATCCCGCTCGCCGACGGAATCGCGGCGGTGAGCTGCGGCATCTATCGCGGCGAGGCCGTGCTCGATCTCGATTATGCCGAGGACAGCGAAGCGGACACGGATGCCAATTTCGTCCTCACCGGTGGCGGCGGTATCGTCGAAATCCAGGGCACCGCCGAGGGCGAGCCGTTCAGCGAGGCGCAGTTCGAGGAAATGATGACGCTCGCGAAACTCGGTATCCAACGCCTGACCGCCCTGCAGCGCGAGACCCTGGGCTCCGATGGCGCGTAAGTTCTTGGAAGACCGGCTGGTGATCGCCAGCCACAATCCGGGCAAGGTGCGCGAGATGGCCGAGCTGATGGCGCCTTATGACGTCGCCGTGGTCTCCGCCGGCGAGCTTGGGCTGGGCGAGCCGGAAGAAACCGAACCCAGCTTCATCGGCAATGCCGAGATCAAATCCCGCGCCGCGGCGGAAGCGGCGGAGCTGCCGGCCTTCGCCGATGATTCCGGCATTGTCGTGCCGGCGCTGGACGGCCAGCCGGGCATCTATTCCGCCCGCTGGAGCGGCCCGGGCCGCGATTTTTCCGTCGCCATGGCGCGCATCGAGAGGGAGCTCAAGGAGCGCGGCGCCGAGCCTGAAGGCGCCGCCGCCTATTTCATCTCGGCGCTCAGCCTGTGCTGGCCGGACGGCCATGTGGAGAATTTCGAGGGCGAGGTGCATGGCACCCTCACCTTCCCGCCGCGCGGCGAGAACGGCTTCGGCTACGACCCGATCTTCGTCCCCGCCGGCTATGACATCACCTTCGGCGAAATGGCGCCGGACGACAAACACGTGCTCAGCCACCGCGCCCGCGCGTTCGAAATGCTGGTGGCAGCCTGTTTTACGGCCGATGCCTGAAGCGGAAGCGGCGCCCGGCCCGCTCGCGGTCTATGTCCATTGGCCGTTCTGTCTCGCCAAATGCCCCTATTGCGACTTCAACTCCCATACAAGCGAGGCGATCGACGAGGAACGCTGGCGCCGCGCGCTCCTGGCGGAGATCGAACATACCGCCGGCGAGACGCCGGGCCGCCATGTCGGCACGATATTCTTCGGCGGCGGCACGCCGTCGCTGATGGCGCCGGAGACGGTGGCTGCGGTGATCGATCAAATCGGCAAAAGCTGGCGCCTCGGCAGCGAAGCGGAAATCACCCTGGAGGCCAACCCGACCTCGGTGGAGGCCGGACGCTTCGCCGCCTACCGGGCCGCCGGAGTCAACCGTCTCTCGCTCGGCGTGCAGGCCCTCGATGACGCGGCGCTGGCTTTTCTCGGGCGCCAGCACAACGCCGCCGAAGCGCGCGCCGCGCTGGAGACCGCGCGCGATAATTTCCCGCGCACGTCCTTCGACCTGATCTATGCCCGCCCGGATCAAACCGTCGCCGATTGGCGGCGCGAATTGGCCGCCGCCCTCGGCATGGCGGGGGAGCATATCTCGCTCTATCAGCTCACCATCGAAAAGGGCACGCCGTTTCATGCCGCCGCGCGGGACGGCGAAATCATCACTCCGCCCGAGACGCTTGCCGCCCAGCTTTTCGACCTCACCCAGCAGCTCACTGCCGCCGCCGGCTTCAACGCCTATGAGATCTCCAACCACGCCCGGCCCGGCGGCGAATGCCGCCACAATCTCGCCTATTGGCAATATGACGATTATGCCGGCATCGGCCCGGGCGCCCATGGCCGCCTGACCCTGGCGGAGAGCGGTAAGCGCATCGCGACGCGCCGCCACGCCAAGCCGGAAACCTGGCTGGCGGCGGTCGAGGAGATGGGGCATGGCAGCGCCGAACGGCATCCGGTATCGGCGGCGGAAAGCGCGCGGGAAATGCTGATGATGGGCCTCCGCCTGAACGAGGGCGTCGACCTCAGGCGCTTTGCCGAGCGCACCGGTCTCACCCTGACCGATGCGGTCAGCCTCAGCGCGCTCGGCCGGCTCGGCACCGGCGGCTTTCTCGTCCACGGCCAAGACAATCTCCGCGCCACGGACAAAGGACGCGCCGTCCTAAATAGCCTTTTGGCCGAATTGCTGGTCTGAAACTAGAGCCTTTCAGGCTCTAGCTCTTTTTGAATCAAGCAAATGCGTCGTCGCAGGTGATTCCACCTGCTCGGGATTTGCTCTACTCGCTGCTACGCGAGGCGGCGAAGCGATCGGGCGGCGGGCTGACTAATTTCACTTCGTCGCGCCCGGCGATTTCGAGCACCGCGAGGCCGCGCTCGGGCAGGCCCTCGGGCGAAAAGCGGAAAATGCCGCCGGTGCCGAAAAAGCCGCGCGGGCTGGCGAGCGACGCGGCGTCGAAGGAAGCGCCGCCTTGGCCGCGCGCCAGCGCGGCGGCGAGCGCCGTGGCGTCATAGGCGAGGCTGGCGATGCGGTGCGGCGTGTAGCCATAGGCCTTCTCGAAACGCCCGACGAAGCCGGCGCGCGCCTCCGGCGGCGGGCCGACATACCAGCCGCCGACCAGGGTCGGCTCGCCGAGGGTTTCCGGATTGTCCCAGAGGCCGGTGCCGAGAAAGCGCACCTTGGCCGGATCGATATCGTAGTAGGGCAGGAGCGGCACCACCTGGCGCAGGCTCTCGCCGCCATCGGGCAGCAACAGGGCATCGAACGGCACATCGCCCAAGGTATCGAGCCCTTCGAGGCGGCGCAGCGCGCGTGCCGATATTTCATCGTCGCGCTGGCTCAGCGCATCGCGCTGGGCAACCAATGCGCCATGCCTTTGGTCGTAATTGGCAAGCCCGCGCACGACATCGTCGGCGTCCGAGGCATCCGCCGCGTAGAACGCCACGCGGGCGAATTCGCCGCCCGCCGCGGCCACCGCCTCGCGGCTTTGCACCGCGACGCTCCGGCCATAAGGCGTGCTCGGCGCGAGAACGGCGAAGCGGGTCAATCCGTTTTCGATGGCGAAAGCGACCAGCCGGTCGACCTGTTGGCGCGAGGTATGGCCGAGCAAATAAACGCCGTCTCCCGCCACGTCCGTATCGGTGGAGAAGGCCACCATATTGACGCCTGCGATGCGCGCGGTCGGTGTCACCGCACGCACCTCTTCGCTGAGGAGCGGCCCGAGCAGCAGTTCCGCGCCGCCCGCCAGCAGGCCCTCCGCCGCTCGGAGAGCGCCATCCGCCGTGCCGCCGGTATCGCGCGGCTCGAGCCGGAAGCGCGCATCCGCGACATCGAACAGAGCGAGCTGCGCCGCATCCAAGAGCGCCGCGCCCTCGCCGGCGAGCGGGCCGCTTAGCGGCAGCAGCAGCCCGACCTTGATGGTCTCCGGCGCCCGCGCCGGGGCCTGTTCGAGCTCGGCCTCGACCGCCTCGGTCAAATCCGCCAGCGCCTGTTCCTCGCTATCACTGACCGGCGGCCCCTCTTCCACCGCCGCGATTGCCTCGGGCTCGGGTTCAAGCGCATCGGGCGCCGCTTCGACCTCGGCGGGCGGCTCTGTGGCCGCCTGGCCTTCTTGGGTGACGATCGTTTGCTCCTCGGGCGGTGGGGTTTTGTCCTCGGAACGCTGGGAGGGTAAACTCCCCGCGCCACAAGCCCCGAGCAGGAGCGACAGCGTGATCGACGCGACGATATGGCGGATGCGTATGGCCAAAGCCGGATTCCCCGCGGCAGGTTGTTTCGATTCCGCGCAGCCTAGTTGAGGCAGCCATGCCAAGTAAACCGAGATCGAAACCGCTGCCCGGGCTTTATATCGTCGCCACGCCGATCGGCAATCTCGACGATATTACGCTGCGCGCCCTCGACCTTCTCGCCGGCGTCGACCGCGTTGCCTGCGAGGACACGCGTCACACACGCATTCTCCTCGACCGCCACGGCATCGAGACGCGCCTGATACCCTATCACGAACATAATGCGGAGCAGATGCTGCCCAATCTCATGGCGCGCCTCGCGCATGGCGAAACCATCGCCCTGGTGTCGGATGCGGGCACGCCGCTCATCTCCGATCCGGGCTACAAGCTGGTGCGCAAGGCGGTGCGCTCCGGCATCCATGTTTCGGCCCTGCCCGGGGCGAGCGCGGCGCTGGCGGCGCTGATCCTTTCGGGCCTGCCGAGCGACCGGTTTATGTTCGCCGGCTTCCTGCCGCCGAAGACCACGGCCCGGCGCAAAAGCCTGGGCAATCTGGCGGCGGTCGACGCGACGCTGATCTTCTTCGAATCGCCACGCCGGCTTGCCGCCAGCCTGGCCGACATGGCGGCCGAGCTGGGGCCGCGCGACGGCGCCGTGGCGCGCGAGCTGACCAAGCTGCATGAAGAGCTGCGCTATGGCGACCTCGCCGAGCTCGCGGCCCATTACGCCGAGGCCGGCGCGCCCAAGGGCGAGGTGACCCTGGTGATCGGCCCGCCGCTCGCGCCGCAAGCGCCCGGCGACGAGGAGATCGAGGCGCGCCTCGAAGCGCTATTGAAAACCGAGAGCGTGCGCGACGCGGCGGCGAAGCTGGCGGCGGAAACCGGCCTCAAGCGCCGCGATCTCTATCAGCGCGCCGTGCGCCTCGCCGGCAAGGAACCGTGAGCGAGACGCGCAAGCGGGCTTATCTGCGCGGCCATACGGCGGAGCTGCGCTGCGCCGCCTTGTTGCGCCTCAAGGGCTGGCGCATTCTCGCCCGGCGCTACCGCACGCCGGTCGGCGAGATCGATTTGATCGCCAAGCGCGGCGCCATCGTCGCCGCCATCGAGATCAAGGCGCGGCACAGCCTCACCGAAGCGCTCGAAGCGGTGACGCCGCGCCAGCAGCGGCGCATCGAGCGCGCGGCGGCGGCCTTCTTGTCCCAACATCCGAAATGGAGCAATCTGGGCTTTCGATTCGATGTCATGGCGGTAACGCCGTGGCGGCTGCCGCACCATGTGACCGACGCCTGGCGGCCGGAAGCGGACTGACCTGGCGGCAAGAGCCCATGCGATGACGAAGGGAATCCTGATGAGACCAACACGGTTTTTGCTTATACCGATGTTATTGGGCACGCTTGCCTTGGGCGGTTGCGGCCCGATCCTTGTCGGCGCCGCGATCACCGGCGGCGCCGCGGCGGTTCAGGAGCGCTCGGTCGGCGACGCGGTGGACGATCTCAGCATCCGCGCCGAGCTCAACCGGATTTTCTTCGACGAGAATCTCGATTTGCTTTCCGACGTCTCGTTCAACGTGATCGAAGGCCGCGTGCTGCTGAAAGGCGCGGTCGAGAAACACGAGCACAGGATTCGCGCCCTGGAGCTGACCTGGCAGGCAGCCGGCGTCAAAGAAGTGATCAACGAAATCCAAGTGACCGACCAGGGCGATATTGTCGACTATGCGCGCGACACATGGATCTCCACCCAGCTCAAGGCGGAGATCCTGTTCGACACGGAAATTATTTCGATCAACTACAATATCGAGACGATCAACGGCGTGATCTATGTCGTCGGCATTGCCCAGGATCAGGCGGAGCTCGACAAGGTGATCGATCATGCCCGGCGCATCGAGAATGTGAAAAAAGTCGTCGGCCATGTGATCATGAAGGACGATCCGCGCCGGGAACCCGGACCTTGAGCGGCAAGCAGGACCATATCGCGGCGCTCACGCGCATCGGCGCATCGGCGGAGACGGAGCTCGACCTCGCCGAGACCGCCCTCCTGCTCGGCGCCCTCGACAAGCCAGGCGCGGCGCTCGCACCCTACCGCGCGCACCTTGCCGATCTCGCGGCGGCGGCCAAATCCATCGCCGGCGAGCATGATTTCCTCGACAGCCGGGTGGCGGCGATCAACCGGCTGATGTTCGAAAGCCATGGCTATCGCGGCGATATCGAAACTTATGACGAGCCGGAAAACGCCAATCTCCTGGATGTGATCGACCGCCGGGCGGGCCTGCCGGTCAGCATCGGCATTCTCTATATGCATGCCGCCCGCGCCGCCGGCTGCGATATTTCCGGCCTCGCCTTTCCCGGGCATTTTCTCCTCCGCGTCACCGATGGCGCGGCGCGCGTGATCATCGATCCCTTTCATGGCGGCCAGACGCTCGAAGCCGGGCATTTGCGCGATCTCTTGAAACAGTTTCTCGGCGCCGATGCCGAGCTGACCCCGCACCATCATGCGCCGGTGAGCGACCGCGATATCCTGCTGCGCCTACAAAACAACATCAAATCGCGCGCGCTCGGTGCCGGCGACACGGCACGCGCCGGCGAAATTCTCGAACGCATGACCCTCGTCGCGCCCAATGTCGCTTCCGTCTGGCAGGAGCTCGGCGTGCTCTCGATGCATCTCGGCAATTTGCGCCGCGCCATGAACGCGCTCGAAACCTTTCTCGATTTCGCGCCGCCGGCCGAGCAGGAACGCGAAGCGGAATCCCTTCTTGAACAGATCAAATCAAACCTAAATTGACATGAGCCTCGCCGTCGCCATCCAGATGGATGCCATGGACGCCATCGATATCGCCGGCGACAGCACCTTTGCGCTCGCCCTCGAGGGCCAGGCGCGCGGCCACGCCCTATTTCACTATCTGCCGAGCGATTTGTCGCTGCAGCAGGGCCGCATCATCGCCCGCGCCCGGGCGCTCCAGGTGCGTGCGGATGCCGATAACCATTTCGAGCTCGGCGCGGCGCAACTGCTCGATCTCGCGGCGATGGATGTGGTGCTGATGCGCCAGGACCCGCCCTTCGACATGGCCTATATCACCGCCACCCATCTCCTCGAGCATATCCATCCCGAAACCCTGGTGGTCAACGACCCGGTGCATGTCCGCAATGCGCCGGAGAAGCTGTTCGTCACCCATTTCGAGAATGTCATGCCGCCGACGCTGATCACCAGCGATGTGGCGCTGGTGCATGAGTTCCGCGCGCAATATGCCGATATCGTCGTCAAGCCGCTGTTCGGCAATGGCGGCGCCGGGGTGTTTCACATCACGCCCGAGGATGAAAATCTCAACGCGCTTTTGGAAATGTTCACCGGCCTCTACCGCGAGCCGATCATCGTCCAGAAATATCTGCCGGAAGTGCGCCAGGGCGACAAACGCATCATCCTGATCGACGGCGTCGCCGCCGGCGCGGTGAGCCGCGTGCCCGCCGAGGGCGAAGCGCGCGCCAATCTTCATGTCGGCGCCGAGGCGGTGAAAACCGGGCTCACGCCGCGCGAGCAGGAGATCTGTTCGGCGATCGGCCCGGCGCTCAGCGAGCGCGGCCTGATCTTCGTCGGCATCGACGTGATCGGCGACTACATGACCGAGATCAACGTGACCTCGCCCACGGGGCTGCAGGAGATCAACCGGCTCGACGGCGTGACCCTCGAGGCCGACATCTGGGACGCGATCGAGCGGCGCCTCGCCGAAAGCCACACCACGCCGCCGGCCTGAGCGCGCGGCGCCCATCCACCACGCGACGCATCCACCAGGGGGACATCCATGTTCTACGAACCGCACGACCACGGCCTGCCGCACAACCCGTTCAAGAGCCTCATCGTGCCCCGGCCCATCGGCTGGATCTCGACCATCAGCACCGAGGGCATCGTCAACCTCGCCCCCTACAGCTTCTTCAACGGCGCGTCCGATTCCCCGCCCGTCCTGCTGTTCTGCGCGAGCCACCGGCCCGACCGCACCATGCGCAAGGACTCGCGCACCAACGCCGAGGAGACGGGCGAGTTCGTTTTCAACATGGCGAGCGACGCCCTGCGCGACCAGATGAGCGCCAGCGCTGCCAGCGTGCCGCCCGAGGTGGACGAGCTAGCCGAGGCCGGCCTCACGGCCGCGCCGTGCCGCAACGTGAAACCGCCGCGGGTCGGCGAATCGCCCATCGCCATGGAGTGCAAGTACCTCCAGACCGTGCAGCTCCCGAGCGACGACCCGGAAAACGAGAACGTCGTCGTCTTCGGCCAGGTGGTGGGAATCCACATCAGCGACGACATCATCGGCGAGGACGGCCTCGTCGACACGCTCCGCTTCAAGCCTCTCGCGCGCCTCGGCTACTGGCAATACACCGTCATCGACAACGTCTTCACGATGGTGCCGCCCGATTGAGGGGCGGGCCGGCGCCGCCTACCCCTCGCCGAGGGCGGCGACGATGGCTTGCTGGAAGCGCTGGATGTTGGACTCCCAGTAGGGCGAGAAGCGGGTGCGGATTCCGGCCTCGCCGGGACGGTCGAAATTCTCCTGCACGGCCGCGATCGCACCCGCGTCCTGGCCGAGGACGAAGCGCCACAGCTCCTCGAGCCCCTTCCGGGTTGCAGCGAAGGCCGGTTCGGTCGCCGCCTCGCCCTTGTAATACTGGCGGGTATCGACGCGGGTGCGCCGTGGGCCATCGGGCATCAAGAGCCACAGCCACAGGCAGTTGGGGCGCAGGGTAATGAAGCCGTTGGGGAAGAGGCTGACGGCGAAGGTGCGGGGCTCGACCGTGCTGCCGGCACCCAGGAGCGAGGGCAGCACCGCCCCCGGCTCGCCGCTGCCTTCCCCCTCGACCCCGCGATAGCCGCCCTCGGAATCGCGCCAGGTCGAGTTCGCGTAGTAGCAGCCGGCCGCGTGATCGAGGCGGTAACGGGACTCCCTGATTCCGCTCACCAGCTCGCGGTGGATGTAGGGCAGGTGATAGTCCTCGATGGCGTTCTCGACCGCGAGCTTCCAGTTGCCGGGAAAGTCGATGTCCCAGGCGTTGCCGCAGCGCAGGCCGGTGAGGTCGTACCCGGTGAAGAGCGCCTCCAAGGGACGGATGTGGTCGGCGAACGGGGGTGCGTTGCCGTCGATATTGACGATTATCAGGTCGTGCCACAGGGCGGATCGGACTTCCTTCAGGTCCACGTCCGACTTGTCGAAGGCCGAGTCCTCGCCCACCCGCTCGCCGCCGATGCGCGGCGTGCCCACGAGACGCCCGTCGAGGCCATAGGTCCAGGCGTGCCATGGGCAGATGAGACGGCTGAGCCCCTTGCACGCCCCCTCGACGACCCGTGTCGCCCGGTGGCGGCAGACGTTGTGGAAGACGCGGATCTGCCCGTCGCCGCCGTGCACGATCGCGAGGGGCCAGCCGGCGAAGTCCACCGCCAGCGCGTCGCCCGGCTCGGGCACGTCGCAGGCGAAGGCGACGGCGCACCATCGACCCGGGAAGAGGGCGCGCTGCTCGAGGGCGTAGAAAGCCTCGCCGTAGCAATGGGCGGGCAGGCCCGTCGCCTCGCCCGCCGGCCGGTCGAGGGCGGCCAGGTCGGCTTCCGAGACGAAGTCCGCGAGGTGCGTGACGGTCATGTTTCCCCCTTTTCCGCTCGCCTTTATCACCCGGCACCTATCAAGCCTCATTTGGCTTGCCTAAAGCGCGGGTTTGAAGCACCGAGGAAGGCAGCGGCAAACCCAGTAGAGGAGGAGAGACGATGGCGAGCGCACCGAGCAAGAAACACCTCGACGGATACCGGGACGGCGAGTTCATCACCACCGGCGACTTGCGGCGCTTCACGGGCATACCGACCTTCCTCAAGGCGCCGCTCATGGAGAACGTGGAGAGCCCGGACGTCGGCATCTTCGGCGTGCCCTATGACGGCGGCATCATCCGCACGCCGGGGACCCGCTTCGGCCCGCGCGGGGTGCGCAACTGCTGCTGGCGCGCCGGGCCCTACAATGCCGAGCTCGAGGTCGATCCCTTCGAGCACCACGAAATCGCCGATTGCGGCGACCTCATCCTCTCGCCGCTCTCCATCACCGACACCATGGAGGCGATCGAGAAGGGCACGGCGAAGCTCCTCGACCGGGGCATCCTGCCCATCGCCGTCGGCGGCGACCACTTCATCACCCACCCGATCCTGCGCGCCATCCACAAGAAGCACGGCAAGGTGGCCGTGGTCCATTTCGACGCCCATACGGAC
>CAZUVO010000035.1:22516-25117 GCA_964623955.1 uncultured Rhizobiaceae bacterium
CCGACGGGCGGTCGAGGAGGGGATCATCGCGCCCGATAAGCTGATCCAGATCGGCATCCGCAGAATCTATCACGGCCAGGAATTGGACTTTCACCGGGAGCACGGCATCGAGGTCATCATGGCGGAGAGCCTCGAGGAAATGGGTGCGAAAGGGCTCGCGAAGCGGTTGGAGCGCTTGAGAGGCGAGAAGGTCTACGTCACATTCGACATGGACTTCGTGGACGGCACCCACGCGCCCGGCACCGGCAGCCCGGAGCTCAACGGCCCCACGAGCGCGCAAGCGCGCGCCTGCGTGCGGGCCCTCCAGGGCCTCGATATCGTCGGGTTCGATCTGGTCGAGGTCTCGCCCAGCCACGACGTGCGGGAGCTGACCTGCTACCTCGCCAACCTGATCCTGCTCGACTTCGTATCCGTCCTGCCCCGCGCGTGAGAGGGCCGGCACGCGTCAGCCACCGGGCTCGAGCCCCAGGACCCGCGCGGCCGTGCCGCCCATGATCGCCGCGATCTGGTCCGCATCGAGGAACGCGCAGTATCTCTCCAGCAGCGCCCGCGACTGGAGGTAGGTGCAGTGCCGGTTCTGGAACGGGAGGTCGGTTCCCCACATGAGCTGGCCGGCGCCGATCCGGTCGACCATCTCCTCGATGGACGGCCAGATTTCGCGATAGGGGAAGTCGAACATGTCGCCGATCCGCACTGGGAAGGAGACCTCGATGCTGAGGTTGGGATTCTCGAACGGCCACCAGATGTCCTCGGGCAGCACGATCCGCCCCTCTTCCATGAAGGTGCGGTAGGGGAAGCCGTGGGTGATGCTGCAGAGGGTGTCGGGATAGCGCTCCATCCACCTCGTGAGGATGGCGAGCTCGTCGAGGTAGCCCGCCTGGTGCCGGGCTGAATTCTCCCAGCTCGCGTGCTCGGGGCCGTTGTCGAGGGTGAAGAAGATCGGGACCGAGAGGGCGGTCGCGGCCTCCCAGAAGGGCCTGTAGGCCCCGTCGTCCCAGGGATCGGCGCTCGCCATATAGGCGCTGGCGCCATTGAACTTGATGGCGTGGAGGTGGTGAGCCTCGATCGCTTCCGCCATGTCGCCGATGACCGCGTCCACATCTTCGCGAATGCGCCCCTCGTCCACGGGCGCCATGGAGAGGAAGCGCCCCGGAAAGCGCGCGATGCACTCAGCCTGATAGGCGCTGTCCCGCGCCAGCATGGGGTGGGTGTGGAGGAACGCCATATCGACGCCGGCATAGTCCATCTCGCTGATGAGGGCGGCGGGCGGGTAGGCGCAGTCGCGCAGGCTGGGCGGATAGTAGTGCTTGGTGAAGTCGCGGCCACCCACGGTCCAGAGGATGCGCCCGGCCTCGGACTCGACGCGGAATCCGACGTCGGGCAGTGCAGCGAGGTCCTTGGTGCCGTCGGGCGCCAGGGGCAGGGAGGACGAGACCTCGCGGGTCTCGATATCGAACGCCGGCTGATAGTGGCCGGCTTGGCCCGCCTGAACCCACCTCATGTGCTCGTCGGTGCTGGCATAC
Organism: uncultured Rhizobiaceae bacterium; assembly: GCA_964623955.1. Lineage (GTDB taxonomy): Bacteria > Pseudomonadota > Alphaproteobacteria > UBA828 > UBA828 > PTKB01. The sequence continues at coordinate 24,040 of CAZUVO010000035.1, forward strand.
CCCGCCGGGCTGTCCGCGGGCGGGAAGCAGTACGCGTGGGAATCGATGATCATGACCGTGAGTCCCTTCGAGAGCGTCGAGAGCATCGAGTGCGTCGAGCTTAGCAAATTGGTCGTTGCGTGTCGGCCCGGGCTGGACGGCGCGTCGTGGGCATGGCGCGAATGGGATTGGGTGCGTTACAATCATCGCTTGATCCGGCCGTCGCCGTATTCGAGCATACGGCGAGCGGTGTTGTCGGACCGGGCCAGGCCGGGTTATTGGGGGAACAGGCACCATGGTCGCGCGCGTCAACACCGTGGCCTTTCACGGCATCGATGTCCGGGAGATCGACGTCCAGGTGCAGATGGCGTCCGGGCTGCCCGCCTTCACCATCGTCGGCCTGCCCGACAAGGCCGTGGCCGAATCGCGCGAACGGGTGAGGGCCGCCCTCGAAGCCATGGGTCTGGCACTCCCGCCCAAGCGCATCACCATCAACCTGGCACCCGCCGATCTCCTCAAGGAAGGCAGTCACTTCGACCTGCCCATCGCCATCGGCCTCCTGGTGAGCATGGGCGTGCTGCCGGCGGACGAGATCGCCGGCTACACGGCGCTCGGGGAATTGGCGCTCGACGGCGCCGTGGCCGCCGTCGCCGGTGTGCTGCCGGCGGCGATCGGCGCTTCGGCGCGGGAGCGGGGGCTGATCTGCCCCGCGGCCTGCGGCGGCGAGGCGGCCTGGGCCGGGCCAATCGAGATCCTGGCCGCACCATCCCTCATTGCCCTCGTCAACCATTTCAAGGGCACCCAGGTGCTGACCCCGCCCGAGCCGGCCCTGGCCGAGGACGGCATGGCCTATCCCGACCTCAAGGACGTGAAGGGCCAGGAGACGGCCAAGCGCGCGCTCGAGATCGCCGCGGCCGGCGCCCACAACCTCCTGATGATCGGCCCGCCCGGGGCCGGCAAGTCCATGCTCGCCGCGAGGCTCGTCGGCCTCCTGCCGCCGCTGGACCCGGGCGAGGCGCTCGAGGTGAGCATGATCCACAGCGTGGCCGGGGCGCTCGAGGGCGGGCGTCTCCTGCGCCGGCGCCCGTTCCGCGACCCG
>CAZUVO010000036.1:0-5627 GCA_964623955.1 uncultured Rhizobiaceae bacterium
CCGCCAGGAGTTTCACATCGCCGCGCCGCCGGCCGTGGTGTGGCGCTATATCGAGCAGCCCTTGCGCGTCGCCGACTGCATCCCCGGCGTGGAATCGGCGGAAGAGATCGGCGAAGACCGGCTGGCGGTGCAGGCGACCCAGAAGCTCGGGCCGATGTCGACCACTTTCGCGGCGAAAATCCGCATCACCGAACGCATCGCCGAAGAGCGCATCGCCTTTTCCTCGACCGGCAAGGCGGTGCGCGGCGCCATCGGCAATTTCCGCAGCGACAATATCGTCACCCTGAAAGCCAATGGCGGCGGCACCGACATTGCCGTCGAGGGCGAGGCAGCATTGGCCGGCGTGCTCGGCACCGTCGGCAATTCCATCGTCACCAAACAGGCGAAGAAGGTGACCGCCGAGTTCGCCCGCAATCTCGAGCGCGCCCTTACCGGCGATGACGCACCGGCAGCCGCACCCGCCGCCGCCGCACCGCAAGCGGCTCCGGCCCAGGCGCCGGCGCGCGACCCGTGGGTCAAGGTGGCGGCCATCTTCAGCATTGCGGCAACCATTATCGGCCTGATCATCCTGATCAAGGGATTGGTCTGATGCCGAGCGCAGGACATACCCCAGCATGGCAGGCGAGAACGCCTCCGGCCGGCCCGCGGGAGGGCGGGCGGGCTGCCAGACATAGGAGAACCAAGCGATGAGTCAGCATATCTTAGAGCAAATGTGCCGGGCGCAACTCGAACTGAGCGGCGTCCATGAGGGCGAATTCGTCGCCGTCCTGTCGCAAGGCCAGGAGCGCCTCGATTATGCCGATGCGTTTCTCGATGCCGCCCAGACGCTGGGTGCCAAGACCTACCATATGCGTCTGCCGCCGCCGCAGCCGAAATCCGGCAAATGGGAAGTCGGCGTCACCCCGCTGGCCGAAAACGACGAAGCGGTCGAGGCGTTGAAGAAGGCCGATATCCTGGTCGATCTGATCTTCCTGCTGTTCAGCGACGAGCAGATGGATATCCAGGCCTCGGGCACGCGCGTGCTCACGGCGATCGAGCCAACGCCGCTTTTGCGCCGCCTCTTCCCGACCAAGGAGATCCGCGAGCGGGTGGAGTTCGGTGCCGATCTTCTGAGCAAAGCGAAGGTCATGCGCATCACCAGCGAGCATGGCACGGACGTTACCTATAAGTTCGCCGACTATCCGACGATCAGCGAATATGGCTATACCGACGAGCCGAGCCGCTGGGATCATTGGCCCGCCGCCTTCATGTTCACAGGTGCTGCGGATGACGGTGTCGACGGCCAGATCGTCCTGGCGCCGGGCGATGTCATCCTGCCGTTCAACAGCTATGTCTCGAGCCCGGTCACCTACACGATCAAAAAAGGCATGATCGAGGATATTCGCGGCGGCCTCGATGCCGAGCTGATCAAATCCTATATGGAATCCTTCAACGATCCGCGCGGCTACGCCATCTCCCATATCGGCTGGGGCATGGACGAGCGCGCGCAATGGCATGGCTTGACGCAATTCCCCGGCGGCATCGGCATGGAGCTGCGTTCCTTCTACGGCAATGTGCTGTTCTCCTCCGGGCCCAACAATGAGCTTGGCGGCGCCAATGATTCGCCGTGCCATCTCGACATCCCGATGCGCGGCTGCAGCCTGTTCCTCGACGACGAACCGATCCTGATCGGCGGCAAGATGCAGGTGAAGGAAATGATGCCGGCCGAGCAGCGCTAGGCGCGGCACAACGCCGGCCCGTGCCGCGAAAGGAGACGGTTTGAGTTTGAACGAGCAGGAGATCACCTTCCGCCTCAATGGCGAAGAGGTCACCGCGAGCGTGCCCGTGCGCATGCATGCGGCGGATTTCCTGCGTCACCGCCTCGGGCTGACAGGCACCCATGTCGGCTGCGAGCAGGGGGTGTGCGGCATGTGCACCATTCTGCTCGAAGGTGCCGCGGTCAAATCCTGCCTGCTGCTCGCCGTGCAGTTGGAAGGCGCCGAGGTGCGGACGGTCGAATCCCTCGCCGAGGATGACCGCCTCAACGCATTGCAGGAAGCCTTCAAGCGGCATCACGCTTTGCAATGCGGCTTCTGCACTCCGGGATTTTTGATGGCGGCGACGGGCCTCAAAGCGCGCAGCGGCGACCGCGCGCCCAGCCGCCGGGAAATCCGCGAGGAGCTAAGCGGCGTTCTCTGCCGCTGCACCGGCTATGAGGGCATTGTCCTCGCGGTCGAGGAATACCTTGGCTCGGAAGGCGGCGAATCATGAGCGGCGCGCAGCACCGGGTGATCGGAAAGTCGCTGCCGCGCAAGGAGGATGACCGCCTCCTGCGCGGCGATGGCTGCTTCACCGACGATGTGCAATTGGCCCATCAATTGGAAATGGCGGTCGGCCGCTGTCCGTTCCCCCATGCCGCCATCGGCGCGATAGATATATCCCGCGCCGAGGCTCTGCCGGGCGTCAAACATATCCTGACCGGCGCCCAGGTGCGCGAGTTGAGCGATCCCCTGACCGTGCTCCGCCCGGTGCCGGGCGCCCCCCAACTGCCGTTCTACGCCTTGGCCCAGGAGCGCGCATTGCATGAAGGCCAGCCGGTGGTGAGCGTCGTTGCGACCAGCCGCGCCGTCGCCGAGGATGCGTTGGAGCTGATCGATATCGACTATGAGGCGCTGCCCCATATCAGCGCCACCCTCGACGCCCTGGCCGAGGGTGCGCCGCTGCTCCACCCCGGCGTGATGGAGAGCAATCTTCTGAGCACCCACGAAGACCGCGCCGGCGAGCCCGAGGCGCGTATGGCCGAGGCCGAAACTACCGCCGAAGGGCGCTTTCATATCAACCGCGTCAGCGCCCTGCCGATGGAGACGCGCGGCGTGATCGCCGCCTGGCGCCCCGCCGCGCGTGAGCTTCTCGTATACGCCACGACGCAGACGCCCCATCTGGTGCGCCAGCAATACGCCGAATCCCTCCCCCTCGACGAGAGCTCTATCCGCGTCGTCGCGCTCGATGTCGGCGGCGGCTTCGGCATGAAGCTCGGCATCAATCCGGAGGAATTGCTTGCGGCGTTGCACGCCATGGCACTGCGCCGTCCGGTCAAATGGATCGAGGACCGTATCGAGTTTTTCCGCGCCAGCAATCAGGCGCGCGAATCCGTGTTCGATTACCGCATCGGCGCCACGGCGGAGGGCCGGATCACCGCCATCACCAACCAATACACCACCGATCTCGGCGCCTGGAATTCGACCTATGGCTCGGCGCAGCTCTCCAGCGTGACCTTCACCGGGCCCTACAAAGTGCCCGACGCGGTGGTCGAACGCCGCGTGGCGATCACCAACAAGACGCCGATCGGCGCCTATCGCGGCTATGGCCAGCCGGAGGTCAATTTTGCCCGCGAGGTGCTGCTCGACCGCCTGGCGCGCCGCCTCGGCATCGATCCCTTCGACATCCGCGAGAAGAACATGCTGCGGCCGGAAGACCTGCCCTGGACGACGCCGAGCCGCGCGGTCTATGAGAATGGCGATTATCTCAAGACCCTGCACATGGCCGCCGAAGCGGTGGATTACAACGCCCACCGGGCGGCGCCGCGCGGGGCGCGTGAAGATGGCCGCCTCATGGGAATCGGTTTTTCTTCCTTTGTCGAGCGCACCGGCTATGCCAGCGCGCGCTTTCTCGCCGGCCGGGGCTCGCGCTTCGGCGCCCATGAGAGCGTGACGCTCCGCGCCAACCGCTCCGGCAGCATCGATCTCTATACCGGCGTCTCTTCTTTCGGCCAGGGCAGCGAGACCGCCTTCGCCCAGATCTGCGCCGAGGTGCTCGGCATGGACTATGACGCGATCCACATTCATGCCGGCGATACGGCGGCGGCGCCGCTCAACACCGGCGCGTTCGCCTCGCGCACCCTGATCGCCGGCGCCGGCGCGATCCGCGAGGCGGCGGGGAGCTTGCGCGGCAAGATACTCCGCATCGCCGCCTGGATGCTGGAGTGCGAGCCCGACGCTCTCACCATCGAGGGCGATGCGGTTCGCTTCCGCGAGGGCTCGAATCAAAGCGTGCCGCTCGGCGATATCTTCTTCCGCGCCATCATCGGTCAGGGCATTCCGGAAACGGAATCACCCGGCCTGGAAGCGAGCGCCCATTTCGAACCGACGGATGCGTCCTTCTCCTTCGGCACCGCCGCGGCGGTGGTATCGGCCGATCCGGAGAGCGGCGAGTTTACCGTCGAGCGTTTCGTCATGGCGCATGATGCCGGCGTGCCGGTGAACCCGCTCTTGGTCGACGGCCAGGTGCGGGGCGGGCTGGCGCAGGGCTTCGGCGGAGCGCTCGCCGAGGATTTGCAGATCGATCCCGGCACCGGCCAGCTCACCAGCGGCAGCATGCTGGATTATTTCGCGCCGACTGCGGCGGACCTGCCGCCGATCGAGTTGCTGCATACCGAAATTCCGTCGCCGGTCACCACCTTCGGCGTGCGCGGAGTCGGCGAGGTTGGCACCATTCCGCCCGGCGCGGCGGTCGCCAATGCGCTGTGCGACGCGCTGGCGGAATATGGCATCGAGCTTTCCCAATTGCCGCTGACACCGGAGAGCGTGTGGCGCGCCCTGCAAGCGGCGCGAGGCGAGTAGCGAAGTGAGGCAGTCATGATCAACATCACCGCCGAAGGCGCCTACGCCAACGCCGCGCTCTCCCGATTGGAGCAGGACGCGGTCGAATGGCTCGACGGCTTCTATCAGCTTGAACATCTGCTCTGCACCCGGATGTGGGCGATGAAGCTCAGCCCGGAGGCGTCGGCCGAAGTGAAATTCGCCTCGCTGGTGCATGACGCCGAGCGGTTTTTCCCCGGCGGCCCGCCGAGCATGCCGGGCAATGGCTTCGACGATCCGGATTATCTCTTCGCCCATTCCACCCGCTCCGCCGATATCGTCGAGGAATGGCTGCGCGCCCGCACGCCGGCGCCGGAGGAGGCGTTCATCCGCCGCGTCCGTCACTTGGTGTTGCGCCACGAGATCGGCGGCGGCTGGGAAGCGGATATCGTCCAGGCGGCGGATTCGCTCTCCTTCCTGGATTCGCTCGATTGGATCACCGTCGATTGGGTGAAGAACGGGCATTACACAATTCCCGGCGCGCGCGAGAAGCTGGATTACACGGTCGAGCGTATCCGCCCGTCCAATGCCATCGCCGCCGCCCTGCCGCTTTACGAAAGCGCCGTGCGCGCCCTCGATGCGGCACATGAGATCAAGGACGACCTCAAAAAGCGGCGCGAGATCGCCGGCAGCCGCCGCTATCTCTTAGGCCTGGCCGAGGGGAAATAGACACCATGTCCACACTTCTGGGCGATCTTGCCGGCGGCCCGCTCGCGACGCGCACCAGCGAAGGGATTGCCCATGTGATCCGCAAGGCGATCCTCGCCGGCACCCTCGGTCCGGGCCAGCAATTGCGTGAGCGCCGCCTCGCCGAAGAGCTGCAAGTGAGCCGCACGCCGATCCGCGAGGCGCTCTTCACTCTGCATGGCGAGGGGCTGGTCGATCTCGCGCCCCATCAAGCCGCCCGGGTGCGCGCCGTGACGCCGAGCGACATCGCGCAGATCTATGCGCTGCGCAAACTGCTCGAGGCGCAGTCGGCACGCGCCGCGGCGGAGACCGGCGACCGCGCCA
>CAZUVO010000036.1:5649-24992 GCA_964623955.1 uncultured Rhizobiaceae bacterium
GTGGCGGGGGCGCGCGCGCGCGCCGCCCAGCGCCGCCTCGGCACCGGCGGCTCGCCGCAGGATCAGGCCGAGGCCGATTTCGCCTTTCACGACGCCATCGCCGTCGCCTCGGGCAGCCAGCTCCTGCTCACCGTGGAGCGTCAGGTGCTGGCCGTCACCATCACCCACCGCTCGCGCTACAAATATTCGGCCCAACAGATCAAGCGGGTGTGGCGGCTCCATGAGGGTATTTTAGAGGCGATTGAGTCCGGCGACGGCGACCGGGCGGAGGCGTTGATGGCCTCGCACATCGCCGAGTCCACCGATATCGCCGTTAAGCAATTCGGCGCTGCGGGGACAGGTGCGAACTAATTGCGAAATTCGCGCCTAAATAGGCCAAGGACGGCGGAATAGTCCAATTAGTCACAATAATTTTATAGGTTGTTAATCGGATTCCGGCGATTCTTACGGTCTAGTTGATAATGGGCTGAATCATTCGTGGGTCGCCGTGAAGATTCGCAACAAATTGATCGTCGGATTTGTCGCGATGATCCTGTTGAGCGGGATCATGGGCTTTACCGCGATCGATGGCCTTCTGCGCACCAGCAAGCTCACCAACGAGCTGTTCGACTATCCCCTCATGGCCTCCAATTTCGCGCGCGGCGCGCAGACGGCGTTCGTGCGAATTCGCGTGGCCGGCGACGATATTGGAATCGTCGCCGAGCAGGAGCGAATGCTGCGCGAAGACTTGGAAGTCGTCGGCGAACGTTTGACCGATCCGGTCGCAGCTCCCTTGATCGCTCATATCGAAGAACGTCTCACACGCCTGTCCGTCATTCGTGCGGAAAAAACCCGTCTCATCGAGGAAGGCGGCCGCCTGGGCGAGACATTGTTGAGAGAGGCGGTGATCTTCCGCGCGATCGACGAGGATTTGAGCGCGCTCGTCGAATTGGCGGTGGTGCAGGGCTTCGATTTCATGCTCGCCGCCGAGGATACGTCCGACGAGGTGTTCAACATCCAGCTCTTCCTCGTCGCCCTGGTGCTGCTGACTGGTCTCGGCATCGCCATCTATCTCGGCAGCCGCATCGTCAAACCGATTCGTGCCATTACCGCCGTGACCTCGCGCCTTGCCACCGGCGACGATCAGGTGCAAATCCCCGGCGCCGAGCGGCGCGACGAGATCGGCGCCATGGCGCGGGCGCTCAAGATATTCAAAGAGAATGTCAGAACCATCCGGCGCAACGAGCAAGAGCTGATCCGCATGCAGGGCAGCCTGGAGCGGCGTGTGGAAGAGCGCACCGGCGAGCTGGCGGAAGCGCTCAAGGCGGCGAACGCGGCGAGTACCGCCAAATCCGAATTTCTCGCCACCATGAGCCACGAGCTGCGCACGCCGCTCAATGCGATCATCGGTTTTTCCGACGTCATCATCGGCAAGATGTTCGGCCCCATCGGCGATGCCAAATATGTCGACTATGCCGAGGACATCAACAAATCCGGCCAGAATCTGCTCCGACATATCGACGATATTCTCGATCTCTCCAAGATCGAGGCGGGCAAGTCGGAACTGACCGAAGTCACCGTCGATGTCGCGCGGATCGTCGAGGAGTGCATCGAAGGGCTGCGCGACCAGGCGGAAGCGGGCGGCATCGAGATCGAGCGCGACATGGCCGCGGACCTGCCCGGCCTCATCGCAGATGCGCGCAAATGCAAGCAGATACTCTTCAACCTGATGTCCAACGCGGTGAAGTTCACCCCGTCCGGCGGCCGGGTCACGGTCAAGGTCTGGTCGCGCCCCGGCAACGGATATATTTTCCAGGTTGCCGATACCGGCATCGGCATCGCGCTTCAGGATATTCCGAATATCCTTGCCCCTTTCCACCAGGTCGACAGCAATCTAAACCGCAGCTATGAGGGCACCGGCCTCGGTCTGCCGCTGGCCAAATCCTTTATCGAGCTACATGGCGGCTCGCTCGATCTGCAAAGCGAGTTGGGCGCCGGCACCACCGTCACGGTGAGATATCCCGCCGAGCGCATCGCCGCCCCGACGCCGTCCAAGGCGATGCAATCCGTCAGCGCATAAGATTAGAGCATGTCGGAATCGCTCACGCTCACCCGATACGCTCTAATTCTTTATTATTGAAGCAAATGCGTCGTCGCAGGTGATTCCACCTGCTCGGGATTTGTTCTAAGCCGCGTAAGTGATCGCCTCGGTCGGGCAGGCGGAGGCGCATTTCGGGTCGCCGCCGCAGAGATCGCATTTGATCACCTTGCCGCTGTCGGTGTTGTAATTCACCGTGCCGAACGGGCAGGCGAGGGTACACACTTTGCAGCCGACGCAGGCCGCGTCGGAAATGACCTTCGCCCCGGTTTCCCGGTCGACCGTGATCGCGCCGGTCGGGCAGGCGGCCATGCACCAGGCTTCGTCGCATTGGGTGCAGGTATAGGGCACCTGGCGGCCCTCATCATGGAAATTGAACACCTTGATGCGCGATTTGGCCGGGTTGAAATTGTTTTCGTTCTCGTATGAGCAGGCCAGCTCGCATTGCAGGCAACCGGTACATTTTCCCGGATCGATTTGAAGAGATTTCGACACGCCCCGCACCTCCCGTTTTATTGCGCTGATCTTATTCTTAATTTTGCCGCCGCGCCAGCGTCCTAGCTCGCACCCTGGCCGGGCTCGGTGGCATTTACCAGGGCCGCCATATTGCCGTAGGGGTGGCGGTTTTCCAGCATGAGCTGATGGGCGTGGCCGATCTCGTCGAAGCTGTAGGTCGCCGAGAGACAGGGGTCGACCTTGCCGTCGATCACCATCTGGTTGACTGCCGCGGCCTGTTCGTCGTTCGACAGATGGCTGCCCTGGAAGCGCTTCTGACGCATCCAGTGAAAGCGCAGATCGAGCGTCACATTGTAGCCGGTGGTGCCGGCGCAGATCACCACCATGCCGCCCGTCGCACACAGGAAATTCGATGTCGGCAGCGTCGTCTCGCCGGGATGCTCGAAGACGATCCGCGGGCTTTCCTTGGCCCCCGCCGCTTCCCAAAATGCCTTGCCGAAATCGCGCGCGCCCTTGAACCAGGCGCCCCATTCCTTGCTGTTGACGTCGGGCATCGGCCCCCAATGGTCGAAATCCTTGCGGTTGATCACGCCTACCGCGCCGTGGTCGAGACAGAATTGCCGTTTGTCCTCGTCGGAAATAACGGCGATGGGCTTGCCGCCCGCCGCGGCGGTGATCTGCAGCGCCAGGCTGCCGAGACCGCCGGCGGCACCCCACACCAGCACGTAATCGCCCTGCTCGACGGTATTGGGCGGCCAGCCCATCAACATGCGATAGGCGGTCGATGCGCACAGGAGATAGCTCGCCGCCGCCTCCCAGGTGAGATGCTTCGGCTTGGGCTGGCATTGGTGCGACTGGGCGCGGGCGAACTGGCAATAGCTGCCGTAATTGGTCTGGTAGCCCCAGATGCGCGTGCTCTCGGCCAGCATCGGATCCTTGCCGGCAAGAACCCAGGGATCGTCCGGCTCCCACCAGCCGCTATGGACCACCACCTCGTCGCCGGGTTTGACGTTGGTCACTTCGCCGCCGACCGCCCAGACGATGCCCGAGCAATCGCTGCCGCCGGCGTGGAAATCCTCCGGCTCGCCCTTCTTCTGGCGGTCGGCGATGACGTCGACCGGCTTGCCGAGGGCGGCCCACACATTGTTGTAATTGATACCCGTCGCCATGACGTAGATCAGCACATCCTTGGAGCCGATCTCAGGCGTGTCGATCACCTCGCGCTGCCAGGCCTCTTTGGGCTCGCCGAAGCGGTCCTGACGGACGGCGAAGGCATGCATTTTTTCCGGTATTTCAGTCAGCGGCGGCTGTTCGCCGAGGTTACAAAGCTCCATAAATCCCCAATACGCTTTCGAAACTATTGCCGGCGAGTGCCGCCGGCGGCATCGAGTGTACTCAATTTTGCGGGCTTTAAAATCGAAACAATGGCTAGTTACGGCGCCGCGGCGGCAACGATTCTGCGGATGTTTTCCTCGGCGTAGAATTCGGCAATGGATTCGGTCTGGGAAATCAAGCCGAGAAACCGGTTGGTGTCGGCCTGGTTGTCGATCAGCGCTTCGAGCAGCTGCCGCGCTTCGCCCACCAGCGGGGCGAACGGCGCGAGTTCGCAGGTCAGCTCGTAGATCGGCGTGATCGCTTCATTGCGCCGCTGCTCATAATTGGCCAGCGCCTCGTCCATCGATGCGCGGCCCGAGAGGCCCTCGTCGATGGCGTCGGCGAGATAGTCGGCGTCGCGCAACGCATTGGTGATGCCGACCGCCGTGCACGGGTCCATGGTGATCCCGGCATCGCCGACCAGCGCCCAGCCCGGCCCATGCGGCTTGCGGAAGACGTTCGGCGAGAGACCACCGAACCAGCGGTCTTCGCGCTTGCCGGCCCGCACGCGCTCGGCGAGGTTGGGGGCGCAAGTGCGCAGGGTTTCGAGATGGTTGGCCTCGATATTCTCCTTCACGCCGCCGGCGTCGCGCGCCGTCCAATTGGCGCCGGCCACGGTCAAGCCGTCATTGGTCGGGAAGGCGTAGCCGCCGCGCCACTCGCCGACATAAATCTCGACACTGTCGGACGGCACGTCGCTGAAATAGGAGAAATAGGTGCATTGCAGCCGGGGCTTGGTGTTGTACTCCTCTGCCTGCACGGCGCGCGCCACGAAAGAATTGCGGCCATCCGCACCGACCACGATGCGGGCGCTTTCCGTCACAGTGTTGCCCGATTGGTCGGTACCCGAGATGCCGGTGACGCGCCGGCCGTCGCGCTCGAGCTCGCGCACGGTAAAGCCTTCTCTGAGCTCGGCGCCGGAATCCACCGCGGCATCGACCAGAATCTTGTCGAGCACGAAGCGCCGCGGGCAGAGCGCGTAGGTTAGCCCGTCCGCCGGCGTCGGCTCGCCGGTGAGGCGAAAATCGCCGAAATCGACGAAAAATGTCGTGAGCGGCGGGCAGTCCGTCGCCGCGACCTTGTCGAACAAGCCCCATTTGCGCAGCCGATTGCCGCCATTCTGCCAAACCAGATGGGTCGAGAGATTCTGGTTGCTGGGAAACTCCGCCCGGTCGAGAAGCAGGATCTTGTGGCCCTCGCGCGCCAGTCGCATGGCGAGCGGCGAGCCTGCGCACCGTGCGCCCACAACGATCACGTCATACATGGCGGGGCTCCTGTCGGTTTCCCTTCGCAACGACGTGCGCCCAGGGTGTCACGATCCACAGCGAATGTCATCGCGTCCGGTGCGGGCATTCTTAGGCCAGCGCATTAGATGCTGATCCCCAGACGGCGGTCCGCTACAGTGAGGCGTCAGCCCGGCGGGAGAATCATAAAATTGGGAGGAAAAGCCATGGCGTTGTCACTCGAGGAAGCCAATCGAATTATCGCGGGCGCGTTGGCCAAAGCGGCGGAGCTCAATATCAATGTCAGTGTCGCGGTGTGCGACGGCGGCGGCCGGCTAATCGCGTTTCAGCGCATGGACAACACCATCTGGGCGAGCGCCTATGGCAGCCAGGGCAAGGCCGTCGCGTCGGCATCCTTCGGCATGCCGAGCGGCGATCTCACGCCGCTTGCCGAGCACCCGACCTTCCGCGGCATCGCCGCGGCGGAGGGCGGGCATATGATCATGGGCCAGGGCGCGGTGCCGATCGTGCGCGATGGCGCCGTGATCGGCGCTTGCGGCGTCGGCGGTGGCACCGGCGAGGAGGATGAGATTTGCGCGGCTGCCGGCGCCGCACTGCTTTGAACTCTAGCCAAACCGCTTGAGATAATCCTCGGCGAGGCGGCACGAATCGGCGGTGAAGCCGGGCCCGAGATTTTGGGCAAATTCGAGATGCCGGCGCGACGCGAGCCAGGCGAGCTCGGCCATGTGCCGCAGCATGATGATGGTGAGATTCTCCGCCTCCAGCGCGGCGGGCAGCTCGGCCACCCTGCGATAGCCGACGAACCAGGCCGCGATCAGCTCGTCGAGGTCGGGCCGGTGCTGAATGAAACTCACTGCCGTGGCGAGATCGTAGCTGTACCAGCTAAAGCCGCAATCGTCGAAATCGATCAATTTGGTTCGCTCGCCCTCGATCAGGGTGTTGGCGAGCCGGAGGTCGGCATGGACGAGGCCGAAATGCCGGGGATCGCGCCCGAGCGCATGCAGTCGCCGCGTTATCACCTCGGCCATGCGGCCGAGGCAGAGGCGCGCTTCCCTGTCCATGCCCATGGCGTCCTGCCAGCGGCCGAAGCCGTTGCAATTGCCGAACACCTCGTCCGGGCTCCAAGTCGGCCGAGTAAAGTCCGCCGGCGGCGACCAGCGCATGACGTGGCGGTGCATATGCGCGGTGATTTCGCCGAGGCGGAGAAAGCCGGCATCGAGCGAAGCGGGATCGGGCTCGACCCCTTCGAGAAAGGTGAACATCACGGCGCAACGCGGCCGGTCGAGTTCGGGCGAATTCAACATTTGAACGAAGCGGCCCTGGCGATCGGCGACCGGATCCGGCGCCTCGACAGGCGAATCCCGGCGCAAGGCGCGCATCCAATTCACCTCCGAAGCGATCATCGCCTCGGTGTGGTAGATCAGCCGGTGAGAGTGAATCCGAAGGACGAATTTTTCGCCCCGGCTTTTGTCGTCGACCAGCAGGATGGTGTTTTCCGACTGGCTCAGCGGCGCGACCGTCACTCCATCGGAGAAATCGTAACGTTTGACGAGGTCGCGCGCTTCGCGCTCGAACAGCTCGGCGAAGCGCGACGGGTACGCTGATGCGTCAGACGTCAATCCGATTGTTCCCCGGCGTCGAGCTTTTGGCGCAGATAGGGGATCAGCCCGCCGGCCTGCAGCATGCCGAGCTCGGCTTCCGAATAGGGCGTGATCGGCAACGCGCCGCCCGAAGTGAGATTGCGGATTTCCCCGGCCGCTAAATCGATCTCGACATTGTCCCAGCGCGCCACCAATCCGGTGATGCCGGGGCAGGCGATCTGCGGAAAGCCCTCGGCGATTTCTTCGCGCCAATAGCCGGTGGCGAAAGAATTTGCCGCCACGGCGGTGATACCGAGATGGCGCAGCCCGATCATCGGCGCGAAATGGGGATGGCCATAGCCGAAATTCTCCGCGCCGACGACGATATCGCCGGGCTGTACGAGGTCGGCGAAACCGGGGTCGAATTGGCGCATGGCGCAGGCCGCCAGCGCGTCCGGATCGGTCAACCGGATGTTCTCGACGCCGATGATCTGGTCGACGTCAAAATCGTCCTCGGCGAAGATGTAGGCAACGCGCCCGCTGAGCACGCCGAGGCTCATCCGCCCGCCCTCCGCAGGTAGGGCCGGGGATCGGCGATCCGGCCTTCGATGGCCGAGGCCGCCACCGCCGCCGCGTTGCACAGATAGATTTCAGAATCGGGACTTCCCATGCGGCCGCGCACATTGAGCGTGCCGGTCGAAACCGCGCGCTGGCCGTCGGCCATGGTGGCGATCCGCCCGTAGCAGTAATCGCATGACGACGAGGTCACGAAAGCGCCGGCCTCGATCAGCGTGGCGAGCAAGCCTTCGCGCGCGGCCGCGGCCATGATCGCCTGGCTCGTCGGCACGATATGAAGCTGAAACCCCGGCGCCACGCGGCGGCCAGCGAGGATGGTTGCCGCGGCGCGCAAATCCTCGAGCCGGCCCGACGCGCAGGAGCCGAGATAGCCGGCCTGGACCTCGAGCCCGGTATGGTCGGCAAGCTCGGCGACGCCCGCCGGATTGGGCGGCAGCACGATCGTGGGCGCGAGATCGTCGAGGTTTATTGCGTGCACCGCCGCATAGTTCGCATCCGCGTCGCTCGACACCGGCGCGAAAGTCTTCTCGCAGCGCCCCTGCATATAATCGAGCGCCATTCGGTCGGGATTGCAGATCGCCGTCAGGGCGCCGGTGAACATCGCCAGACCGGCGATGGTCTGGCGGCCTTCGAGGGATATCTCGGCGAGCGCCGGGCCGTCCAGTTCGAGAACCTGAAAGCGGCAGGCGCGCGGTCCGAGCACGCGCACCAGATGATGAAACACGTCGCGCGCCATCACCCCCGGCTCAACAGCGCCGCTGAGGATTACTTTCGTTGTCTCGGGCACAGTAAAGCCGATGCGCTCGCGGACGAAGGCTTCGAGGAGTTGGGTGTGGATGCCGATCGCCAGCGCGCCGAACGCGCCGAGCTGCGACACATGGCCGTCGAAATGCACGACGAAGGCGCCCGGCGCCGCATAGCCCGCCTCGGCCGCCACCTGATGGCCGATGCCCTCGCGCTCATGCAGTTTGACGCTATTCTCCCGGCACCAGTCGCGGGTGATGATATGGAGTTCTTCTTCGGCGGGCGTGGCGGCCGGCACCATATGGTCGATGAAAAGGGCGAAGCGTTCCGGCTCGGCGACGCGCGCGATGCCGAACTCCTCTTTCATCTGTTTGAAGATCAGATCGAGATAACCGGGAAAATCATAGCCCAGCACATAGTCCGGCTTGACCTCGACCTCGCTGCCCGCCGGCGCCGGCACGCCGGCCGCGGTCGTCCGCCCCAATATCTTCTCGGCAATCGTATAGCCCACTGCCGCGCCTCCGCCTCCTCCAGCTCAACAGGCCAACCATAGCGCCCGTTGCGAGCGCCGATAAGCGTAATCGCGCAATACGGAAATTCGGTGTAAGCATGGCCCGTTGCTTATTGCCTTCGACGGGAGTCCCAAGAATGACGACATTGCCGCAATTCTCCTGCCGCCATGAGATCAATCGCCTGGCGCTCAAAGGCCAGTCTTTCGGCGGTCGGACGGCGGAGATTCTCTCGGCCGACGCTTTCGCCGAGGCGAAGCGCGAGATCGCCGCCTGGCCGGGCTATGCGCCGACGCCCCTGGTGCCGCTTGCCGGTCTGGCCGGAGCGCTTGGTATCGCCCAGCTGCATTACAAAGACGAGGGCCAGCGCTTCGGCTTGAAGAGTTTTAAGGCGCTCGGCGGGGCCTATGCGGTGCTCAAGCTGTTGCGCGGCGAACTGGCCGGGCGCGGCGTGCAAATCCAAGGCGTGGCGGACCTGTTGACCGGAGACCTCAATGCGGCGACCGGCGACATTACGGTGTGCTGCGCGACCGACGGCAATCATGGCCGCTCCGTCGCCTGGGCGGCGCAGATGTTCGGCTGCGACTGCGTGATTTATTTGCATGAAGGCGTCAGCCAGGGGCGGGAGGACGAGATCGCCGCCTATGGCGCGCGCATCCGCCGGGTGCCCGGCGGCTATGACGATTCGGTCCTTGTCGCGGCGGCGGAAGCCAAAGAGGAAGGCTGGTTCGTTGTCTCCGACACCTCCTGGGAGGGCTATGAGGAAATGCCGGCCTGGGTGATGCAGGGCTATACGGTGATGGGCGATGAGATCGCCGCGCAGTGGCCCGATTGGGACCCGCGCCCGCCCAGTCACCTCTTTATCCAGGGCGGCGTCGGCGGCCTTGCCGGCGCGGTTGCCGGGCATCTCTGGCGCATCCAGGATGTGGCGCGCCCGCGCGTGACCGTGGTCGAGCCGGAGCGGGCGGACTGCATCGCGCGCAGCATGGCCGCGGGTGCGCCGACCCCGGTGCCGGGCGATGTCGAGACCTTCATGGCCTGCCTCGCGGCGGCGGAAATGTCGCCGCTCGCCTGGGAGATATTGCGCGATTGTGCCGACGAAACCCTCATCATTCCGGACGAGGCGGCGGCCGAGACCATGCGCATATTGGCATCCGGCGTCAACGGCGACCGGCCGATCGTCGCCGGCGAATCCGGCGCCGCGGCAACGGCGGCGCTGATCGCCGCCTGTGGCGACAGCGCCATGCGCGAGACCCTCGGCCTCGGGCCCGAAGCGCGGGTGCTGGTCATCGGCAGCGAGGGCGCGACCGACCGGGAAATTTATCAGCAGACCGTGGGACGAACGCCGGAAGAAGTCGCCGCAGCATGATTGTCGAGCCACAGATTCACGGGAAATTGTTTGATTTGTTATATTCGCAGACCCGACCGCCCAATATGTGATTCAACTTCCAATCATTTCAAAAGTAAAATAATATGGGAAGAATATTTCTATGCTTGTACGCAGGAAAGTTACCGCGAACAATAATATAGCGTATTTAATTTTTCAAATAACAGTTACATGAAGAGATTTAAAAGGTTGTCAATATGGGAAATCTATCCGAGCAGGAATTTCTTGAGGTCATTAAACTCACGCCTCTCGTGTCGATCGATTTGATCGTACAAAACCGTGAAGGTAAAATTTTGTTCGGCTGGCGCAAAAACCAGCCCGCTAAAAATTCTTGGTTTGTACCTGGGCGCCGAATACGTAAGAATGAGACGCTTCGGGAAGCATTCAACGAGGCGTGTTGGGCTGAGCTAAAAATAAAATACGATTTTGACGATGCGGTATTATTAGGAATTTTTCATCATTGGTATCCAACAAATTTTCTTGAGAAAGACGACATAAGCACACATTATGTGGTTTTGGCGTACCAAGTAACGTTGCTAGAAATTCCTAAATCACTTCCCAAAGACCAACACATAAAATATGAATGGATAGGTGAATCCGATGAAAAGTATATTTCAGAAACCCACCCGAATGCCAGAGAATATTTTCATCATGTTATAAATTTAAGAAACAAAATTAGTCGAGAAAAATATTTCGATTTACAAAATTACAAAAATGAAAGTCAATATAATATTGTTGCGGCGCGGCGGGAGTCTCTGAACACTTTATTGTGGCATACTCCCGTATTAAGTCTCACCGCTCAGGCGTTCTTGTTTATAATTGCGTTGGGCCCGGAAACTTCGCAAATCGCTAGAATCGTCAGTGCGGCGCTCGCCTTTATCGCTGCTATTGCTTCGATTCAATTATTTACCCGTCACCGTTCATTCGAAAAAATATCAGCTCAATGGCTCTCTAAGTTCGAAGTAAGTGAAAGAAACAAAACGTATGATCCAATTAATCTGAGAATTAATCACAGTGAAGGAAAAGGATTTTTATCTAGAATATTCTCCTGGTCATCTTTTCACGTTTGGTACGTAACACTCGCAATGTTTGCTGTTGCGGCACTTTGGATAATTACTGTAGTATCATTAAATCATTTTGATGTAATATGTACTGATTTTATTTCGAAAATATACTCATAAATTACCATATCTGCAGCTTTAAATCCAAATAGGTCTGATTGAAATCTGGCGGAAGAGAATCGGAAAACTATTAATTTAAGCTCTTAGCGTTATTGGTTCCAGACGGCCTGACGCTGGCGATGCGCGGCTGGCAGCCAAGTTCCTGGGCGAGAGAGCGGAAGCGGCTTTGCACCACGTCGCCGACCAGCACATCGGCATGGGCCGGCAGTTCGAGCTTCAGCCGCTTGCCGTCGCGCCGGAGCGCGGTTTGCTCGAGGAGTGAAATGACGCCGCCGGAAAATGTGTATGCCAAGCGCATGGCGAGGCCGGTGGCCCGCGCACGACTCAATTCCGTGCCGTCCATCAGGCCGTGCAGAAAGCGCGCGATCAGTTTCTCGCTCACCTTGGCGTGGCGCGAGGCGACGGCGAGCGCCATATAGGCCCGGCCCGGGTGATCGACGCCGATCAGCGGATAGCGCAGGATGCGGAGCAGCGCATGTTCGGCGCGGTAATCGGGGTGCTCCGACCATTCGAGATCGGCCAGCAGGCAGGCGGCGCGGCGCAAGCGCGCCTCGTCCGGGCTCTCTTCGGCGAAGGCGGGGGACATCCAGCGATAAAGCGCATCGCCATCGGCAGTGGCGCGGCCGGTCATCGCCGCGAGATTGCGGCAGGCGGCGATCAGCGGGTCCTCGGCTTTGAGCGCGTCGGGCAGGCGGTCGAAGATCAGCCCTTCACGCACGCCATAGGCCGAGAACAGCACGCGGGCGACGCCGGTCCGCTCGATCAGCCGCCGCAGCAGGAGGTTGGCAAAGGGGATGGCATCGGCGCGCGCATTGTCGAAGCCGGGCAGCTCGGCAAGAGCGTCCGGCGCGAGGGCGGCCAGTTCGGCAGCGAATTCGTCTGCCGCGGCGGCGCGGATCTCGTAATGATGGGCGATGCGCAGCGGATAATCGACATGGTTCATATGCATGCGCGCCCAGCTCCGCCACGCGCCGCCGACGGCGTAGAAGGTGCCGCCCTTGGCTGCGGGCAGCCACGGTGCGGCGGCGAGGCGGTCATCGAGGCTGTGGCCGGACTCCTCGCCACCGGCGCCGGTCTCCGGGCCGCAGGCGAGACGCAAGGGGCCGATCGGCAAGGTCGCCTGATTGCGGTTTTCCCCGCCCTGGAGATGGGCCAGCTCCAGGCTGGCGCCACCGAGATCGCCCATGACGCCCTCGGCCTCGGGAATTTCCGCGGTCACGCCGAGGGCTGAGAGCCGCGCTTCCTCTTCGCCGCTGATGACGCGGATCGGAAAGCCGCAATCCTCCTCGACCGCCGCCTGAAACGCCGCGCCGTCGGCGGCTTCGCGCACCGCGGCGGTGGCGATGGCGTTGATGTCGGTGACGCCCATGGCCTCGATCAGCGCGGCGAAGCGGTGGACGCTCGACTGCGCCAGTGTGGCGCCTTCCGGGTTGAGCCGGCCGGTCGCATCGAGGCCGCGGCCGAGCCCGCACAGGACCTTTTCGTTGAACACCGGCACCGGCGCCCGCTTGGCCGCGTCATAGACCACCAGGCGCACAGAGTTGGAGCCGATATCGATCACCGCGACCGGCGCCAAAGCATCCGCCACGGGGGCGAGGGAAGCCGGCGCGATGGCGGCGGGCGCGCTCAACGCGCGTCTTCCGAGAAAGTGAAACTGGAAAGATGTGTCATGCCGGCGAAGTCCGATTCGCGCCTGGTCGCGAGCGGAGTTTAGTGTCCCGCCGCCGATTGGCAACAGAATTGCGCCGCCGCGGGCCGGTATGTTCATATCCCTCTCCGCTCTCCAATGTGCAGGACCCTTCCGGAAAGAATTCGATGACCGCAGAGATCAACAAGAGCGTCGCCAAGCTGGCGGAAAGCCAGATCCGCCAGATCATGGAGATCGGCCGCACCATGGAGGGGGTAATTCCGCTTTGGTTCGGCGAAGGCGACGCGGCGACGCCGGAATTCATCAAGCAGGCGGCGGTCGATGCGCTGGCCGCGGACGAGACGTTTTATGTCCCCAACAGCGGCGTGCCGGAGCTGCGCGAGACCATCGCGGACTATATGACCACGCTCTATGGTCGTCCGATAACTGATGACCGGATCACGGCGACCACGTCCGGCATGCACGGCATCATGCTGGCCTATCAGACGATCCTCGATCCCGGCGACACGGTGGTGATCATCGGGCCGATCTGGCCCAACGCGGTGCACGCCGCCGAAGTGCTGAGCGCCAAGCCGCGAATCGTGCCGCTGCGCGAGGTGGACGGCGAATGGGCGATCGATCTCGACGAGTTGTTCGACGCCCTCAAGGGCGCCAAGGCGCTCTTTATCAACTCGCCCAACAATCCGACCGGCTGGATGGCCGAACAGGCCGAGCTCGAGGCGATTTTCGCCCATTGCCGCGCCAAGGGCATTTGGATGGTGTGCGACGATGTCTATGCCCGCCTGGTCTATGACGGGCGCGATCTGGCGCCCTCCGTCGCCGCGATGGCGGAGCCCGAGGACCGGGTCATCACCATCAACAGCTTCTCGAAGAACTGGAACATGACCGGCTGGCGCCTCGGCTGGGTGACCGCGCCGCCGGACCTGCTGCTCACCTTGGCGAAGCTGACGGAATATAATATCGCCGGACCGACGACCTTTGTGCAGCGGGCCGGCATTGTTGCGCTCCGGGACGGCGAAGCCCATGTCGCCGCCAACCGGGCAAGCTATGAAGAGCGGCGCGATCTCGTCTATCGCCGCCTTTCCGCGCTCAACAGCATCAATATGGTCGAGCCCAAGGGCGCCTTCTATGCCTTCTTCTCGGTGGCGGGCGAGACCAACAGCCTCGCCTTCGCCAAGAAACTGTTGCACGATGCCGGCGTCGGATTGGCGCCGGGGACGGCGTTCGGCGAGGTCGGCGAGGGCTATTTGCGCCTCTGTTTCGCCGCCAGCCCGACGCGGCTGAACGAGGCGCTGGACCGGCTCGAGCGCGTTCTCGCTTAGGGGAGGAGAGAATGAGCGATAGCGAACAACAATTAGCCGATCGCCTGTACGACGAAAACACCAGCCGCAAGCCGTTTCGCCCGGTGCGTGACGATTTGCGGCCGCCCGACATGGAAGCCGCCTATCGGGTACAGGAGTTGCTCAACGCGCGCTACGCTTCAGGCGGGCGCGGGCCTGTCGCCGGCTACAAGATCGGCCTGACTTCGGAGAAGATCCGCCAAATGTGCAATGTGCACGAGCCGATCGCCGGATTGATCTATCAATCGACCGTGCATCGCTCGCCGGCGGGCCTCAAGCTCGGCGATTTCATGCATCTCGGCATCGAATTCGAGCTCGCCGTCGAGATGGCGCGGGACGTGCCGACCGACGCGCTGCCGCTCGACGCCGAATCGGTGCGCGACTATATCGGCGCTTGCGTGCCCGCCTTCGAACTGATCGAGGACCGCAATGCCGATTATGGCGATTTGGATGCGCTCTCCATCCTCGTCGACAATGGCTGGTGCGGCGGCATCGTACTCGGCGAGGCGACGGGCGACTGGCAGGCGCTCGATTTCAAGACCAACCCGGTGGCGATGTATCTAAACGGCGAGTTCGTCGAGAACGGCGTCACCGGCGACGCCATGGGCCATCCCTTCGAATCCGTGACCTGGCTCTGCGATCTGCTGGCGCGCCAGGGCAAGCAGCTCAAGGCCGGCGAGATCGTCATGACCGGCTCCACCTTGGCAACCCGCTTCCCCGAGCCGGGCGACGAATTCCGCTACGAGGTAGAAGGCCTCGGCAAAGTCAGCGCGTCATTGTCGTAACTCCTTGGCGGAAACGGCACCACCAACCGGAATGCTTCTTCGGCATTCCGGCAAGCGCGACCGCGCGTCCGAGTTAATACGAGGTTAGCCAAGCGCGCGGAGGCGCGCGCCCGGCGCTTGAGGGACCCAAAAAAGTGGAGCGGGTGAGGGGAATCGAACCCCCGTCTCAAGCTTGGGAAGCTTATGCTCTACCATTGAGCTACACCCGCCTGGGCGCAACGATAGAGAATCGGCCCCCCGAGAGGCAAGCCCGTCGCGCGGGATTTGGCGCACACCGAGATTTGAATTGCCAATGAATAGGGCGGTACGGTACGGCTGGCGCGTCCGCCAACCGACAGAGCTCAAGATGTACCAGCCCGAGCCGCACGAGCAACCGACCCTCGATCCTCTAAAATTCAGGCATCCCGGCAAAACCGCCACTGGCGATATGCGGGCCGGCGTGGCGTTGCAGCGCCTGCGCACCCTTTGGTTCAACACCGGCACGCTGTGCAACATCACCTGCGAGAGTTGCTACATCGAATCGAGCCCGCGCAACGACCGCCTGGCCTATCTGACGCGCGCCGACGCGGCCCGCTATCTCGATGAGCTGGACGGTCCGGAGTGGAGCGCCGAGGAAATCGGTTTTACCGGCGGCGAGCCGTTCATGAATCCGGAGATTATCGGGCTGTTGCGGGATAGCCTCGCGCGCGGCTACCGGGTGCTGGTTCTGACCAACGCCATGCGCCCGATGATGCGCCACCAGGAGAGCCTGCTCGCCCTGAAAGACGAATATGGCGCCAAATTGATCCTTCGGGTCTCGATCGATCATTACACCGAGGCGCAGCACGATGTGGAGCGCGGCGCCGATTCCTGGCGCCGCATGATGGAGGGCTTTCTCTGGCTGGCGCGCTCGGGATTCTCGCTCAATGTCGCCGGGCGCACCCGCTGGCAGGAGAGCGACGCGGATATGCGTACGGGTTATGCCGCGCTATTTGCCCGTCAGGGCGTCTCTCTCGATGCCAGGGATTTGGAAGATCTGGTGCTCTTTCCGGAAATGGATGCGAGCCGCGACGTGGCCGAGATCACCACCGCCTGTTGGGGCATCTTGGGCGTTGATGAAGCCAGCATGATGTGCGCCACCTCACGCATGGTGGTGCGGCGCAAGGGCGCCGAAGCGCCGGCGGTGGTTGCCTGTACGCTCCTGCCCTACGCGCCCGAGTTCGAGCTTGGCGAAACGCTGGAAGCGGCGACGGCGGAGCGCGTCAGCCTCAACCACCCCCATTGCGCGCGATTTTGCGTGCTCGGCGGCGGCGCCTGCAGTGCGACGGCCGGGGAGATGTAACCCGTCGCCCCTTGACGGCGCGCGCAATCCATGCTTTTGAAGCATCACGACCGTGGCGATTTGAGCCGACCGGCTTGCGGCCACGTTAAACAACCCGCTAAAAGGTCGATGCCCTTCGGAGCCCTGACCTTTCCCGGTCGGGGTTTTTTTGTTGGGAGGATGGCGACATGGCGCAGGATGTAGAGCGACAGGAAAAACTGGAAGAAACATGGCGTCCGGCGACGCGCATGGTGCGCGGCGGCACGCGGCGCTCAGCTTGCGGCGAGACCAACGAAGCGATGTTCATGACCTCCGGCTTCGTCTATGACACCGCCGCCGAGGCCGAGGCGCGCTTCAAGGGCGAGGCCGACGGGTTCATCTATTCGCGTTTCGGCAACCCCACCGTCGCGATGTTCGAACGCCGCCTCGCCCTGCTCGAAGACGCCGAGGCCTGCATGGCGACGAGCACCGGCATGGCCGCCGTCTACGCCTCGCTGATGTCGCAATTACGCGCCGGCGATCATGTCGTCGCCTCGCGCGCCCTGTTCGGCTCCTGCCTTTATATCGTGAGCGATCTGCTGCCGCGCCTTGGCTTCGACGTGACCCTGGTGGACGGCACCGATCTCGATCAGTGGCGCGCCGCCTTCCGGCCGGAGACGCGCTGCGCCTTTTTGGAGACGCCGTCCAATCCGGGGCTTGAGATTATCGATCTTGAGGCGGTCTCGGCGATGGCGCACGCCGTGGATGCGCGCCTCGTGGTCGATAATGTATTCGCCACGCCGCTGTTGCAGCCGGCGCTCAAATTCGGTGCCGATATCGTGGTCTATTCCGCGACCAAGCATATCGATGGCCAGGGGCGCTGTCTCGGCGGCGCGGTTCTATCGAGCCAAGCCTTTATCGATGAGGAATTGCTGCCTTATCTCCGTCATACCGGCCCCTCGCTCAGCCCGTTCAACGCCTGGGTGCTGCTGAAGGGGTTGGAGACCCTGGAGCTTAGGGTCGCGCACATGTGCGATAGCGCGGGCGCGGTCGCAGCCTTTCTCGAGGGCCAAGATGCCGTCGGGCGGGTGCTTTATCCCGGCGCGGCGAGCCATCCCCAGCATGAGCTGGCGATGCGCCAAATGAGCGCCGGCGGCTCGGTGGTCAGTTTCGATATCACCGGCGGCAAAAGCGCCGCGTTCGAGTTTCTCGACCGGCTTCGCCTGATCGATATCTCGAACAATCTCGGCGATGCGAAAAGCCTGATTACCCATCCGGCGACGACCACCCATCAGCGGTTGCAACCGGAAGAACGGACGGCGCTTGGAATCGGCGATGGCCTGGTGCGGCTCTCCGTCGGGCTGGAGCATGTCGAGGATATTAAGGACGATCTCTCCCAGGCGCTTGGCGGCTAGGGAACCGGCCCCTGGACAAACCCGGCGTCCGCCCCAATATTAGGGCGGCGCGGAACGAGCTATATCATGTATCAGCAAATCACCCAGTCGGTCGAAATCACCGTTCGGCCCTTTTATCTCGACGATCAGTCTGAGCCGGAGAAAAGTCACTTCGTCTGGGGCTATCACGTGACGATTCACAATCAGGGCGGGGATACGGTGCAGCTGCTGA
This sequence comes from uncultured Rhizobiaceae bacterium, assembly GCA_964623955.1. GTDB lineage: Bacteria > Pseudomonadota > Alphaproteobacteria > UBA828 > UBA828 > PTKB01. The sequence goes on from CAZUVO010000036.1 coordinate 23,456, forward strand.
ACCGCTATTGGCAGATCACCGACGCCTTGGGGAAAATCCAGGAAGTGCGCGGCCCGGGCGTTGTCGGCGAGCAGCCGGTCCTGGAGCCGGGCGAGAGTTTCGAATATACCAGCGGCTGCCCGCTTTCCACCTCGTCCGGCATAATGGGCGGGTTTTACGAGATGGAACGGGACGGTGGCGAGCGCTTCGAGGTCACCATACCGACATTTTCGCTCGACGATCCGAGCCAGCAAGTGCGTCTGAATTGAACAGAGTCAACATTTCGTCCGGCGCGGCTTGCAACGCAGGGAATTTGGCGATAGACATTGCCCGCCGCCGCCAGAGGGCGGTCGCACAAGATGTATTACCAAACAAGTAATTCGCCCATAGGAGTGGTGTTTTGAGCAAACGCGGAGCAACGGATTCCAGCCCGGCGAAGAAAGCCGCGTCCAGTGTCGAGCGGCCGAGCCGCGAAGAGGCGTGCGATGCGGTACGCACGCTAATTCGCTGGGCGGGCGACGATCCGGACCGCGAAGGCTTGCTCGACACGCCGGACCGGGTGGTTCGTTCCTATGACGAATATTATTCCGGATATACCCAGGATCCCGTCGATATCCTCCGGCGCACCTTCGAGGAAACCGACGGCTATGACGAAATGGTCGTGCTCAAGGATGTCGAGATCAGCTCCCATTGCGAGCACCATATGGCGCCCATCATCGGCCAAGTACATATCGGCTATCTGCCCGACAAAAGCGTCGTCGGCATCAGCAAGCTGGCGCGCGTCGTCGATGTCTATGCCCGGCGCCTGCAGATTCAAGAAAAGATGACCGCGCAGATCGCCGACGCGCTCGACGAGGTCATTCGCCCGCGCGGCGTGGGTGTCGTCGTCGAGGCGGCGCATCATTGCATGACCACGCGCGGCATTCAGAAAAGAGGCGTTACGATGGTGACGAGCCGTATGCTGGGTTCGTTCCGTTCGGATCCGAAAACCCGGCGCGAGTTTCTCTCGTTCATCGGACATGCGCTTGGAAACGTTTCGAACTAGCGAAAACGACCCCTCGGGCGGGCGGCTGCCCGCGGATCTTATAATTTTCCTTCTGGTCACGCTGGAGTACCGGCGGCATGGGCTCGGTTAGGGATTTTCGCCCGATCTTTTTCGTGATCGGGGTGCTGTTGACGACGGTCGCGCTGGCCATGCTGTTGCCGGCGCTGGCCGACGGCATCGCCGGCAATCCGGATTGGCAGGTCTTTCTCGCCGCCGCCATGTTCACGCTTTTCATCGGCGTCGCCATGACACTGGTGAACCGCACCGGCGAAGCCAATCTGACGGTCAAGCAGGCCTTCATCCTGACCACCTTCAGTTGGATCATTATTTCCGCTTTCGCGGCGCTGCCCTTCGTCTTCTCCGATCTCGGCCTGAGCTATGCGGATGCCTATTTCGAGGCGATGTCGGGCCTAACCACCACCGGCTCCACGGTGATCAGCGGCCTCGACGATGCGCCGCCCGGCATTCTCCTGTGGCGCGCGGTGCTGCAATGGCTGGGCGGCATCGGCATCA
>CAZUVO010000037.1:0-9463 GCA_964623955.1 uncultured Rhizobiaceae bacterium
AGAACGATATCCTCAAGGAATTCATGGTGCGCAACACCTATATCTATCCGCCCGAGCCCTCGATGCGCATCGTCGCCGATATCATCGCCCACACGGCCAAGAAAATGCCGCGCTTCAATTCCATCTCGATCTCCGGCTATCACATGCAGGAAGCGGGCGCGACGCTGGTGCAGGAGCTTGCCTTTACGCTGGCCGACGGGCTCGAATATGTCCGCGCCGCCACGGATCGCGGCCTGCCGGTCGACCAGTTCGCGCCACGTCTCTCCTTCTTCTTCTGTGTCGGCATGAATTTCTTCATGGAGGTCGCCAAGCTGCGCGCTTCGCGGCTTCTCTGGGCGCGCATCATGCAGCAGTTCGAGCCCGAGGATCCGCGCTCGCTCATGCTGCGCACCCATGTGCAGACCTCCGGCGTCTCGCTCACGGAGCAGGACCCCTATAACAATGTCATCCGCACCGCTTATGAGGCGATGGCGGCGGTCTTGGGCGGCACCCAGTCGCTGCACACCAATTCGCTCGACGAAGCGGTGGCACTGCCGACGGATTTCTCCGCCCGCATCGCACGCAACACCCAGCTCATCCTGGCCGAGGAGACCGGCGTGCGCCATGTGGTCGATCCCTTGGGCGGCTCCTATTACGTCGAAGCGCTGACCCATTCGATCGCAAACGAAGCCTGGAAGTTGATCGAGGAGGTCGAGGAAATGGGCGGCATGACCCGCGCGGTCGAGGCCGGCATGCCGAAGCTCCATATCGAGGAATCGGCGACGCGGCGCCAGGCGCGCATCGACCGCGGCGAGGAGACCATCGTCGGCGTCAACAAATACCAGTCCGGCAGCGACGACATGCCGGAGCTCCTCGATGTCGACAACAGCGCCGTGCGCGAAGCGCAGATCGCGCGCATCGAGAAGATCCGCGCCGAGCGAGACGAACAGGCGTGCCAGAACGCCCTCGATGCCCTGACCGACGGCGCCAAGGGCGAGGGGAATCTGCTTGCCCTCTCGATCGACGCCATGCGGGCGCGCGCCACGGTCGGCGAGGTTTCCGATGCGCTCGAAGTGCATTTCACCCGCCACCGCGCGGCGACGCGGGCGGTCTCGGGCATTTATGCCGCCGCCTATGCCAATGACGAGGAGTTCACCAGCATCCGCTCCGACGTCGCCGCCTTCGCCCGGCGCGAAGGCCGCCGGCCGCGCCTCCTGGTGGTCAAGCTCGGCCAGGACGGACATGACCGGGGGGCCAAAGTGATCGCCACCGCCTTCGCCGATATCGGTTTCGACGTCGATATCGGCGCCCTCTTCCAAACCCCGGAGGAAGCCGCCCGCGAAGCGGTGGAAAACGATGTTCATGTCGTCGGCGTCTCAAGCCTGGCGGCCGGCCACAAGACCCTGGTACCTGAGCTGATCGCCGAATTGAAGGCGCAAGGCGCCGGCAACGTGCTGGTCGTCTGCGGCGGCGTGATTCCGCCCAAGGATCACGACTATCTGATGAAGGCCGGTGTCGCTGCCGTCTACGGCCCCGGCACCAACATTCCCAAGGCCGCCGCCAAGATCATGTCGTTGATCGAGAAAGGTTAAACTCTTCGGCACCCGGGCGGATTTGCAATTCCGTATTTTGGTAACCATTTAATGTGAAGCTGGGGATCTTCGCGAGGGAGAATTCGGTTTGAGCGCACCGCACGCGCATACCTATACATTTGGCGAGAAACTGGCCGATAATATCGGCCACGCCCTCGGCATCGGCGCGAGCATTTCCGGTCTGGTCATGCTGATCATCGTCGCCAGCCGCTATTCCGGCGCGCTCCCCATGACCAGCTTCACGATTTATGGCGGCACGCTCTTTCTCGTCTTCACCGCCTCCGCGCTCTACAACGTCCTCAGGCTCGGCACGCTCAGCAAGGTGCTGCGCCTCCTAGATCATTCGGCAATCTATCTTCTCATCGCCGGCACCTATACGCCGGTCGCGCTCAACAGCATTCTCGGCGCCTGGGGCTGGAGCCTGTTCGCCGTGGTGTGGGGTCTCGCGCTCACCGGCGTCGCGCTCAAGATCTTCTTTCCGGGCCGTTTCGAGAATCTCTCCATCGGGCTTTATCTCGCCACCGGCTGGGCCGGCCTCGTCGCCATCGAGCCCTTGGTGACCAATTTGCACTGGGCGGCACTCGTCCTGTTTGGTATCGGCGGCTTCTTTTTCTCCGCCGGCGTCGGCTTTCATCTCTGGACGCGGCTGCGTTATCACAATGTGATCTGGCATATCTTCGTGCTGGCCGGCGCCATGTGCCATTATTTCGCGGTGATCTTTTTCGTCCGGCCAAATTTCTAAATTCGGTGCGGTGCGTCTTCGGCGATTGCCAAACACCACGTTAATCCCTACCTAACATTCGGGCCGTCCGGTCCGAATTCGAAGCAACGCGCAAGAATCCATGGTCAACTTGTCCCGCGAGTCCCGAGAGATGCCGCCGCCGGCCTCGCGCTCGCACATGCACACCATCCGCACGCTGCTGCCCTATCTGTGGCAGCGCTCGTTCGAGATGCGCGGGCGGGTGGTGCTGGCCATCATCCTTCTGGTGTTGGCCAAGGTCGCCAATGTCTATGTGCCGATCCTCTACAAGCAAGCGATCGACATATTGGGCGAGGACCAGGCTGCGGTGATCGTGGTGCCGATCGCGCTCCTCATCGCCTATGGCGTGCTGCGCGTCCTCACGGTGGCGTTCGGCGAGCTGCGCGATGCTGTCTTCGCCAAGGTGGCGGAGCGCGCCATCCGCACCGTGTCGCTCCGCGTGTTCGAGCATCTCCATCGCCTCTCGCTGCGTTTCCATCTCGAGCGGCGCACCGGCGGCCTGTCGCGCGCCATCGAGCGTGGCGTGAAGGGCATCGAGTTCCTGCTCACCTTCATGCTGTTCAACATCCTGCCGACGCTGGTGGAAATCGTCATGGTGTGCGGAATCCTGTGGTGGTTCTACGGCGTCGCCTATGCCGCGATCACCTTCGTCACCATCGCCGCCTTCATCGCCTTCACGCTGACCGTCACCGAATGGCGCCTCAAATTCCGCCGCCGCATGAACCAGCAGGACCAGGAAGCCCATACCAAGGCGATCGATTCCCTGCTCAATTACGAGACGGTCAAATATTTCGGCAATGAGGGGCATGAGGCCCGGCGCTTCGACGAATCGCGCCAGCGCTATGAGCAGGCGGCGGTGCAGAGCAAGACCAGTCTTTCGATGCTCAATATCGGCCAGGGCGCGATCATCGCCATCGGCCTTACCGGCATCACCATCAAGGCGGGCTACGAGGTTGCCGCCGGCACCATGACCATCGGCGATTTCGTGTTGGTCAACACCTACCTCATCCAACTCTATATCCCGCTCAACTTCCTCGGCTTCGTCTATCGCGAGATCAAGCAGTCGCTGACCGACATGGAGGCGATGTTCGAGCTCACCCATGTCTATCCCGAGATCGAGGACAAGCCGGGCGCCAAGCAACTCGACGTGAGCGACGGCGAGATCAAGTTCGAGCATGTGCGCTTCAGCTATGACGAGCGCCGCCGCATTCTCGACGATGTGTCGTTCGAGGTGCCGCCGGGCCAGACGGTGGCCATTGTCGGCCCGAGCGGTGCGGGCAAATCCACCGTCTCGCGTATCCTCTTTCGCTTCTACGATATCGAAGGCGGCGCGGTCAGCATCGACGGTCAGGACATCCGCGAGGTCAAGCAGGATAGCTTGCGCGCCGCCATCGGCATCGTTCCGCAGGATACGGTGATGTTCAACGACAGCATCTATTACAACATCGCCTATGGCCGCCCCGAGGCGAGCAAGGACGAGATCGAGGAGGCCGCGCGCCTCGCCCATATTCACGACTTTATCGTCGCCCAGCCGGACGGCTACGAGACCCAGGTCGGCGAGCGCGGGCTCAAGCTTTCCGGCGGCGAGAAGCAGCGCGTCGCCATCGCGCGCACCATCCTCAAGAACCCGCGCATCATGCTGTTCGACGAGGCGACCTCGGCGCTCGATTCAAAAACCGAGCAGGAAATCCAGGACAATCTCCGCGAGGTCAGCCGCGACCGCTCGACCCTGGTGATCGCCCACCGTCTCTCGACCATCGTCGATTCCGACCAGATCCTGGTGCTCGACAATGGCCGCATCGTCGAGCGCGGCCGCCACGCGGAACTGCTTGCGGCGGATGGTAAATATGCCGACATGTGGCGCCGCCAGCAGGAAACCGCCGAGCTGCAAAAAGAGCTGGACGAGCGCCTAAAGCTCGAACAGCCGTCGCCCCGAGACGAAGAAGCCCCGGCCTAATGCTTTTTTATTTGGCCCTCAATCGCCGGGCGGGGGCGTCCGCCCCCTTGGCTACCTCGTATTAACTCGGGCGTGTGGTCACGCTTGCCGGAATGCGAAGTGCATTCCGGGTGGTGGTTCCGCCTTCAAAAATTTTCCGCCAGTTCCGCCGCCGCCTTCTCCGTCGCCTCGTCCGCCGGATAGAAGCTTTCGATGCGGAGTTCCTGCAGGGTGATGTCGTGCGGGGTGCCGAAGGTGGTGAAGGTTGTGATCCAGGAGAGGCGTCTGCCGCCGGCATTGAAGGTGACCGTGAGGAACGGCTCCTTGGCCGGCTCGGCGGCGAGGTCGCGCCAATCCTCGGGCACGCCGGGATAGGCCAGTACTTCGTCCAACAGGCGCATGGCGACCTCATCCCCCGGCTCGGCTTCGCGCCGCGCCCTCAGCACCATGTCGCGCGCGGCACTCTCCCAATCCTCAAGGCGCGGTTTCAGCATGTCGGGATGGAGCGTCAGGCGCAGCAGATTGGCCGGGCCGTCGATCGGCGGCAGGTCCAGGAGCTGGGTCAGCGCGGCGGCGCCCATATTTGCCATCATCAGATCCCAATGACGGTTAAAGACGAGGGCCGGGTAGGGGTCGTGGCGCTCGAGCATCAGCTCCAGCACGCGCCGCGCCGGGGCGAGGTCGGCGTCTTCCAGCCCGCGTTCGCGGTAATGCGCGGCATAGCCGGCGGCGTTCAACAGCATGTTGCTCTCCCGGAGCGGCAGATCGAGGGCTTCGGCCAGGCGCATGACCATCGGCCGGCTCGGCTGCGAACGCCCGGATTCGATAAAACTGACATGGCGCGCCGAGACGCCGGCTTCGAGCGCCAGGGTCAACTGGCTCATGCCGTGCAAGCCACGCGCCTGTTTTAGCGCCCCGCCAAAGGGGGTCTGTGCAACCGCCATCCTCGCCTCCTCACAGGCCAAATCGCACCCATCTTAGCGCCTTGGCGGCCGCTCGGACATTACCTCCCAGGTAATTGCGGAGAATTGCCGGCGGGCCCATTTTCTTCTCAACACCGACAAACGTCCGCATGAGGAGGAAGAAATGAGTGCACAGATCGAGACCAAGGAAAAACTGCTTCGCCTGGCCCTGACGGAGAACATGTTGTTTTCCGCCGCGAGCGGCATCGCCTTGCTGGCGGTACCGGGCGTCATCGCCGGGTTTTTGGGCGCGGCGGTGCCGGTTTGGTTGATGCTGGCGCTCGGCGCCGGTCTTTTGGTCTTTGCCGCCGGATTGTTGCGCCAGGTGCTGAGCCGGCCGCTCAAGCGGGGCGAGGCAATGCTCACCATCATCCTCGACGAGGTCTGGGTGGTCGCCAGCATCCTGCTGCTGGTTCTCGCGCCGCATTGGTTCTCCGCCTCCGGGCAGTGGCTCATCGGCGGGGTGGCGGCTGCGGTCGCTTTGATCGCCGTCGCGCAGTGGGTCGGCCTCAGGCGGCTCGACGGGAGCAAGCAAATCCATTTCGCGTTCAGCCGCGCCGTCGCCGCGCCGCCGGAACAGGTCTGGCCGGTGATTACCGATCACGAAGGCTATGCCGATGTCGCCGACAATCTCAGCCGTGTCGAAGTGGTGGCGGGCGAGGGGCTCGGCATGGCGCGGCGCTGCTATGACACCAAGGGGCGCGGCTGGAACGAGACCTGCGTGCTGTGGAACGAGGGCCGCGCCTACAGCTTCGAGGTCGATACCTCGGACTATCCCTTTCCCCTGAAAGAAGTGCGCGGCACCTGGGGCGTCGAGCCCGCAACCGGTGGCAGCACCGTCACCATGGAATTCGACATCGTGGCGAAATATGGCGTGCTCGGCCGGATGCTCATCGGCAGCGGGCTGAAGGTGGCCTTTTCAGGTCTCTGCGAGCGCCTGCTCGACAAATGGGAGGCGCGCATTCTTGGCCAGCCCGAAAACCCTAGCCTGCGCCGTCGCGATGCAGCTTGAGGGCGGCGTAGACCGCGTCATTGGCCGGCGTCGGGACGCCGAGATCGGCGCCGAGGCGGGAAACCTCGCCGGAAAGCCAGTCCAGCTCCAGGCGCTTGCCACGCTCCAAATCGTCGAGGGTTGACGCCTTCATATCCGGCGGCAGGCCCTCGGCATAGGCGAGGCGGTCGAGGGCGTAATCGTCGGGGAGCGCCACGCCGCGGGCGCGCCCGACCGCCGCCGTCTCCTCCATCAGATTGCGCAGCAGGCGGTGGCAATCTTCGTCCGCGACAATCGGGCCGATGCCTTTGCGGGTGACCGTGGTGGCGCCGCTTAAGCCGACGAGGAAGACGAATTTCTGCCATTGCGCCAGCTCGATATCAGCCGGCATTTCGGCGTCGATGCCGGCCCGGCCGCAAGAGTCGTAAAATGATTTCAGCCCAGCGCTCTGTTCGAACTGCAGGCGGGCGAAATTGCCGTGATGGCGGATCATGCCCGGGCGCTCGATAAAGGCGGAGATATAGGCGACACCGCCGACCACCGCTTTTTCGCCGAGGATCGGCGCGAGGCGCTGGACGCCGTCGACGCCGTTTTGCAGCATGATCACGCTGGTGTCGGGGCCGACGAGCGGCTTGCAGGCGGCGCCGGCAGCCTCCGTGTCCCATAGTTTGACCGCGAACAGAACCACGTTCACCGGGCCGATCGACGCGGGATCGTCGGTGGCGCTGGCATCCACCATATGAATATCGCCGAGGGCGCTGTCTAGGCGTAGACCGTTTTGCCGGATGGCATCGAGATGAGCGCCACGCGCGAGGAAATGCACTTCTTCGCCTGCCGCCTGAAGCCGCGCGCCGAAATAACCGCCAACGCCACCCGCCGCCATGACGGCGATTTTCATGGTTGAACTAAGCGCCCCAGGATCGTACGGGGCCGACGTCGAGATGGACGAATTTGGACGCGCGATAGAGCCCAACGCCGCCCATGCCCAAACCCACCGCCGTTTGCCAAACCTGCTCGCCGGCCACGCCGTCGACACGCACATCGATGGCCATGCCGTAGGTGTGCAGGCTGTTGGTGGCGACGCCTTCGCTGGTCTTGTTCAGCATCTCGTTGGTCGTTACCGAGCGAAAACCGGATATGATGCCGAAGGTCGCTTCGCCGCCGAGCGCCTGGCTGAGCCAGAACAGCTGATCGAACACGCCGCGGAACATCTCGCCGATCTGGCCCGAGCGCCGGTCGCGCAGGAGATAGTCGAAATCGGCGAGCGGCGTCGCTAAATATTCGCCGTCGCGCCAATAGGTCAGGTCGAGATATTCCTCGGTCCAGAGATTATGCAGCGCGATCTTGCGCTCCTTGATGCGCCAATAGCCGGCCATCGCCTGTTGCGGCAGGATGCCGCCGGCGCCGAGCGCAACGCCCAATCCCGCGGCGCCGGTCAGAATTTGCCGCCGTGTCGGGCGCGATCGATCGGGTGTGTTTCCCCGCATGGCGGGCATCTTATTGCAAAAAGTTAACAAATTCACAAATCCGCCGGCCCTTCGGCGGGCACATTTCGATGATGTTGCCGAGCTTGGCCGGGAGCGATAGGCTGCGGCCAAAGCCCGGGCGCGGCCGAAATGCGCGCACCAAAGGGCGGATGAATTCTGAAAAATGGAGATGAAATCATGGCCACAGCCACCGCTGAAATCGCTTCCGGCATCTTTCTCAAGGATGCCAGCCTGCTGCGCCAGCAATGTTATATCGACGGCGCATGGGCCGATGCCGACAACGGCAAAACCATCGACGTGACCAATCCGGCGGACAGCAGCGTAATCGGCACCGTGCCGGCGATGGGCGCCGGCGAAACGCGGCGCGCCATCGAGGCGGCGAACCGCGCCTATCCGGCGTGGCGCGGCCTCACGGCCAAGGAGCGCTCCAAGATCCTGCGCAAATGGTTCGACCTGATGATGGAAAACCAGGAAGATCTCGCCATGATCATGACCGCCGAGCAGGGCAAGCCGATGGCAGAATCGCGCGGCGAGATCGCCTATGGCGGCTCCTTCGTCGAATGGTTCGCCGAAGAGGGCAAGCGTGCTTATGGCGATGTCATTCCCCAGCCGACCAACGACCGGCGTATCGTCGTTACCAAGGAGCCGGTCGGCGTGGTCGGCCTGATCACGCCGTGGAATTTCCCCAACGCGATGATAACCCGCAAGGCCGGCCCGGCGCTGGCGGCGGGCTGCACAGTGATCGCGCGCCCCGCCACTTCGACGCCCTATTCGGCGCTGGCGCTCTGTGAGCTCGGCGAGCGCGCCGGCTTCCCGCCCGGCGTGCTCAACATCCTGACCGGCCCGTCGCGCGAGATGGGCGGGGAAATCACGTCCAACCCGATCGTGCGCAAGCTCTCCTTCACCGGCTCGACCGAGGTCGGCAAGATCCTCATCGAGCAATGCGCCGCGACGGTCAAGAAGGTGTCGATGGAGCTCGGCGGCAACGCGCCCTTCATCGTGTTCGACGATGCCGATATGGACGAAGCGATCACCGGCGCGATGGCCTCGAAATATCGCAACACCGGGCAGACCTGCGTCTGCGCCAACCGCTTCCTGGTGCAGGACGGCGTCTATGACGAATTCGCCGAGAAGCTCGCCGCGGCGAGCGACAAGATGCGTGTCGGCAACGGCCTCCAGGGCGAAACCGAGCAGGGGCCGCTCATTGACATGGCGGCGGTCGAGAAGGTCGAGGAGCATATCCAGGACGCCCTCGACAAAGGCGCCACCATCGTTACCGGCGGCGAGCGCCACGAATTGGGCGGCAGCTTCTTCCAGCCCACTGTGATCGCCAACGTGAATACCCAGATGAAAGTCGCGCGCGAGGAGACCTTCGGGCCGCTCGCGCCGCTCTTCCGCTTTCACACCGATGACGAGGCGGTGCAGCTCGCCAACGATACGGAATTCGGTCTCGCGGCTTATTTCTACAGCCGCGATATCGGCCGCATCTGGCGCGTCGCCGAGCAGCTTGAATACGGCATCGTCGGCATCAATGCCGGCATCATCTCGACCGAGGTTGCCCCCTTCGGCGGTATGAAGGAATCCGGCGTCGGGCGCGAAGGCTCGCATTTCGGCCTGGATGAGTTCATGGAGGTGAAATATCTCTGCATGGGCGGCATCGATAGTTAGAGCAGCGTCCGTTGTCTGATTTAGATCTCTTCGTCGTCGGCGGCGGCTCGGGCGGCGTCGCCTGCGCGCGCCGCGCCGCGAGCCATGG
>CAZUVO010000037.1:9473-14150 GCA_964623955.1 uncultured Rhizobiaceae bacterium
CGGGTCGGCCTGGTCGAGGAAAGCAGCATGGGCGGCACCTGCGTCCATCGCGGCTGCATCCCGAAAAAGTTCCTCGTCTACGCCTCGCATTTTCACCATGATTTCGAGGATGCGGCGGGCTATGGCTGGAGCGTCGGCGAAACCAGTTTCGACTGGTCCAAGATGGTCGAAGCAAAGACCAAGGAGTTGGAGCGGCTCGAAGGCATCTACCGCCGTCTCCTAAAGGATTCCGGCGTTACAGCCATCGACGGACGCGGCAGCCTGGTCGATGCCCATACCGTCGCCATCGGCGGCGAGAGCCACAGCGCGGAGACCATCCTGGTCGCCACCGGCGGCTGGCCCGTCATGCCGGAGCTTCCCGGCATCGAACTGGCGATTTCTTCGAACGAGGCGTTCGATCTGCCGCAACTGCCGGAGCGTATCGTCATCGTCGGCGGCGGCTATATCGCCTGCGAGTTCGCCTGCATCTTCAACGGCCTCGGCGTCGAGACCGTGCAGCTCTACCGCTCGGACATGATCCTGCGCGGCTTCGACATGGATATTCGCGAGATCGCCTGCGACGAGATGAGGAAGACCGGCATCGATGTCCGGCTCAATTCGAACGCGGTCAAGCTTGAGAAAACTTCCGGCGGCATCGCGCTCACCACGACCCAGGGCGATGTGATCGAGGCGGACCAGGTGATGTTCGCCACCGGCCGGGCGCCCAACACATCGGGCATCGGCTTGGAGGAAACCGGGGTGGTGTGCAATCACAAGGGCGCGGTCACCGTCGATTCCGGATCGCGCAGCAATGTCGAGAATATCTACGCCGTCGGCGATTGTACCGACCGGGTCAATCTCACGCCCGTGGCCATTCACGAAGGCCGCTGCCTTGCCGAGACGCTCTATAACGACAATCCCCAGGTGCCGGACCACCGCAACATCGCGACCGCCGTCTTCACCCAGCCGGAGATCGGCACCGTCGGCATGAGCGAGGAGGATGCGCGCACCCATTGCGCCGCCATCGACATCTACAAGACCCGTTTCCGCCCGCTCAAGCACACGCTCACCGGGCGCGACGAAAAAGTGTTCATGAAGCTGGTAGTGGACAAGGCGGACGACCGGGTGGTCGGCTGCCATATGATCGGCGACGCGGCGGGCGAGTTGGCGCAGCTTCTCGGCGTCGCCATCAAGGCCGGCGCCACCAAGGCCCAGTTCGACGAAACCGTCGCCGTGCATCCGACCTCGGCGGAGGAATTCGTGACGATGTATCAGCCGGCGCCCCAGTGAAAATGTCATTTATTCTTAACGAATTGGTGGCGAAACTTGCGATAAGGGCGTATAGCCAGCGCCTAAATTAAATTTCGATGCCTGAGGAGGCATGACATGGCTCGAAATTGGAGCCCGGACGGGTGGCGCGAGCTGCCGATCCTGCAGCAACCGAACTGGCCCGATGCGGCGCTTCTGAAGAAGACCGAAGCGCGCCTGAGTGACTCGCCGCCGCTGGTTTTCGCCGGAGAGGCGCGCAATCTCAGGGCCAAACTGGCCGATGCCTGCGAGGGCAAGGCGTTTCTCCTGCAGGGCGGCGATTGCGCCGAGAGCTTCGCGGAATTTCACGCCGATAATATCCGCGATACCTTCCGCGTTCTGTTGCAGATGGCCGTCGTTCTGACCTTCGGCGCGAAATGTCCGGTGGTGAAAGTGGGCCGGCTCGCCGGCCAGTTCGCCAAGCCGCGCTCCGCCGATACCGAGACGATCGGCGACGTGACGCTGCCGGCCTATCGCGGCGATATGGTCAACGGCATGGAATTCGAGGCCGCCGCGCGCCAGCCCGATCCCGAGCGTTTGATGCAAGTCTATAGCCAGTCCGCCGCGACCCTCAATCTGTTGCGCGCCTTCGCCCAGGGCGGCTATGCCGATCTCCATCAGGTGCAGCGCTGGAATCTCGGCTTCGTCGCCAACAGCCCCTTGAGCGACCGTTACCAGGACCTCGCCGGGCGCCTGACCGAAACTCTCGATTTCATGGCGGCCTGCGGCCTGACCTCCGACACCACGCCGCAAATCCGCGAGACCGAATTCTACACCTCGCACGAGGCGCTGCTGCTCGGCTACGAAGAGGCGCTGACCCGCGTCGATTCCACCTCCGGCGATTGGTATGCCTGCTCGGCCCATATGCTCTGGATCGGCGACCGCACGCGCCAGCCGGACGGCGCCCATGTCGAGTTCCTGCGCGGCGTGCGCAATCCGGTCGGCATCAAGGCGGGGCCGTCGCTCGACCCGGACGACTTCATCCGCCTGATCGATGTGCTCAATCCCGACAACGAAGCCGGCCGCCTTACCGTCATCGCCCGCATGGGAGCGGACAAGGTCGAAGCCGGCCTGCCGCCCTTGATCCGCGCCGTCGAGGCCGAGGGGCGCAAGGTGCTGTGGGCGTGCGATCCGATGCATGGCAACACGATCAAATCCTCGAACGGCTACAAGACCCGCGTCTTCGACAATATCCTCTCGGAAGTGAGCGGCTTTTTCGCCGCCCACCGCGCCGAGGGCACCCATCCCGGCGGCGTCCATTTCGAGATGACCGGTCAGGACGTGACCGAATGTCTCGGCGGCGCCCAGGCGATCACCGAAGAGGGCCTCTCCGACCGCTACCACACCCACTGCGATCCCCGGCTCAACGCGTCGCAGGCGCTGGAGCTGGCGTTTTTGATCGCCGAGCGGCTGCAGGCGGAGCGCGGCGGCGAAGCCCGCTATATGCAAGCGTCCTAAAAAGTCCTAGAAGGTCATCGAACACAGCATCGCTTCGGATTCCCAGCAACCGGCAGGGCGCATCATGGCGAACTCCCCTTCCCAAGCGGATATCACCCGGCAGACGGACCGCTACTTCGTAAAAACGCGCGAGGCGGTCGGCCGCTTCGGCGACAAGAACGTGACCTACGCCATTTTCATGCGCCGCCCGGTCTGTTACGCACCGCGCCTGGTCATTGACTGGCTGCACAGCGTCGCCAAGGAACGCGGCACGGAATTCACCATCGAAAGCCGCTTCGAGGAGGGCGACTGGGTCGGCGCCGGCGAACCGCTGCTCTTTATCAGCGGCCCGCTCTATCATCTGGTCGATCTTGAGACGCTCTACCTCCAGCGCCTCGGCGCCGCCTGTGTTGCCGCCTACAACGCCTATTCCATGTGCGTGACCCTGCCGAAGGTCGGTTTCATGGCGATGGATGCGCGCCATTGCGCCGGCCAGGAGATGGCGGAGATGATGGCCTATGCCGCCTCGATCGGCTCTGAAAGCGCCAAGCGCGACAGCGACGCGGTCGGTTTTATCGGCAATTCCAACGATGCGACGGCGCATTATTTCGGCAATTCCGGCGGCTTCGGCACCATGCCGCATGCCTTTGTCGGCTATGCCGGCTCGACGCTCCGCGCGGCGGAAATGTACCGCGAGGTGTTCCCCGACGAGGGGCTGACCGTGCTGATCGATTATTTCGGCCAGGAAGTCACCGACGCCCTCGAAGTGTGCCGCGCCTTCCCCGATATCGCGGCGGAAGGCAAGCTGCGCTTTCGTCTCGACACCCATGGTGGGCGCTATGTCGAGGGCCTTGACATGGCGGCGTCCTATGCGGTGCTGGAAAAACACAAACCCCGCGCCGTGCGCCAGTACCGCAGCGAGACCGAGCTCAAATGGCTGGTCGGCACCGGGGTGAGCGCCGCCGCAATTTTCCACATGCGCGACAAATTGGACGAGGCCGGCTTCGACAAGGTCAAGATCATCGCCTCCTCCGGTTTCAATCCGGAGAAGTGCAAGGTCATGGCGAGCGCCGGCGCGCCGATCGACGTCATCGGCACCGGGTCCTTCCTGCCAGATATTTGGGCCGAGACTTACGCCACGGCCGATATCATCGCCTATGATGGCGAGATCCGGGTGAAGACGGGGCGCGAATTTCTGCTGCGCAACGGTTTCGCCCAGGCGCATGCCAAGAAAGACGGTTGACGCTCCGGTACGCTAGAGAAATTCGTTCATGTCCGGCCCTCTCACCATCGCGCTCAGCCAGCGCAACCCGACCGTCGGCGATATAGCCGGCAACGCCGCGCTGATCCGCGCCGCGCGCGCCGATGCCGCCGCCGCCGGCGCCGATCTCGTGATATTCAATGAGCTCGTGATCACCGGCTATCCGCCGGAAGACCTCATCCTCAAGCCGATGTTCCAGGAAGCGGCGGAGGCGGCGGTGCGCGAGATCGCCGGCGAGACCGGCGATGGCGGCCCGGCCGTGCTCCTGGGCGCGCCGTGGCGCGAGGACGGCAAGCTCTATAACGCCGCGCTGCTGCTGGACGGCGGCGAGATCGCCGCCAAGCGCTATAAATATGCGCTGCCCAATTACGGCGTGTTCGATGAGATCCGGGTGTTCGAGCGCGGGCCGTTGCCCGGCCCGGTGGCGTTCCGCGATGTCCGGCTCGGCGTGATGGTGTGCGAGGATATGTGGGTCGATGAGGTGCCCGAATGTTTGACGGAATCGGGCGCGCAAATTCTCGCCGTCATCAACGGCTCGCCCTATGAACGCGACAAGACCGATGTGCGCCTCAACACCGCCGTCCGGCGGGTCGTTGAGACCGGCCTGCCGCTGATTTATCTCAATCAGGTAGGCGGCCAGGACGAGCTGGTGTTCGACGGCGCGTCCTTCGTGCACGGCGCCGACCGCTCGC
>CAZUVO010000037.1:14197-24877 GCA_964623955.1 uncultured Rhizobiaceae bacterium
GATGGCGACGGCGTCTGGCAATGCGAGGCGACGCCGCCCGCCGCTGAATTGGAAGGGCTCGAAGCGGTCTATCACGCCATGGTCCTGGGTTTGCGCGATTATGTCGGCAAGAACGGCTTCCCCGGCGTCGCCATCGGCATGTCGGGCGGCATCGATTCGGCGCTCTCCGCCGCCGTTGCGGCCGATGCGCTGGGCCCCGATGGCGTGCATTGCGTGCGCATGCCGTCGCGCTATACCTCGGAGGCCTCGCTCAGCGATGCCGCTGAGTGTTGCGACATGCTCGGCCTCTCCTGCGACACCATCGCCATCGAGCCGGCGGTGGAAGCGTTCGACGGCATGATGGCGGATGCCTTCGCCGGGCGGGAGGCGGATGCGACGGAGGAGAACGTGCAAGCCCGTGTGCGCGGCGTCATCATGATGGCGCTCAGCAACAAGCTCGGCCATATGGTGCTCACCACCGGCAACAAGTCTGAGATGTCGGTCGGTTACGCCACGCTTTACGGCGATATGTGCGGCGGCTATTCGGTCCTGAAAGACGTCTACAAGACCGTGGTGTTCGACCTTTCGCGCTGGCGCAATCAGCATTGGGCGCCCGGCTTCAGGGGCCCGGAGGGGCGCGTCATCCCGGAGAACATCATCACCAAGCCGCCCTCCGCCGAGCTTCGCCCCGACCAGACCGACCAGGATTCCCTGCCGCCCTATGACGTGCTCGACGATATTCTCGAATGCCTGATCGAGAAGGAACTGCCGACCGCCGAGATCGTCGCGCGCGGCCATGACGAAGCGGTTGTGGCGCGCATCTGGCGCTTGCTTGATGTCGCCGAATATAAGCGCCGTCAGGCGCCGCCCGGCGTCAAGCTCACGAGCCGCGCGCTCGGCAGGGACCGACGCTACCCGATCACCAACCGCTTTCGCGGTACGGTCTGATCGTGGACCGCAAAAGCGGAATCTGCTACCCGTAGGCCGCACGATTTTGAAGCAGCGGAGCAGTGAGTGGCGTTAACCCTCTATAACACCCAGTCGCGGCGCAAAGAGCCGTTCGAGCCGCTCGATGCGGCGCGCATCGGCATGTATGTCTGCGGGCCCACGGTCTACGATTTGGCGCATATCGGCAATGCCCGGCCGATCGTCGTCTTCGACGTGCTCTACCGTCTGCTGCGCCATATCTATGGCGAGAGCGCCGTCACCTATGTGCGCAACATCACCGATGTGGATGACAAGATCAACGCCGCGGCGGAAGCCTCCGGCGAGCCGATCTCAGAGATTACGAAGCGCACGACCGAGGCCTTCCACGCGGATATCGCCGAGCTCAACGCGCTGCCACCGGATGTCGAGCCGCGCGCGACAGACCATATCGCCGAGATGATCGAGATGATCGAAGCGCTGATCGCGGCGGACCATGCCTATGCGGCGGACGGGCATGTGCTCTTCAACGTTCCTTCCTTCGCGGAATACGGCAAGCTGTCGCACCGCGACCGCGACGAGATGGTTGCCGGCGCGCGGGTCGAGGTCGCGCCCTATAAGCGTGACCCGGCGGATTTTGTGTTGTGGAAGCCGAGCGACCCATCGCTTCCCGGCTGGGACAGCCCGTGGGGGCGCGGCCGGCCGGGCTGGCATATCGAATGCTCGGCGATGAGCCGCAAGCATCTCGGCACCACCCTGGATATCCATGGCGGCGGCTCGGACCTGATCTTTCCCCATCACGAAAACGAGGTCGCTCAGAGCGAATGTTCCTGCCCGGGCCACCCCTTCGTGCGCCATTGGATGCATAACGGCTTTCTCTCGGTGAACGGCGAGAAAATGTCGAAGTCGCTCGGCAATTTCATCACCATCCGCCAGGCCCTCGAAGGCGCGCCGGGCGAAGTGCTGCGCCTGATGATGCCGAGCACCCATTACCGCCACCCGCTCGACTGGACCGAGGACGGCGTGCGCCAGGCGCGGACGCGCCTCGACCGCCTCTACCGGGTGCTGCAAAAAGCCGGAAATGGTGTGGCGGCGGACGGAGCGGCGGGCCTCGATGACGGCTTCGCCGCCGCGCTGCATGACGATCTCAACACGCCGCTCGCCCTTGCCGAGTTGGAACGTCAGGCCGATGGGTTGGCCAATGCCGAAGGCGCCGAGTTAGACACGTTGTGCGGCCGGTTCCTGACCGCCGCGGGTATCCTTGGAATTCTGAGGCAGGACCCGGAAGCCTGGTTCAAAGGCGGCGAGGCGGCGGCGGATGTCGGCGATATCGAGGCGCAAATCGCGCTTCGGCTGGAAGCGCGCAAGGCCAAGGACTTTGCCACGGCGGATAATATTCGCGATGCTCTGGCGGAAAATGGCATCATCCTCGAGGATCGGCCGGACGGGACGACGGATTGGCGGCGCGCGGGATAGGGCGGAAGATGGCGGACGGACGCGTATATTTTTATGATTCGAGCCTGCGGGCCGGCGCGCTGCCGGATGGCGGCGAGCTGTCCGGCGCCGACAAGCTCGCCATCGCCGAGGTGCTCGACGGCCTCGGCATCGATTATATCGAGGCCGGCCAGCCCGGCGACGGCCCGCGCGAGGACGCGATGTTCGCCGATGCGGATAAATTCTCCCATGCCCGCCTTGTGGCGCTGACCGGCCTGCAATCGCCCGGTGGAAGTGCCGCGGGCGATCCGGCACTGACCCGCACCCGGGCGAGCGGCGCGCGCATCGTTTGTCTCAAGGGCGTGGCCTCGGTCGCCCAGGCCCGCGCCGAGCTTGGCGCCGAGCCGCGCGAGCAGATCGACATGATCGCCGAGAGCGTCTCCCACGTCGCCGGCTGGACCGACGAGGTGATGTTCGTGTGCGATCATTTCTTCGACGGCTTCAAGGCCGATGCCCATTACGCCCTTGAATGCGTCGCCACCGCCTATATTCACGGCGCCCGCTGGGTAATCTTGTGCGACAGCAATGGCGGCGCCTTACCGCATGAGATTTCCGATGTCGTTGCCGAGGTGGCCAAGGCGCTGCCGGCGAGCCATATCGGCATCCGCTGCCTCAACGACAGCGACAATGCGGTGGCCGGATCCCTCGCCGCGGTGCGCGCCGGCGCGCGCCAGGTGCAGGGCAATTTCAACGGGCTCGGCCTCAGATGCGGCAACGCCAATCTCGCTTCCGTGATCCCCAATCTGGTTCTCAAGATGGGCTTCGATTCCGGCGTGACGGCGGAAAGTCTCGGCCGCCTCACCGAAATCACGCGCCGGATAGATGCCCGCCTCAATCGGCTTTCGGCGCCGCGCATGCCTTTTGTCGGCGCCGAAGCCTTCCGCCATGGCGCCGGGCGCGACGCGGCGGAAGCGGCGGAGCGCCACGAGCATATCGATCCGCGCGCGGTCGGCAATCAGCGCCGGCTCGCGGCGGAGGGCGAGGTCGATTGGGAGGGATTGCAACGCCGCCTGGAGTCGATCGGCATCCCGTTCGATCCCGACGATCCGACCTGTCAGCGGCTGCTCGACGTCTTGCGCGAGAATCAGAGCCGGGGCCTGACCTATGACGGCGCCGAAGCGAGTTTCGAGCTGTTGGCGCGCAGCCATTTCGGCCGGCTGCCGAATTTTTTCCGGCTCGACAGTTTCCGCGTGATCGACGAGCGCCGGATCGATGCGCGCGGCAATCTGAAAACCCTCTCCGAGGCTTCCGTCAGGGTGCAGGTCGGCGAGAACCGCCACATGATGGTGGCGGAAGGCGCCGGGCCGGTGCATGCCCTCGACGTGGCGCTGAGGAAGGCGCTCGAAGACGCCTATCCCAACCTCACCGACCTCCGTCTGATCGATTACAAGGTGCGGATTCTGAATTCGGAAGGCGGCACCAAGGCGCATATCCGGGTGATGATCGATTCGACCGATGGCACCGACACCTGGTCTACGGTCGGCGTCTCCGACAATGTGATCGACGCCTCCTATAGCGCCCTTAATGACGGCATCGTCTATAAACTGCTGCGCGACGAAGTGCCGAGCTTGGCCGCCGGCGCCGGGACGCCCGGCGCAGCGGGCTAGATTCGTGGCGGGCACCGACCGCCGCCAGGCGAAAACCCAGGCGGCGGAATTCGCATCCTCGGGCGGTCCGGCCATCGTCCTCGTCCGCCCGCAATTGGGTGAAAATATCGGCACGGCGGCGCGCGCCATGCTGAATTGCGGCCTGATGGATCTTCGCCTCGTCGCACCGCGCGACGGTTGGCCCAACGTCAAGGCGCTGAACGCCGCCTCCGGCGCCGATGCGGTCATCGGCCGGGCGCGTGTCTACGATAGCGTGACCGAGGCGGTGGCGGAGCTCGACACGGTCTACGCCAGCACCGCGCGCGGCCGCGAAATGGTCAAACCGGTGCTGACGGCGCGCAAGGCGGCCGAGAATCTGCGGCAAAACGCCGGATCCAAGGCCGGTATCCTGTTCGGGCCGGAGAGGAGCGGCCTCGACAATGACGATGTGGTGCTTGCCGACGCGATCATCGAAGTGCCGCTCAATCCCGCTTTCGCTTCCTTGAATTTGGCCCAGGCAGTCCTGATCGTCTGTTACGAATGGCACGCCGCATCCCGCGAGGAAGAGCCCGAGCGCCTGCCGGCGGGCCGCAGCCCGGCCGCACAGAAGAAAGAAATATTGAATTTTTTCAATATGTTGGAGGGGGAGCTGGACGATCGCGGTTTTTATCCGACGGCGGCCATGCGGCCCAAAATGACGCGCAATATGCGCAATCTCTTCCAGCGCCTACAATTGTCGCAGCAGGACGTGCAGAGCCTTTACGGCATCGTCAAGGCGCTCGCCAACACGCCGCCCGGTGGGAAATCCGGCGGCTAGAATTATTGCCGCTTAGCGCCGCCTCTCCGTTTGACAAGCGAAGCGGCCTGTATATAGTACCGCCACTTCGCGGGCCCATTGGCCCGCGCTGGTTTTTTGCGCACATATTGTAGGCCACATGAGCAAACGAGTTGAATCGAAATACAAGGTCTGCCGCCGCCTCGGGGTGAATCTCTGGGGCCGTGCCAAGAGCCCGACCAACAAGCGCGATTACGGCCCCGGCCAGCACGGCCAACGACGCCGCAAACCCTCGGATTTCGGAACCCAGCTGCAAGCCAAGCAGAAACTGCGCTGCTATTACGGCAACATCACCGAAAAGCAGTTTCAGCGCTATTACGAGCAGGCCTCGCACGTGAAGGGCGATACCGGCGAAAACCTCGTCGGCCTGCTGGAGCGCCGGCTCGACGCCGTGATCTACCGCATGAAATTCGTCCCCACCGTGTTCGCCGCGCGCCAGTTCGTCAGTCACGGCCATGTCCGCGTCAATGGCAAGCGCGTCACCATTCCGAGCTATCTGGTGGATGAGGGCGACGAGGTGACGGTGAAGGAAAAATCGCGCGAAATGCCGCTGGTTCTCGCCGCGGTCGATTCGCCGGAGCGCGAAGTGCCGGAATATATGGACGTCAATCACGACCGCATGGAAGGCAAATTCGTGCGCACGCCGAAGCTCGCCGACGTGCCCTATCCGACGGAAATGGAGCCCAATCTTGTGGTTGAGTTTTACTCGCGCTAGGCTCTAAGCGCGGAAAACCGCCATTCGAGGCCGCCTTCGGGCGGCCTTTTTCGTATTAAATTTAGGGTTTTACCGCCGCAAGGCGATTGTACGGCGAACAAAAAGCGGTCAAGATTGCCTATTCGTCCGTCTCGGGGGAGGAGGGGCCATGTTTAAGCTCGATTATCTTACAGCTGTCATCGCGGTTGCCGCGATCGTCGCGCTGTCGCTGTGGCCGCTCAAAAGTCATGGCGAAGGCGATCACGAGGAAGATCACGGCGATGCCGGCGGACATGGCGCAGTGCATTGGAGTTATGGCGGTGCCGACGGCCCCGAGCATTGGGGTGATTTATCGTCCGATTTCGCCGCTTGCAAAGCGGGACGGATGCAGTCGCCGATCGATATTTCCGCCGCCGCTACCGGCCTCTCTGTTGGCGCGCCGGGTCATGAGATTCACTACGGCGAATCGCCGCTCAAAATCCTCCACAACGGCCATACGGTACAGCTCAATTATGCGCCGGGCAGCTCGATGTCGATCGAGGGCCATCCCTATGATCTTTTGCAGTTCCATTTCCACGCGCCGAGCGAACACACGGTCGACGGCAAGCCGTTCGCGATGGAGGTTCATTTCGTGCATGCCGACAGCCATGGGGAACTTGCGGTCATCGGCGTCATGATCGCGGAGGGCGCCGAAAACGCCGCGCTCGCCGAGGCCTGGGCGCATATGCCGGCGCATCAAACCGCCGAGGAAACGGTGGCGAACGTCTCGGTCAACGCCGCTGCGATCCTGCCGCCGGACGGGCGTTATCATCATTACAAGGGCTCGCTGACGACGCCGCCTTGCAGCGAGAATGTGCGCTGGTTCGTGCTCTCCGAGCCGATCAGCATGAGCGCCGGACAGATCGCCAAATTCGAGGCCGCCGCCGCGCCCAACGCGCGCCCGGTGCAACCGCTTAACGCCCGCCTCCTGATCGGCCCGAACTGAGCATAGTTACCGGAGCCGAATTTAGGCCGACGAGATCCGGATTGTGCCTAGCATTCCGGCAAGCGTGCCTGCCCAGCGCTGGAGCGAACCCACTAGAATTTGTCCAAACGGTACCCCCAACCGGAATGCCTATCGCATTCCGGCAAGCGCGACCGCGCGCCCGAGTTAATACGAGGTAGCCAAGGGCGCGGACGCGCCCGCCCGGCGTTTGAGGGGCAACTAAACTAAGACGCGCTGGTGCCGGGGGGCCCGAGTTTTGCGATGTCGAGGTCGAGCTTTTCGCCGAGCCAGAGCGGGAAATCCGCATGGTCGGGCACGTCCTGGCCGGTGTTGGGATGCACCAGGATGGTGAGGCCGCGGCGGTTGAGCATCAGCCAGGGAACGAATTCCGCGAAAATTTCCGGTGCGAAGGCGACCTGATACATCGCTTGCGGATGCGGGCCGACCGGTTCGTCGCGCCAGCGTCCGAGCGTCACCTCGAACTGCGCGCCCAGGGCCGCGCGGAGCTCCGCCGCATCGCGCCGCGTTTCGCGGTCGTAATAGATATGCGCGTGATAGCCCCGGATCGCTCCAGGTTCAGCTGTTGCGGGCGCTTTCATTCCACGCCCGTCATGTCAGGCGCGGGGCTGCTGCTCGACGCCGTGCGAGGTGAGAAATTCGGTCAGCTCGCCGGATTCATACATTTCGCGCACGATATCGCAGCCGCCGACGAATTCGCCTTTGACATAGAGCTGCGGGATCGTTGGCCACTCGCTGAAGCTCTTGATGCCCTCGCGCACTTCCGGGTCCTCGAGCACGTCGAAGCCCTTGAACTTGACGCCCATGAGCGAAAGCACCTGCACCAGAGTGGCGGAGAAGCCGCATTGCGGAAATACCGGCGTACCTTTCATGAACAGCACCACATCGCTGCTGTCGATCGTCTGCTTGATGCGCTGGGTTACGGGATTGTCGGTCATCGATTCATTCCTTCGATATTCTGTAACCGCCGAAATCAGCCCTCGGCGGGCACTTCGGTTTTTAGCGCCAGCGCATGGAGCTGATCGCCCATGCGGCCCTTGAGCGCCTTGTAGACCATTTGATGCTGCTGAATGCGTGATTTTCCCTTGAAGCTCGCGGAAGAGACGAACGCCGCATAATGATCGCCGTCGCCTCTGAGGTCGTCGATCCGGACTTCCGCGTCGGGGATGCCCTCCTGGATCAATTGCACGATTTCGGCGGAATCCATCGCCATAATTCAGTCTCCGGAGCCGCTACGCCCGTCCGTGGCCGCCATATAGTCCGGCAGCCAGTCTTCATGGGCGCGCTTGAGTTCATCCAGGGATATGGCATCGGAGGAGCCCAGTGTCAACGTGGCCCCGCCGCTCAACCCTATGGAATTGATGGGTATTTTCGCCTTGGCGGCGTCGTCGAGTATGGCTTGCGCGGCGTTTTCCGGGGCGGTGACGATATAGCGCGCCTGATCCTCGCCGAAACACCAGGCGGCGGGCGGAATATCGCCCGCCGGCAGATCGATCTGCGCGCCGATGTCGCGCCCTTCGCCGAGGGCGGCGAGGGCCATTTCCGCCACCGCCACCAACAGGCCGCCATCGGAAACATCATGGCAGGCGGTAACGCGCCCTTGTTCGATCAGCCCGCGCACGAAATCGCCGTTGCGCCGTTCCGTTGCGAGGTCGATCTCCGGCGGCGGGCCGTCCTCGCGGCCGATCAGCTCGCGGGCATAGATCGAGGCGGAGAGATGGCCCGTGGTTTCGCCGATCAGGAGGATATGTTCGCCCGGCGCGGCGAAGGCGATGCGCGCCATGCGGTCGATATCGTCGATCATCCCGACGCCGCCGATCGCCGGTGTCGGCAGGATGCCAACACCCTCGGTCTCGTTGTAGAAGGAAACATTGCCGGAAATGACAGGGAAATCGAGCGCCTCGCAGGCCGCCGCCATGCCCTCGATGCAGCCGATGAACTGGCCCATCACTTCGGGCCGCTCGGGGCTGCCGAAATTGAGGCAGTCGGTGATGGCGAGCGGCCTGGCGCCGACTGCGGTCAGATTGCGCCAGGTTTCCGCCACCGCCTGGGCGCCGCCGCTTTCCGGATGGGCGAAGCAATAGCGCGGCGTGCAGTCGGTGCTGATGGCGAGGCCCTTACTCGTGCCATGCACCCGCACCACCCCGGCATCGCCGCCGGGCCGGAGGATCGTATCGGCCATGACCATGTGGTCATATTGCTCCCAGATCCAGCGCTTGGCGCAGAGATCGGGCGCGGCGAGCAGGGTGCGCAGCGCTTCGAGCGGCGCGATATCCGCCGTCAGCTCGGCGGCCGCAATCGGCGCGGGCCGTTCGTGGCGCTCATGCGGGCGGTCGTAAATCGGCGCATCGTCGACCAGGGGCGAGACCGGCAGATCGCCGACGATTTGGTTGCCGCTCTTCAGCACCATGCGGCCTGAATCGGTAATGCTGCCGACGATGGCGAAATCGAGCTGCCATTTCTCGAAAATGCCGCGCGCGAGTTCCTCCGAGCCGGGCTTGAGCACCATCAGCATGCGCTCCTGGCTTTCCGACAGCATGATCTCATAGGGCGTCATGCCGACTTCGCGGGTCGGCACCCGGTCGAGATCGAGCTCGATCCCGGTGCCGCCCTTGCTCACCATCTCGACCGAGGAGCAGGTCAGTCCCGCCGCGCCCATATCCTGGATTGCGAGGATCGCATCGGTCGCCATCAGCTCGAGGCAGGCCTCCATCACCAGCTTTTCGGTGAACGGGTCGCCGACCTGGACGGTCGGGCGCTTTTCGTCGGAATCGGCGTCGAACTCGGCCGAGGCCATGGTCGCGCCATGGATGCCGTCGCGCCCGGTCTTGGAGCCGACATAGACCACCGGATGGCCGATGCCGGCGGCGGCGGAATAGAAGATGCGCTCCTTGTCGGCAAGGCCGACCGTCATGGCGTTGACCAGAATATTGCCGTCATAGGCGGTGTGGAAATTGCACTCGCCGCCGATGGTCGGGATGCCGATGCAATTGCCATAGCCGCCGATGCCGGCGACGACGCCGGAGACGAGATGACGCGTCTTGGCATGGGCCGGGTCGCCGAAGCGGAGCGCGTTCATATTGGCCACCGGGCGCGCGCCCATGGTGAACACGTCGCGTAAGATGCCGCCGACGCCGGTCGCCGCGCCCTGATAGGGCTCGATGAAGGAGGGGTGGTTGTGGCTCTCCATCTTGAAGATCGCCGCCTGGCCGTCGCCGATATCGATCACCCCGGCATTCTCGCCCGGGCCGCAGATCACCCAGGCCGCTTCGGTCGGCAGCTTCTTGAGCCACAGGCGCGAGGATTTGTAGGAGCAATGCTCGCTCCACATCACCGAGAAAATACCGAGCTCGGTCATGTTCGGCGCGCGGCCCATGCGCTTCTCTATGAGAGCATATTCGTCTTCGCTGAGGCCGTGCGCGGCGATGGTCTCCGCGTCGGGCGCGGTTTCCGGTGCGGGAGTCTCACTGCTCATGCGCCCATCCCGCTCACGCCAAAGCCGCCACGAGGCCGTCGAACATGGCCTTGCCGTCGATGCCGCCGAGGCGCGCATCGGCCAGGCGTTCGGGGTGGGGCATCATGCCGAGAATGGTGCGCTCCTTGTTGAAGATGCCGGCGATGTTGCGCGCCGAGCCGTTGGGATTGCTGTCGTCCGACAGGTCTCCCCCTGCGTCGCAGTAGCGGAAGGCGACGAGGCCCTCGCCTTCGAGCGCATCCAATTCAGGACCTTGCGCGAAATAATTTCCGTCGCGGTGGGCGATCGGCATGCGCACCACATCGCCTTCGGCGTAATTGCCGGTAAATTCGCTCTCCACCGTCTCCACCCGCAGCAGCACGTCCTTGCAGACGAATTGCAGCGACGCGTTAGGCATCAGCACGCCGGGCAGGAGGCCGGCCTCGGTGGCGACCTGGAAGCCGTTGCAGATGGCGAGCACGCGCACGCCGCGCTTCGCCGCCGCGATCACGGCGCGCATGACCGGCGAATTGGCCGCCATCGCGCCCGAGCGCAGATAATCGCCATAGGAAAAACCGCCCGGCAACGCGATCAGGTCGCAATCGGGCAGCTCGCCATCGCCATGCCACACCATGGCGGGCGCGCTGCCGGTCGCGGCTTCGAGCGCGACCTTGATGTCGCGGTCGCAATTCGAGCCGGGAAAGACGATGA